>CAZHPE010000009.1:0-17282 GCA_964534775.1 uncultured candidatus Brocadiaceae bacterium
CGTATGGACCGATACACTGCGGCAGGTTGGCTCGGATGTCCCAACCAGAGCCCAGTATGTGCAGGATCGATGTGGGAGGGAGACATGGCGGACTACACTTCACGGGTGCCCAAGTACACGTTTCCGGACACCCTGCAAGAGCAGGAAGTAGCGCTCGCGGCGAACCCGCTGATGCAGCGGCTGATTGAGTCGCGCAGGGCGTACGCCGGAGACTCCCTCCGACCGATCTACCATTACGTGAATCCAGAAGGGCGGCTGAACGACCCCAACGGCCTCTGCTGCTGGCACGGGCGCTGGCACCTGTTCTACCAGGGGTACCCTCCGGAGGACCCAAGGCCGCACTGGGGCCACGCGGTGTCGGAGAATCTGATTCACTGGAGGGACCTTCCTTACTGCATTTACCCCGATCCCGAAGAGAAATGCTTCTCCGGCGCCACGCTCGTGGAAGCAGACCGGGTGATCGCCATGTACCACGGGGTAGGGGTCGGCAACATGGTCGCCGTGTCAAGTGACCCGCTTCTGCTGAACTGGGATAAGATCGCAGGCAAAGCCGTCATCCCGATCAAAGCGCCCGATGGTTCGGATCGGCCCTATCGGGTCTTCGACCCGTGCATCTGGAGGAAGGACGGGACTTACTATTCGCTCTCGGCGGGGAGTAAGCCGGAGGGACCGGCTGGTAAACCGGTGCGCGCCGACTTTCTGCTGCGCTCGGACGATCTCGAGCACTGGGAGGACGTGCATTTCTTCGTCGAAGACGACAGGTATACGCTGGTCGGCGACGACGGCGCGTGCCCCTACTTCTGGCCGATAGCCGATCGGCACATCCTGCTCTTCTTCAGCCATATGAGCGGCGGCCAGTACCTGTTGGGGGACTACGACACGGAGCGTGACAAGTTCGTCGTGACCCACGGTGGGAAGCTCAACTTCGGGCCGGCGTCGCCGTCGGGCGTCCACGCACCGTCCGCCACACCTGACGGCAAGGACGGCGTCATCGTGATCTTCAACATGAATCATGGAAAGCCGACCGAGGGCTGGAACCAGATCATGACGCTGCCCCGGCGTCTGACGGTTCGGGGGGACGACTTGTCCATCGAGCCGGTGGCGTACGTTGAATCACTCCGGGAAGACCCTCAGTGGTTCGATGCGATCGGGCTCCCGGCGAATCAGGAGGTCGTGATCGACTCCCTTCGGGGTAACGCGATGGAGCTCATTGCCGAAATCGACCCCACGGAAGTGCCGATGGTGGAGATGAACGTCCTGCGCTCGCCGGGGAAGGAAGAGCACACGCGAATCGCTTTTTCCAGGGATCGCGGCTTCGCAGATCGGGGACGCGGCGTAGGAGGCCGGCAAAGCCTGATCACGATCGACTCTTCGTATTCCTCCTGCGCACCGGACGTTCTTTCGCGTGCGCCCGAAACGGCGCCCGTGCTCATCGAGCCGGGAGAACCGCTCACGCTGCGCGTTTTCGTGGACAGAAGTGTCGTCGAAGTGTTCGTCAACGGGAAGCAATGTGTCGCAACGCGGGTCTATCCGGCTCGCGAGGACAGTGTGGGCGTCTCGTTCCGGTCCCAGGGCGCCGACAGCCGGCTCAGGTCGCTCCGTGCCTGGCGGATGCGGTCCATCTGGGCATGAGGCGCACTGCAGCCGCCAGGGCACGCCGGGCAGGGGATCGGGGAATGGTGCAAAACCTGCGCCCGGCCAGCCGCAGGCGATTTCGGATTGACGGTCCCGCATCTCGCACGTATGCTCACGGTGTCATCACGCTGTCGTCATGGCGCAACGCTTGGCTGCGGGGACGACGGGCAAATCATGAGCAGAGCCTTGGGCGCCCAAAGGGGAGGAGGATAGCCATGGCGAGGTGCTACGTATGCTGCAAGGCGTACGTCTGATCACCGATCTGGATACGCAGCTGGAGCCCGAAGAACTCCGGGGAACTGGTAGGCGGCGCGCGTCTCGGGTCAAGCGGGCCCTTGAGAAGCTGAGTCTGGAGTATGGCCTCACCTGCCGCCTAACCGCTCTCGTGGCGGTCGTTGAGCGTGAAGGGGACATGTCAGGGGAGGTGCCCAGGACCACCATCGTCCCCGTGGGCATGCCGCAGGGCGTCCTGTTTGGGAGCTACTTCGGGGCACAGCCCGGACCTGCCTGCTGCGAAGCGCCTCGGGCCCAAAGGTCCGGCACGCCCCGCGATGCGCTCCTTCTTGACAGCGTCGGGACGCCGAGGCCGCAGGCGCGTATGGTCGAACGTCGGGTCATGCCCGAACGGAAGGCCCGCAGGGGCAAGGAGGACGACCTCCTGGAACTCGAGGGCATGATTGAACCCGACGGTGGTATGCCCGGCGATACAGACGAGGGATGCGTCATGGCCGCGGTCATGACGGTGCTCTTGTTCGCCTCTGAGGACCATGGACCCCTGTGTGGCGCTTTCGCGCCCCACCTCAAGCGCCTACTCTCTTACCTGAAGACTTCGGACATGTCGGCATTCAACGCGAAACAGCGTAGCGCCATTGCCGGTGTACTTGAGGCTGTCGGCGAAGGCAGACCAATTGCCGGCGAATGGCTGGCGCAGGCCCGTTCGTATCTGAAGAACGCAAAGGTCCCCCCTCGTCGCTTCTGGCAAGAAGTCAGGAGGGTCCAGACGTCAGGAGAATGCGCCTGACCGAGGGGAGGCGGTAAGAGCGAGTGTTTGCCATGGGACTCGCTCTTGCAGGACTCGACTCGCGGAGCCATTGACCATGGCTCTGGCCTAAGGGATCTGCCCCGTATGGAGAAAACCCTTCGACGTTTTGGCCGAAGGGCTTGTTTTGCACGATGGTCGGGGTGGGCGGATTTGAACCGCCGACCTCTGCGTCCCGAACGCAGCGCTCTACCAGACTGAGCCACACCCCGACCGGGCAGGCCCCTAATTTACCCCACCTCGCCCCCGGCGTCAAGCCGGCGCGCGGGTCCCCCCAACCCGTGCGGATGTTTGACATTCGATGCGGGAGGTGACAGAATGCGCCCTTGGGAGGCGGCGTGTGGGCCCGATTGCGGGCTGATGGGCCGGACCAGAAGCTACCCATCTGAGGAGGTGGAAACGATGTCTGACCGTCCGACCGAAACCCCCGCGCAGGAAGGCGACGGGCAGGGCAAGATCCAGGTGCGAGACACCGGAATTGCGACCCACTATGCCAGCTTCTTCAGCATTTCCGCCATGCGGGACGCCGTGGTGCTGATGCTGGGCAACCAGTTCGGCAGGCCCGACACGGTTCAGGTGGAGCACAAGATTGCCCTGAGCCCCGCGAACGCCAAGAGGATGGCAATGTCGCTCGGACAGGTCATACGGCGCCTGGAGCAGGAGCAGGGGGAGATCGACATCTCCGTCCGGCAGCAGCCTGCCGGAAACCCGCAGGCCGAACAGGGCGAGTAAGCCCGCAAGCCGGGCCGTCTCGACAGCGGGAGCCGCCGTCGCTTTGATGGGGCCGCCGTTTATGGGCACCGATTCGACAACCAAGAGCGTCTGCCGTAACCTCGTGGAGTTGAGCGCCGCGAGGCCTCCGGTGCATTCGTTCAACCGGCAGTTCGTCCGCCTGCTGCTGGATGCCACGGGCGCCCTGGCGGCGACGCTGTGGCTGGTGGAGGGCGAGGAACTGCGCCGCTCCGAGGAGATCGAGCAGTCCGTCGGCGCGATCCAAAGCATTCAGCTCTCCGAACAGCAGCAGCAGCAGGCCCTTCGATCCGCCTATGAAGGCGGGCAGGCGGTGGTGCTGGAGAATCGGCCCGAGGGTTTCGACCCGCTCCTGGCCGAGGAGACGGCGAGCAGGCGCGTGGTGTTCGTGCCTATCGTCGGGCCACGGGGGAGCTTCGGGGTCATCCGGCTGATTTTCCTGGATCTGCCAGAGGGGATTCTGGCCCCGAGCGTCCAGCTCGCAGAGGTCATCAGCGGCTACTATACCCTCTACGCCGCTCAACGCGCGCTCGAGGTCCAGCACAGGGAAAGGCAGGACATAGACCGCCTGTCCAAGGCGATCCTGCAACTCCAGCATTTCACCTTCTCGCGGTCGCTCCCGGAGGTGGTGGTCAATTCCGCCCTGGAGGTGACGCCTCAACTCGACCGCGCCGTTCTGCTGCCGGCGGACAAGGCGGGGGAGCTTTCGATCGCCGCCGTGAGCAGCGTTAGTGCGCCCGGCAAGAAGACCGCATGGGCCAAGCTCGTGCGCGAGCTGGCGGAGGTCGTCCTGCAGCGCGGCGAGACGGTGCAGTTCATCGCCGGAGCGACCGACCCAGCCGATATCGACGACCCGGAGCTGCGGGAGTACGTCAATTCCTACGTGGTGATGACGGAGGCCAGCTCGCTGCTTATCTTCCCCCTTCGGTTCGACGAGTTGAAGGTGGGCGTCATGGTCTTCGAGGCCTTCAACAAGCAGCCGCTGAGCGCGTTTGAGAGGGTGCTTTGCACGGTGTTCGCCGCCCACGTGGGCTCGGCGCTCGCCAACCACCTGGAGTACCGTAGGATCCCCTTCTCAGGCCTGTTCGCGCAGGGGCTCGACGAGGCTGCCGGGAAGCGCCGGCGGGGGCGCTTCGGGCTGAGCACCGCGACCCGGATCATTCTGATCGGCGTCATGGCGGCGGCAGTGATCTGGTTCGTGGGCTTTCACGAAGTCCCGCAGACCGTCGGCGCCCAGTGCTTCGTGGCGCCGCTGGTCTCTCGCGTCGTCACGGCGAGGATCGGCGGCGAGATCGAATCGGCGCACTTTCGCCACGGGGAGCGCGTTGGGGAGTCACAGGTGCTCATCCGGCAGAAGCCCGACCTTATCGAACTCGAGATCCAGCGGAGCCGCCACAAGATAAAGACCATCCAGATAGGGATCAGCATGCGACGGGGCGAAGCGGAGAAGGACATCGTTCCCGTGGAAGGCGGGGCTTCTCTGCTCGCCACCGTGGAAGAGCTGATTCACGCCAAGGCCGCTGAGGAGCACGCGCTGGAGATACTGCGTCAGCGCCTGAAGGACGCCACGCTTCTGTCTCCCATCAGCGGGACCGTAATCGGTCCGCAAGACCCCGAGGAGATGGTAGGCATGGTGGTGGGGCCCGGCGAAGCGCTCTGCGAGATCGGGCACATCGCCGAGAAGATTCGGGTGCGCATAGCGGTGCCCGAGGCCCATAAGCCGGATGTCGCCGCGGACCAGGAGGTCGAGGTCCGGCTCCAGTCCCTGGTCACCCGGGAGGTCATCACCGGCAGGATCGCCAGGGTGGCCCAGCGCTCAGTGACCTACCAGAACGCGAACGTGTACATAGCCGATGTCATCGTGGAGAACCGGCCGGCAACGGTTGCCGGGGGGGCGGAAGGCGAGCTGCTGCTCATGCCGGGCATGACCGGCAAGGCCAGGATCACGACAAGGGGCAGGTCGACCTACTTCAAGATCTACGCGGGGGTGCTCAAAGAGAAGATCGTCTACTGGATGTTCTGAGCGCAGCCGGACCGGCCGCACGTCATAGCTTGTCCTGGCCGAAGAGGATATCTTCCGTCTTTTCCACGGAGAGGTCCTTGACCAGCAACATCCTGCGGACGGCGGCGTATCGCCGGCGGAATTGTTCCTGGCACCAGTGGACCAGGCGGGAGAGTTCCTTCGAGGTTTGCGCCCCGCTTCCCATGCCGTCGTACTTGCGCAGGAGGCGCTTGCGCCTCCGGTCGGGCAGAGCCTTGAATATATCGTCTTCCAGCGAAGTGTAGAACCCGGTCCTGCCGGGTGCGCCGCGCCGGGCGCAACGCCCGGCCAGTTGCTTATCGGCCCGCGCGATCAGGTGGCGGCCGGCCCCGATGGTACACAGCCCTCCAAGCTCTTCCACCCCTTCGCCGAGGGGGATCTCCACGCCGCGCCCGGCCATGTTGGCGGCCACGGTGACGCGGCCTTTCTCGCCGGCGTGCGCGATGATGCTCGCCTCGTTCTTATGATCCACGGCGTTGAGCACCTCGTGCGGGACGCCCGCCCGGTTCAGCAGCTCGCTCAGGTCGTGAGACTCCGCGACGGCCCACGTCCCCACAAGGACCGGACGTCCCGCGCGGTGAAGCTCCTTCACCTCCTCGGCCACGGCCCTGAGCCGATCCTCCGGTTGCCGGAAGAACACGTCCGGCCTCCAATCCTGCCGAACCTGGGTGCGCGGCGGGAACCGGACGATGTTCATCTCGTAGACGCCGTGGAACTCCTCCCGTGCCTCCCACGCCGTGGCAGTCATTCCGGCCAGGTTCGCGTAAGAGCGGATCAGCGACTGAACGGTCACCTTCTTGACCACCTCCTGGCGGGGCTGGACCGGGACGTTCTCCTTTGCCTCCAGCGCCTGGTGGAGCTCGCCCCCGAGCCGCTGCCCCAGCATGAGCCTGCCCGAGACCTGGTCCACCAGCTCGGCCCGTCCTTCCCGCACGACGTAGTGCTCTCCCCGTCGCAGCAGGTGCTCCGCGGCCAGCGCCTCCTCGACGCGCTCCTGCCACTCGGCCTCCATCAAGTGCTGGTGCGCGTGCTCTCCTGCAAGCTCCCGGACCTTCCTCTTGCCCCTGTCGGTGAGGGTCGCCCTGCGGCGGATGTTATCCAGGGTGTAGTCCTCCCGCTCGGCGAGGTCTTGCCGAGCGGAGCGCCGGCACACGGAGTAGAGTTGCGGGTCGCGCTGGCTGGCGGCCGGCTGCGCGATGGAGATGGGCCGACGGGCGTAATCGATCAGGACGCTGTCCACCTCGTCGATGATGGCGAAATGCCGCCCCCTGAGGCAGCGCTGCTCCCGGTCCCGGCCGTCGATCTCGCTCCTGAGGTACTGCCACATGTCCGCCTGCCGCAGCGAGTCGGGCGCCTGGAGCAGGTATTCGCGAAGGAAGTCATGGCCGAGCCGGGTGACGGTCGTGTAGGTGATGTCGGCGCGGTATGCGCTCGCGCACTCACTGGGCGGGGTGTCGCACAGGACATGGCCCACGCGCAGTCCGAGCAGGTCGTAGACGGGTTCGAGCAGGCGCGCATCCCGCTCCACGAGGTAGTCGTTGGCGGTGAGGATGTGAACGCCGCGCCCGTCGAGGGCGTAAAGGGTGGCGGCGAGCGGCGCCACGAAGGTCTTCCCCTCGCCGGTGTCCATCTCGATGATATTCTGCCCGTACAGCGCCGCGGCGGCGGCCACCTGCACATCGAACTGCCGTATGCCGAGCGCCCTCCTGGTGGCCTCCCTTACGATGGCGAACGTTTCGGCGCACAGTCCGGCCGGCGGCGCCCCGTCCCGGCGCCTTTTCTTCAACTCCATCATCCGGGCGGCGAGCCCCCCATCCGACAACCTTTGCACGGGGTCCTCCAGGGCGTTGACCCGCCCCACGAGGCGGCCGCAGGCGGACCGCTTCCGACGTTCCCGAAGTCTGTCGTACGCGCCGTACATTCAGCCCCTTTTCAACCGGGAACGATATGGGCTGCGCCGTGTGGCAAGCCCTTGCGAGTGAGGAGTATAGGCGATATGGCATTCCTCGGCAATCGCATTGCCACCCGGCTCCTTTACGGTGGGATGTCTCGAGACAGGGTAGGGGGGCTATTTTCCCCTTGACATCACCTTCTGCTGCCTTATAGTATACGGTTGAATCCGGGGGGAGGTTCGGTCGTTTTTCTTTTGTCAGGCCTCCTTGTGCACATGCGAGAATGCTGGATCAAACCGGGTTTTTCCGTGCTTGTGGGCTCATATCGTTGCGACGCGGGCCGGGGGGCTGCCGAATGGCTGCCCGCGCCTTGATTTTCGGAGGTTAATAGATGAAGGCCGGAAAGACTGCGAGCAGACGCCGTCAGTTGCGTCTCGAAAGGCTCGAAGAGCGTATCCTGCTCGCAGGGCCGCTGTTGCCGGACGCCTCGGAGCCGAACGATACCTTCGGAACCGCCACGCCTCTCGGGGTGGTTCTCACAACCACCGTAGTCCCTGCTCTGACGATCGACACGGTTTCCGACGAGGACTATTTTGCATTTACCTTGGGGGAAGACGCCGGCGTATGGGACTACGTGGAGATCGAGTTCGAGGATGTCGAAGGCAACCTTGACCTCGAACTCTACAACAATCTTTTCGAATTGGTCCAGGAGGCCAACACTACGTCGGACAACGAGACTATATCGCTGTCTGGTGTGGCGGCCGGCACGTACTACGCGAGGGTCTTCGGCCCTGACGCAGACACCAACAGTTACGAGCTGACGATAGGTATCCCCACCACGATCAATCCGGGTGATGCTGCGGTGCTGACCGACGGAAACCTGTTGTTCTTCATCCAGGGTGAGGATGAAGAGGATCCCAGCGACGGCCCTGGTGCCATAAACGAAGACTGGATCGTCATCGGGAGTTTCACCGGCGCCGGCCGGGTGGAGTTCTTAGACTCCCTCGGCAACCCCACCCTGGAGAATGGAAGCAAAATTGGCGACATAGAGTTGTACGACGTGGACGGATCCAGCAATCTGACGCTGGGAAGGGGGATGTTCAGAGAAGGGTTCGACGTCGATGACGCCGCCGCTGTGCTGGAGAATCAGCCGGACGAAATAGGGGAGGCCCTCGAGATCGTGGTGCCGGAGGGCGAGGTTGGCGCCATGGCCGAGTACAACACGGGGCGGCTGATCGTCTCGGCCAGCGGGGAGGACGAGGACTGGTATACTTTCGCGGCTTCAGAAGGCGAGACGATAAACACGAGTTGGACCGGCGCGGGCAACATCCGCATCTGGCTGCAGTCGGCCGGCGGGGTCCCCAGCGCGGAGGCTTTCAACACCTACGATATCAACGACGATTGGCCCGACGACGATGCATCGAGCGCCGTGACAGTCTACCTGGAAGTGCCGGGCAACAGTGACGTTCCTTACGCGATGCTTGTGGACCGGGTGAAGCGTGATTTCGATTGGGACGACCCACCGGACGGTGACGACCAGGTCACCGCCGCCGAGGACTTTCCTGAAGACGCGGAGGCTGCCCTCGATATCAGTTGGGCCGATGCTAGCCAAACGGGGTTGGGAGCTGCCACGCCCCTCTTTACTCTCACCGGCGACGGGCCCGGCCTGAGCGGCCACGACTTCTTCACCTTTACGTTGGGCACCGGGCAGACGGTGCTGGGATCGGCGTTCTCAGGCACCACGTCGTCGGTGGATCTTAGGGATCCTGACGATTTCGCCTTGGGCGACCTCGTGGCGGACGGTTCATATCAGAACGACAGCGACGCTGACCTCGTTGTCACGATGGACGTGGTGAGCAATGGCGCTTGGTCGTTCGACATCGAGATCGAAGCCCCGCCTCTCAGCGAGATAGTCGAGAGGGTTGATGATGAAGAGGCTTGGGCTGGCACTATGCCCTGGATGAACGGAGATGCTGGCACGGGTACGGACTACTTCGCACCGGAGGATAGCGGCGTCGTCGCCGTGACGGGCGATGTCCACTTCCTGGATGACGTCGGGGCCTCAACCGGCTTCGGCGAGTTCACCCTCTACGGGTCGTTGAAGGGCTCGTTCGGCACGGCCATCGATACTATGGAACAGGGCGAGAACATCCGCGGGATAACTGTCGGTTTCATAAACGGCTGGGAGGGCGCTACTGTCGGTGGGGTCTATACCGAGGGCAGCCTTGACCAATTGCTGGTCAGGACCACCGTGGGCGAGATCACGGAGGCCGACGTAGACGGCGGTGCGGACATTTTCTCGCCGGCCGACATATACGTCGGCGAGTACCTTCTGGATTTCCACTCCAGCGGGACCGTTTTTGCCGACATCACGGTCGACGGACTCTACGGTGGAGCACCGCCCGATCTTACGTTTGTCGACGCGGCGGCGGAACTTGGTTCCGACGACACGCAGGCAGGCGCGACCATAGTCGGCGCCCCGTCGGGAAGCTTCACCATTGCGGGGGACGTGGGGGAGGAAGCGGCTGGAGAACCAGGCGAGGACGTAGATTGGGTCGACCCGCAGGACTGGTACGTGTTCACCCCTGGTCTGGGCAATGAGATCACCATAGAAATTGCAGATGACGGCTCACTATTGTGGCCCGATTATGCGCAACCTGTGGCATGGGTTTTCTCTCCCTCCGGGAGGCTGATCGCCCCGGTAACTGAGGCTTTCCCGGCGGAGTTCGTCGCCGACGAAGGCGGCCAGTACCATATAATGGTCGGGAGTCCGGAGGCAGATACCGGTACTTGGGACAATTGGCCACTGTTCGAAGATCAGGGGTTGGTTGAGGACAATTACCGCTCGCGCTACGAGATCTCGGTCTCCGGAGCCATGGGGGTGGACCTGGGAGGCCTGGTGGTCGGCTCGGACGTTCTCGGCAATGCCGACACCTCGAACGGACTCGAATTCGGCGATGACGTGTCCTCCACGCAGGTCGAGGCCAATAACGTCGGCTTCATTGATGTAATGGGCGACGGCAGCTATGAGAACGTAACGCTCGATGCGGCGGGCAATGTGGGGTTTGTCACTGCTGCCAACATGGGTTCCTCCGACGGGTTCGCCACGAATTTTTACGCGGACTTCGATATCGGCGGGAACTTTGGCAGGTTGGAGACCCGCACAGGCGACATGCAGTTCTCCACACTCATCGTCTCCGGCTACTTGGGCGAGATGCAATCGGCAGGCTTCCTGGGTAGCGAATCGACTGATCCTTCCCCACCGCTCATAGAGATCGATGGTGCAGCGGGCGCGGTGATTGCGGCCGGGGATTTCCGCGCCCAAATGGTGCTGAATGGGGCTGGACTGGACCTGCTGTATGTCGGGGGAGACTTCGGCGCTTTCGGTACCGCGCTGGCCGAATCGGCGAGTGTGGACGCTGAGGTCGGCGGGGACGTGGCCTTTGCGTACGTCGAGGGTGACATCTACGAAGACGGACTCGAAGTCTCTCCCGTGATCCTTGAGGATGGCGAGAGCTTTCTGTTCACCGATGACGGCGGCGCCACGTTCCGCCTGGCGCCCGGGTCCGGCGAGGCGGGAGGGGAGGGTTCGCTTGAGTTCCGGTTCCTGCCAGTCGGCCGGGTGGGGGGCTGGCCCGTCGGAGCGGTGATAACGGAGATCGATGCGACCGATTCTCTATCGATCCGACTGCTGGGCGGTCTGGCCGATCTGGGCTACGTCAGGATGGGCGACAACGACTTCAGCTACCTTGAGGTCACGAGCAGTGAGCCGCTGGCCGAGCTCGACATCTATTTCGTGGACACCAAGGGAGAAACCGTTGAGACCATTGCCAACCGCACCAGCAGCGGCGACATCGTCAACATGCGTGCGAGACATGTGGACGAGGTTATCGCTTACGGACACGTCGGGATGACCGACAGGTTCTTGCCAATGGGCGGGCGTTTGCCGAACCCCACCCCGGACACGTTCTCGCCTATGACGATGGACGTCGCGACGAGCGATGCGCTCTTGGACTTCGTCTTTGAGGAGGACCCGCGCTACTTCAACGGGATCCTGGCCGACAGGAGCATCAACGTCCTGACGGCTTACGGCTCGATTGGCGACGTCTACTCGCAGCGCCACCTCCGCGATGTGCGCGCCGACGCCAACGGCGTGGTCGATGGGAGGGCGTTCAGCTTCCGCGGCGTTTACCACGACGACCTCACATGGGACGGGCTGGCGGGTGTGGCGGTTGCCGAACGGGACATCGAGTACATAGACCCCGGGTCGGGATTGCTCGGCGGGTCGGGCGACAAGCCCATAGCTGGCGTTTTCGCCATCAGCGAGATTGAAGTGTTCGCCCCCAGCTCAGCCGCGATTTCAGGTCCAGTCTTTGGGGCCGAAGGGATAGGGTTGATCCAGGGTAGCGCGGTGCCGTTCACGGAGTCCACCATCGGTGCGGGGGCGGACTTCTCCGACTGGCGGTGGTGGGACGGTGTGCACACTCCGGCTAATCAGGAGTTGGGGCGCGTCCTTCTCACGGGCGCTGGCTCCGGCTTCCGCGATACCATAATACAGGTCGGGGTGTTGGGGGAGATGCTGATCGATGTCGGCGGCTTCGGGATCGACGACTCGTGGCTGTGGGCTAGTGGCGATCCAGTTACCGAAGAAGGGATCGGCGAGATTACCGTCAGGGGCGGAGGGATCGACGGGAGCGACACCCCGCTGTGGGGCTTCATACCTGCAATAAGCACCAATCAGAACATCGGCACCATTGAGCTGACTGGTCCCGGTGTTGACCTGAGTAACATGAACATCCTCTCGCTCAAAGCCATTCAAAGCATCGAGGTGCAGGCAGCCATCGTTTCTGATGTGCCTGGAGAGGTTATGATGATCACCGCGCCCCTAGGAATCGGATCGGTCAGCGCCGGGGAGTTCGTCGGTGGAGGCGACCTCTACTTCGGCACGAGCATGATAGGCGAGTTCGAGACCACGGGCAACAGCGGTGACGTGCGTGCGGACGTGACAACCGACGGCGGGGTCCGGGAGATCACCATCAACGGGGTCATGGACGGCGGCTTCGAGGTCATCGGCTCGTCCGGGTTCATAGGTGAGATGACGATCAACAATGTCCTTGGCGCAGTGGTGGCCCTGTCCGGGGACGTGATATCCGCCAACTATATTGAGGAGATTGAGGTCAGGCGGGGTGACGCGACGGGGCAGATCGTCGCTGGTGGCAGCAACTCCAAGAACCTGGCGATCGGGAGCATACGCCTCAGGGACGGCGACCTGATAAGCGACATAGACGTTACCCCGAACCTGCTGAGCCTTCGGCCGGGCGGCGGCATCGGCCGCATCGAGGTCCGCGGCCAGATCGGCGGCGCCATCAGCACGACCAGCTACTGGGACCCGGCCCGAGCCAATGCTGTCACTGCGAACATCGAGAGGATACGCGTGCGGGGCGGTGATTTTATGGGCTCGATCGGGATTCAGAAAAGCAACCCCGGCAACCCCTTCGACCCGGGCGGGGATCTGATAAAGCTGGAGATCAAAGGCGGTGAGTTGGGCGACGGCATCGTGGACCCGGGCATTGAGGTGGACGTGGATGGCGACATCCTAAACATAAGGGCCGACAACCCCGGCGGGGTCGCGATCTCCGCCGACATAGGGGCCACGGGCCACATCGCACGCGTCAAGACCAAGGGCGATGTCACCGGCACCATAATCGCCGGCGCCGGCTTGGGCAGATTCGACGTCGCCAGCACCTTCACAGGCTCGCTTTTCGTCACCGGAAGCCTTGACCGTGTGAAGTTCAAGAGCAAGAGCGGACCATCCATGCTCGGCGCCACGATCGACGTGGTCGGCCACTTCGGACGTCTCGACGCCAAGGGGCACGTGCTCAACTCATTCGTCACAGTCACCGACAGCATGGGCAAGATAGGCATCGGCGGCAATTACACGGACACTTCCATCGAGGCCGGCAGCCTTTCGTCGATCAAAGTGAAGGGCGTAATCAGCGGCGGCGGCGGTGACGAAATCCATGCCGTCAACCCCTTCAGCAGCTTCACCGTTTCGGACTCCCTCAATAAGAAGGTGCTGATAACGCCCGGTTCTCCTGCGAACTTCCTCGGCGTCTTTGCGTCCGTGGCATGAGCCTGCGGGGCGGAGAGACCCGGTGAGCTCGGGGCCGGTCCGGAGGGCATGGGCGGGGGGATGGCGCGAGTTGCGCCATGTCTGTCCGTAGCGTGGGCTGCGTGTGTACATCCTTTCCAGAGCCGCCCGGTCGGTCTTGCCGGAACACTCGTCGCGGAGGTGACCTTCCCGAAATGGAACGACATGCTGGGGGCAGAATGCTAACCCTCGTCCTGCTTTGCGGGCTGCTTAGCGCAGCGGCAGGCGGGCAGGCGCCCATGGATGAAACGCCGGACATGTTCTCGACGGCCTGGCCCTCCGTCAGCCTGCCGCACAGGGCCGTTGTCCTCTCCTCGAAGATAGCCGAGCTCGTCCAGACTGTGGCCGTCGAAGAAGGTCAGCGGGTGATGGAGCGCGAGGTCCTCATAATGCTCGACGCGCGCCTGCTGGAGCTTCAGTTGGCCGCCGCCGAGACGGGCGCGGACTACACGGCGAGAATCGAGCTGGCCCGGACGAGATTCGAGTACCAGCAACGCGAATTCAAAAGAACCAAGAAACTCGACGAGTTCGCGACCGAAAGGGACCTGGACGAGTTGGAGACAAAGGTCGCGATAGCGCTGCTGGAAGTCGCTGAGCTCGAGCGACAGAAAGAGCTGGCGGAGCGCAACCGCAACTACCACAAAGCCCGGCTTGAGGAGGAGTACCAGATCGTCTCGCCCATCGACGGCGTCGTCTCCAACCTGTGGATCGCGGCGGGCGAGATGGTTGACAGAGCGCAAAGGATCGTAGAGGTAATCGATACCGACACCGTTGAGGTGCGCGTGCGCCTGCACGAGCGCAACCTGCGTCACATCAAGGATATTAAGGCGGTCACGGTTCGGTTCCCCGCCCTTGGTGAGGGCCGCTTCCCCGGGAGGATTCACTTCATCTCGCCGGCCGTGGACAGCAGCAGCGGCACCTTCCTGGTGAAGGTTCTGGTCGAGGCCGCCGGGACGCAGATGAAGCCTGGGCTGGCCTGCGAGACATCGTTTTCGAAGCATGCCGCGGCGACCATGTGACGACATCGCGTCAGGGCGCCGGGGCGGCTGCCCCATATCGGAATATGAACAGCGCGGCAGACAGAGTCCCGCCCATCCGTCAGGATCTCGAATTCGTCCCCCAGTACTACAGGGGCGAGTTGTGCTATATCGTGCGCGATCAGGTCACGGACAGCTATTATCGGCTCCGAGAGCTGGAATACATCGCGATCAAGTGCTTTCAGCGCGGCCTGGGCGTTGAGGAAACGCGCCAGGAGATCAAGCGTCTTACCGCCGCCGAGGTGGACGAGGCTGAGGTATACAAGTTCACCAACCAGCTCCATGGATCCGACCTCCTCAAGAGCAAGGGCATGGGCGACGTGAGGCGTCTGGCCCGCCATGCGCGGCAGCGGCGGCGGAAGCGTCTTCGCAGCCTGGTCTCCAACTACCTGTTTGTGACCGTCCCCTTGTGGGATCCTGACGGGGCCCTGGAGAAGATGTTGCCGGCGTTTCGCCTGTTGCTCAAGCCTGTCTGCGTGCTCGTGTGGCTGACGCTTGCCGGCATGGGCATGTGGATCATCGCGACGCATTTCGGGGAACTCATCGCGGACACCTTCACGCTGCTCAGCGGCTGGAACCTGCTCATACTGAGCGTGGCGATCTACTCGACTACGTTCATTCACGAGCTGGGCCACGCCCTCACGTGCAAGCACCTTGGAGGCCGCGTGCGGACCATGGGGCCGGCCTTCCTCCTGTTGCAGCCTTGCATGTTCACGGACGTAACCGATGCGTGGCTGTTCCCCTCCAAGTGGGACAGAATCAAGGTGACCGGCGCAGGCGTGATGGCGGACATCTTGCTCGCGTCCGGGGCCGCCCTGGTGTGGATCTCGTCCGAGCCAGGGGTCCTGAAACAGTTCTGCTACACCGTGATGATCCTCCGCACCATGTACGCCATACTGTTCAACGCGAACCCCCTGCTGCGGTTCGACGGCTACTACATCCTGTCCGACCTGCTGGAGATCCCGAACATGCGCCTGAAGACCATGCAGTACGTCGGCTACCTGTTCGACCACTACGTGCTGGGGTTGGATGCACATGCGCCGGAGGTCCCTGCGTCGGACAAGCGAATATACCTGGTCTACGGGGTTGCGCGCTTTCTCTATCGCTGGGTGATCATCATGGCGATCGGCTTCATCCTGCTGAGCCTGTTCGTCCCGTTGGGCGTATTGATGCTGGCCTCTTCGTTCTACGGCATGGTTGTGCAGCCGGTCTGGAGCCGCGGACGAAGGTTCCAGAGACAATTCCAGGCCGGAAGGGTGCACGTCCGCGCCTTCTTGGTGCTCGCGTCCATCTGCGTCGTGCTGGGCGGGTTGTTCTTCATACCCGTGGACTACCGCATCAGCGCCCCGTGCATGGTTGCGCCACGGCACGTCAGGATCCTTCGGATGCCCGCCGACGGGAGGGTGGTGAGCATACCAGTGCGGGAAGGCCAGTTCGTGCGCAAGGGGGGAACCGTCGCCCGGATGACTAACCCTGAGATGGTCAGCCGCGCCGGCAGGCTCAGAGAGCAGATCGAGCAGCGTGAGGTTAGGGCTCGGGCTGCCCTTGCCACCCATCCGGCGGACTATGCGGTAGATCACACGGAGAGGGAGAAGCTTGCGGCGGAGCTGGCAGACATCGAGAAGAGAATGGCGCGATTCACCCTTCGCGCCCCCCACGATGGCATGGTCGTGGACCTGCACCGGAGCGAGATGGCAGTACAGGTATCGGCAAACATGCGTGTCCCGTTCCCCCCGCCGGACGAGCTCATGGAGCTCTCGCGCCTTGAGGGCCTGCGCCTCGCGGAAGGGACGGGGTTGCTGGCCGTCGCGGTCCTGGACCGCCCGGTACTCCGGACGTTCGTTCGCCAACAGGACGTCTCTTTCCTGAGCACTGGCGACCAGCTCGAATGCAGGCTCGCGGCCGAGCCGTCAAGACTGCTGCGCTCCCGCATCCGCTCGCTGACTCCCGTCGACGTCAAGACCATCAAGAACGTGGGAGTCACCCTGGCCGACATCGGCGATATCCCCGTCAAGGACGCGCCGGGCGGCAGCGGCAAGCAGCCTCTCAGCAGGCTTTACATCGCCGAGGCGGAGCTTCCGGAAGGGACTACCGGGTTGGCGTGGGGGCTGACTGGCAAGGCGTCGATCACCTATGGGCGAGGGTCGGCCGGACTGTATGTATCCGAGAAGATCATCCGTGCCATAAGGCTGAGACTCCAGAAGATATGAGCACAGCGGAGAGGAACATTGCCAAAGCTCAGGAAGATCGCTGAGTTTTTCATCTTTGCCGCTCTGCTCGCGTTGCTCGTTGCAGTGGCGCTGATGAAGCTGGCGCGCGGGTGCGGGCAGTTCTTCCCCTGAGAAGCATGTCTGCCTGCCGGCCCCGCCTTGCCCTGCCGCAGGCAGCCCGATGCGATCGCCCGCCGCATCACCGACATGCGCGCACAACGCATTGGACCCACGTGCCGACCAGTGCCGTACTCATTTCAGCAGTCGTTCATAGAATGATAATGCCTTGCTGATGTTTGTCAGGAGTGCGTCCCGCTGATGCTCATTCTTGAACACGCCCGTTCGTCGATACACTTCCGCGACAAAACGCACATAGTCTGCCATCCACGTTGCATCGGCTTTCTGGATAATTGGCCTCTTGCCCTTGCGGATATATATGGGGCTTGTGTGGGCATGTAGATTCCAAGGCGCGGTTCCGCCGTAGACCGCCGGCTCGACTCTTCCTCGGACCCGAGCGGCCATCCATG
>CAZHPE010000009.1:17292-21977 GCA_964534775.1 uncultured candidatus Brocadiaceae bacterium
CGCTCTCCGGAATATCCAAATCTGTTTCACAAGCTATTTCGCGGCGCCCTCCCTTCCCGTGAACCGTATGCTGCACGGCGCCGTTTACAATTACCTCAACACAATCAAGTGGGTATTGGCACATGGCATGGACGCGGACGCGGACTGTATCTGTCCCCGTGGAAACACCAATACGACTGCCCGGCCCGTGTCCATTCACCTCGAAGAATATCAGCGGGCCATTTGTCGCGAACGAATGGCCCTTGCGAATGCCCTCAATGTAGGAGTCATAAGTAAACTTCCTTGGGTCTCCTGTATGAACATAGGTGCGATCCAATCCTAGGCTAATATACCAGGGGGATAGGAGTGTAGAATGGAACGGGAAATCGCTGCCGGCTGTTATCGACAATGTCAGCCCGCAATTTAGGAGGCGATACCAGAAGTAGAATCCCATAAAATGATTGAACTGGATGCCCTCTACGAAATCGAGCCTGTTCAGTGCGGCTTCAATCGGCAAAGACTCATGTAGTTTGATAAGCGCCGCCCCGTGAGCCCAGCCCGCAACGCCGCCCTGCTCGTGTGTCCAATCGCAGACCTGCGAAAAGAGGGGATAGTTCTCCCGCCTGCCCAATTTCCTCCCAACACTTACGGGCTCAATTCTCTTCTCGATTCCCGCCGCTATCATGTGCCCGTACATATCATCATCCCGGAACTCTTCCCCTCCTGATATGACCTGATGGTGATGGGAGAGCTTGTGGTGAGAATCCTGATGGCCCATGTGGCGCTGGTGAGCCTGGATCTCGCCACCGTCCTTGAACACCATGTTATTGACTGCGGACAGGCCTTCTGCCTCCATCAAGTGCGCCAGAACGGAATCATCCGCTTTGCTGCGCCGTGTGAAGTGCACGTGCATATCACCCGAATGCCATCCCGCCTGCGGCAGATTGCCAATACTAGGAAGTTCGCATTCAAGATGTGTGTCCTTGCCGGCTTCAGCTATGAATGTCCTAGAGAGCGGAAGATGTTCATAGCCGCGGGATACGTATACTGTGAGCTCACCCGCAGGAACAGGAAAGGTTGCCTCGCCGAATGTCAAGTGTGAGGACTGGAGTTCTATGTTCTGGCACATGTGAAGGTTCTTCTTGAACACGTCAGGCGTTATGACTTGCGGTATGCGCCGTGCTGTGGCCATCCTGTTCGGGGGTGGAATGTACGGAGAGCCGCCCTTGTCCTGAATATGGAACCGTGCAGGGAGCGGGCTTCTTGTTCGTGCGTCCCGGACTGTGAGGTGGAGTGTTGACCAGCTATTGTCCATTGCCCATAGCCTTTCATTACACAAAGGTCTAACGTAAGGGATAGGCGACCTCTACCATCGGGCCTAGCTTTAGGTAGGTTGTTGCCCGGGCACCTTTCCCAACGATTCCTTTTGGATGGATGACAGGCAGATCTGCGAAGATAGATCGCCGCGGTAGGTGCCTCGACTTCCCTCGTAGAGCAATAGGAAATGGTCCGGAGTCTCGACCAGGGCCGGGAACCAGATCGCGCCACCGTCCTCCTGACCCTTGGCTGCGCAGCCGAATATCGGGTTGCCTGGATGGCGCTCCCAGTGAAGAAGGTCGTGGGAGCGGGCCAGACCGAAGTAATCGGGCTGATCCAGCAACGAAGAACTGCCGCCATAGATGAGGTAGTACGCGTCGGGTGCTGCGTGCAATCTGCCGGTGCAAATATCGTAACCGTCCCAGTGTCCCCGGCCCGACGGGCTGAATATCTGGGAGCTGCTTTCGTTGACGAAATGGATGCCGTCATCTGAGCTGGCCAGTAAGAACTCGTGCGTCCCTTCCCGGCTCTTCCGTTGGTAAAGCATGAAAAACCTGCCGTCCTTGAGGACGAGGTCGGGGGCCCTGCCTTCAAGGACTTGACCGACTTTGTCGAAGCGAACACCGTCTGAACTGCATGCGAGTCCCACGCTGTCCGGCCCCTGTCCAACGGCTGAATAGTAGAGCCAAACCCTGTCTTGAAAGATGATCGCTGCCGGATCGAGGACATCCCGGCAATCGAAAGCGCCCGGCGCGCCCACATCCACGATCGGCAGCCCGTCATTGAGGTCCTGGAACGCAATTGTTTCGGACGTTGCATCGAGTATCTCCGCAACGGCGATCCTGTCATGCCGATTGCCATCGGTTCCGGGAAGTATGCCGTTGCCGCGATAATAGAGGAAGCGGTGGCCACCGATATCCAGCGTATCCGGATTCGCGGTCCAGAAACTCTTCCACGCATCACCACTGGCCGGAATCACCGGGTTTCTCGGCGAATGATGCCAGGCGAGGCAATTCACTCGGTAGTCTTCCGAAAAGACATTCCAAAACGCTTCGTGCATGCTCGACGTTCTCCCTGATTGCCGGTGCGCTGCGCGGTCGCCAGTCATTGTAGCCCCTCTCCCGCAACGCCGCGAGCGCCTTCGCCTCACGCGCGTTGGCAGACCCTTGCGTATTAGGGTGCTCATGCCGCAGCCTGCCGTGGGGTTTTGCCGCGCGTGGCACGTGAGGCAACCAAGAAAGATGGCGAAAAGCGGCAGGCCGAGCAGTTCGGCGCTTGAGTCCGAGCACCGCAACTGCGAGAATGGTCTGCTGACCATTTGCGGAGCACTCTTGATCTTGGCACACACCGCCCGGCCTTCCCCACGGATGCACGACCGCATTGTCAACCCAGGCCTGTTGTCGGTCGCTATCATGTGGGGCGCCGGCAACGTTGTCGTCAAGTGGGTCCTCACGGTATTCGATCCGGCCGCATTCCTCGCCCTTCGCATGAGCGTAATGGGTGTGGTGATGATCGTCTGGCTGTTGTTGAGTGGGTATAGGAGGTGGCGCCTTCCGACCAGAGAGGCCCTGATCGTCACAACTCTCGGCGGCGGGCTGATCGCCGCCTGGCATCTCGCGTTCAGCTACGCCATGAAGATGACGACTGCAAGCGACGGTTCGTTGCTCATCAGCACCGCCCCCGTGTGGACCGCGATCGTTGCAGCTATCCTGGGAATGGAGTTGATCACAGGGCTGAACTGGGCGGGGATTGCCGTCGCGTTGGGCGGGGTCGCGATTGTCGTCTTTGCAGCAGCAGGCGAGGCTGTTCCGAGGGCGCCGGAGCGGCTTTTGGGCGATCTTCTCATGATCGCCGCCGCTTGGATGTACGGCGGGTACATGGTCATCAGCAAGCGCTGGATGCAGCGGCTTGGCGAGTTGCCGGTCATATGCGGCACTTTCGCCGGTGCTAGCGTGATTCTCGTAGCGGTGGGAGCCCCCGGGCTGCTGGAGGCCGACTGGGCCATCATAACCCCGTGGCACTGGGTGGGGATCGCCTACGTTACTCTGGTTGCCGGGGCCGTGGGAACAGTCGTGTGGTACCGCGCCATTGGACGCACGTCGGCGTCCGGCACGGCTGTCTACCAGTATCTCGTGCCGGGTGTATCGGTCATTTGCGCGGCCATCTTCTTGAAGGAGAGGCTCGCGGCATTGCAGGTAGTCGGAATGGCGGTCACCCTGATCGGCGTGTGCCTTGCCCGTGTGCCGCCGCGTTCCGCCTCATCGTCGCTGCGGTGATTGGCACGTGCATCGGACGCCGGCCATGCCTCCGGAGTCTCGCGGTAACTCACAATAGTCGGCGACGGAATGACCCGCCGGCCGCTCACCTGTGCGCCAGCTCCGCGCTCAAATCCAGGTAGAGCTTGACGGCCTCCGGCGGCAAGTTCCACGGAATGTGGTTGCCCATGCACATCATGTAGCCGCCGCTCATGCTGGCGGTTTCCACCATCTGCCTGACCATCGCCTCTATCTCTTCCGGGGCGTTGCGCATCAGCACTCGGTTATCGCCCTCGCCGGCGATGAAGGCGTTATCGTGGCGCCGCGCGATGGCCCGGTAGTTGGTGTAGGGCTCGCTGATTATGCCGCGCGCCCCGCAGGCGAATATGTCGTCCACGAATGCGTCGACGCAGCCATCCACCATGAAGACAACCTCCTTGCCAGCCTCGCTCAGGATGCCCCAGAACTCCTCATAGCGGGGGAAGATGAACCTGTGCATCCACGCAGGCGAACAGACCGGGCCGCTGGTCAGGACGATGTCGTCGTGACAGATGACAAAGTTGACCGGCAGCCGGGCAAAGGCGCGAAATACCCGGCGGTTGATCTCCGCAAACTCATCCATTATGCGCTCGAACTCAGGCAGAAGGCACAGGCTCAGGAAGTTCTCGTAGCCGAACACCAGCAGCGGCCACATGAACATGGTGTTGTAGAAGAACGCGCTCGTGGAGGAACCTGCCGTCGCGCCGTCGCCCCACTCGGCCGGGTATTTCTTCCTGTAGTATTCGTAGATGACCTCCTCGCTCGAATAGTCGCCGTCAACGCCGACGTGCCATCCGCTGAAGTCCGCATGTTCAAGCGGACTGAACGCCAGCATTTCCTCTTGGCTGCCGAAACGACGTGCGGCCTCCTCCTGCTGCCAGTGGTCGCGGTTGGCATCGCCCCAGCGGCCCTTGCCCATATCCTGTTGCTCTGCAGGCCGTGGCCGGGAGTCATCGGTCTCCGGTATGGGAAGCTCCAGCTGGGGGTAGAGCCCGTGCATCCTCTCGCGGCAGAGCTTCGGGTGCTTGTAGTAGTCTATGCCCGTGATGTAGGTCTCCGCGTCCGGGCAGGACCAATGCTCCCAGTGGGGGATGC
>CAZHPE010000009.1:21987-31775 GCA_964534775.1 uncultured candidatus Brocadiaceae bacterium
GCCATGTACTTGTCGCTGCAGTTCACGCCTGCCTGACCCCTCCCCACTTCTTGTGGTAGTTGTTATGAGAAGGTCGGATGTGGTTGTCGCGCTGGCTGATCCGGAGGGATGGGCGGAGCCCCGACCGGAGGAGCGGCCAGCCAGACCATTGCCTAGCTCCGACCGCGTTCTGCGCCGCGTCCGGTAGGCTTTGGGGTCTGCTTTCGGCAGCACGCTCTCGCCACCGATAGGTCACCCCGACCACCCGCGCGCCGCGCAGCATGAGGGCGCACGAACCACGGTCTAATGGACTTGCGGCTTTGAATGCATGGGGCAGGGGCACACCGTGGCGTGCCCCTGCAGTTCCATTCGCAATCGGAACATCAGTAATCGACGGCCGGAAGCTCTGTTACTCCACCTCCACCCGCACTTGCCGGCGTTGCCCGCTGGCCATGTCGGTGAAGGTCAGAGTCCACTGCCCGGCCGGTTCGTTCAACGCCAGTGGCAGATCAAACTCGGCGCGGCCGTCCGCGTCGGTCTCCAGCATACGGCGCAGGTAGCTGGGCGTCTCGCCTCCCGGCCGCTGCGCCTCCACGTGCGTCACGTGCCGCACAAAATCCCCGTCGGCGGCGCCGGCCTGCACGGCGACGTGACCCTTTATCGCCCGGCCGCGCTCCACACGGCCAGCCTCCAGCGTCACCTTCAGCCCCTTGACGCGGTAGGGCAGCACGGCGAAGATCTGAACGTCCGCCGGATTCACCTGGGCCGTCCAGCGGTCGCCCTCGCCGAGGTACTTGCCGGCGAACAGGTCGTAGATGTGTCCGGCCTGCGGCACGCGCACCGTGACGGGGTAGGGGCCCGTCTCCCGGCGGCCGACCCTGCGCTTGGTCAAGCTGACGTACTGCGCTTCTCCGTCACGGTGATACGGGACCTCAAGGCCCGGAAGCCAGTTCTCGGTCCGGTAGCGCCAGATCACATCGGGGTCATCGAGCCAGCCCCCATCGGGAACCTCAACGTGCACGAGGCGTTCAATCTTGTGCGCCTTGAACACCGCGTGAAGGATGTTGCCGATTAGCCGATTATGCCCCGGCTCGCCGATGTAGTAATACAGGTGATCCGGTGTCGAATAGCCCTGGTAGTAGTTGAACGGGACGTTCAGGCTCACGGCCGTTCCTTTACCGACGCGGTGGTGCGTCAGCACCGGAACGCCGTCGACCACCCACTCGGCCTCGGCGCCGGCAAGGCGCACCGACGAATCGGCCGGGAAGCGCCGCTCGGCGTTCTCGATTGCGACCCCGCGATAGCTGCCGCTAAGCTGTCCAGTTACCATCTTCCGCTCGACGTGCTCCCGCTCGTAGCGGATACCCAGAAGCGCCTCCAGGGCCTCGCGACGGCGCAATCGGCCGTGCCCGTCGGCTATGCCCGCCCGGGCGTCGGCGATCACCAGGCCGCCGGCCTCGGCGAACGCGCGGATTCCATCGAGTTCCTCGTCGCCAAGCGCCACCGACAGCGGCAGAAACAGCACTTTGTAATCCTTCAAGGCTCCGGCGGTGATCTGATTGCCTGAGAGGAAGGAGTACTGATGGCCGAGGTGGTCTTGAATTATGCGGTGCAGGAAGTGGACGTCCCAGTTCCTGGCGAAGCTGTCGCCGCCGAGCCCTAATTCCGGCGCAGTCAGACGGCTGGCGATCGAGTAATGCACGGCGACTGGACCGTAGTCGCGTATCGCCCTGTTGCGTTCGAGAAGCGTGTAGTAGCCGTTTCGGATGCGCTCGATCTGGTCGCCCAGCGTCTGGAACGAAGAATATGGCATCAGGCCGCTGCCCAGAGCGTCCTCTCTGTTGCCTGCGCCGCCCGAGTACCACCAGATGCTGGTATAACCGCGCAGCAGGGCTGTCCAGACCCGCCAGCGTTGCCACTCCAGGTCGGTCTGCTGCTCGCGTCGCACGAAAGCGTTGTAGAGGTAGCCGCCGTAGTACATGCCCAGGAAGGCATCAGATTTGGCAAATGAGCGCCCCTCTTCATAGGGTTGAATCTCCCCGTCGCGCCCGTATGGCGCGAACATCTCGAAGCCGTCAACCCGCATGTTCTGGTACCAGTCATGGCCCGAACTGGCATGTGGCCACATCGGGCAGCCGGTGCCGACCCGTCCGTGGGGGTCGGCCTGCTGGACGCCTTTCCGGGCCTGCCGAGGGTACTCGTACCAGGCGTCGATGTTCGCGCGCCACTGGTCCACCCAGCGGCTATAGTTGTGCGTATTACGAGTGCGTTGGTGCTCGAGAAAGTCCGATGGCGACTCCGCCTCGGCTTCTTCGGAGCCGTCCATCTCCGGGCGCGCCTCCGGCACCGTGCCGTTGCCAAGCGGGTAGATTTCGTCGAACGAGTTGTAGTCCGCCTCCCATTGCGCGTTGAGCGCCTCGATCGAGCCGTAGCTCTTCCGAAGCAGGTCACGGAAGTGCAGTATGCGGTGTGGCTCGAGTCCTCCGCCGCCGTAGGTGATTTCGTCGTCCACCGTATAGGTTAGCGGGTCGAAAGGTATCGCCCTCTCGGCAGTCTTGCGGGCGCCCTCGCGCCGGCGTTTGAGTTCCGCCGGCTCCATGGTAATTGTGCCGCGATGGTAGCCCCCGTGGCTCGGCACCGCGAGCATATCGGCGGTTTCGAGGCTCTCGAGGGTCGGGATCGTGTGGCGGATGGCATCGACGCCCAGGCCGGTAAACACCCGGGAATGCACGATGCTTGTCTTCCGATCGCCTGAGCCGGTGCCGCCATAGATGATGAAGAAGAACCGGTCCCAGTCGCGCCTAACGGCCGTGAAGCGCGCAACCGCCACGTGCGCCGTCTTGCCCCCGACCAGCAGCTCAGCCCGCACGCGCCCCAGCGTGGTGGCAAACTCGTCGAAGACGAATTTGGCCTCCGCCAGGCGGTCGGCGCCGGCCCTCGCCTCCTGCTCGGACACCACGCGCTCATGATTGTCTATCACCTGGAACCGCACTGTGGAGCCGTCCGGCGCGCCCTTGCTCAGTGTGGCACGGGCCGTGAGCTCCGCCCGTTTGCCGTCGGCCACGTCGATGTAGCTGGGATCGGTCGTCAACTGCGCGATGCGGGCCTCGCCATCGACCGCCACGTGAACCACGGCCCAGCCCACCTTCTCGCCGCGGCTCTCCACCATAAGGTCAACGTAGTAGTCGCCCGCCGTCAGCGCCGGAAGCTCAAGCCGCGCCTCTTCACCGGCGCGCACGCTGAGCTGTGTCTCATACACCGGTTCGAGCACCGCCGCGAACTCATGCACGCCCGGCCGCACCGCGGGCACCCGCGGCACGCGGGAGAGTAGCTCAGGCGAGCGAAGTGCCGCCTTGACCTCGTATGTTCCCTCCCCGCTGAGGGCGAATCTCAGGCTCGCCGGATCGCCATAGGCGGCGCGCACGGTCGTGGGCATTTCCAGCAGCTCCACTGCCGGCTCGCGCCCCGCTGCCCAGAGCAGCGAGCGAAGTGCAAAGGAGATGTAGTACTCGTAGTGCAGCTCCACCGGATCAGGCACATCTGCCAGCAGACCCCCCAGGCGCAACTCGACCACGCGGCCCTCACCGCATTTGTAGAGGCTTGCCACGCGCTGGTAGCCTTCGGGGTCGCCCTCCTGCAGCCGGAAGCCGGGAAGCTGGGCGAACGGAGTGCCCGTGCGCAGGAAGCCGGGGGCCTGCTCTCCTTCGGCGGGCGTCTGGGTGAGCTGCTCCCGCAACCCGCCGGGCACGCTCGGGCACACCAGCCCGGTGCCTTTGCGGACCATCTCCTCGAGCCGCTCGGCCATCACCTCCTCGAAGATGCCGCCGGGGACCAAGCCGAGAATGACCACGTCGTAGTCGTCCTGGAGCACCTCTTCCAGCCGGCGTCTAACGTCCTCCTCCCGCGCGCCGTCTATGGCCGGGAAGAAGGGGGCGTGAGTCCCCGCATGCGTTATCGTGGTGAATGCCAATGTCAGGTCCATATCCATGCGCTGCACAAGTTCCACGAGGTCCCGCTGCTGCGTGCGCGCCAGCACCGCCAAGACTTTCGGCTTCTCGCCCGGGTATCCCCGACCCCAGGCGATGCCCGGCACTTTCAGCTCCGTGTTGAGTCCGTAGAACTGGGGCGGCATCACCTGGAGGCGGGCGGTGTTGTTCCAGGGCCCGCCGTTGATGCCGCGCACGACCGGCTCGGCCGCACGAGACTCCTTGGCAACCGCGCTGGAGACCTCCCACGAACTGTCTGAGAGAATCTCGACCCGCCCTCCGCCGGCCAGCTCCACCGTCGCGACCACAAACACACCCCTTATCCAGTGGTCGGAGGTCACCTCGATGCGGATATAGTTGACGCCGCGCTTGAGGTAAGGCGCGATGTCGTAGGTCTCCATCTCATCCCACTGCTTACCGCCGCCGACTTCCTGGTCGTTGATCCACAGCGTGTATGCGCCCTGCGCAGTGGCTTCCAGAATCGCGTGCTTCACGGCGCCATCGAGCTTGAATTCGCGGGTGAAAGTTAGGGGTGCGGCGCTAATGTCTGCCGGGATCGCGTTCGAATCGCGGTCCCACCATATCCAGAAGGCATCGTGGATGAGCTCCCTGTGGGCCGGGTCGACGTCGTAATATGAGCCGCCGCTTGGTCCCACAAGCTGCCAGGCTGACTCCGAGGGTTGAGGCCCGGCGGCCTGCCCCCATGCCTCCGATCCGCTCCATGCGCAAACGACCGCAGCAGCCATCACAGCCAACAACCCTACCTGTGCAAATGACCTACGTAGCAGCATCATCGCCGTCTCCAAAAGTATGCTTACGGGTGAGTATCGCCTGCACTTTGAGGTTAGTATCGGTCGGTGCTTCTCGTAGAAGCGAGCGGCACGGCCCTTACCGCCGTGACAGCGACCGCCTCTCGCCGGATATTACACCGGCTTGTCCTTCGTCTGTCAAAGACATGTGCTAAAGTTCACACCAGCGGTTGTTCAGCGTGAGGGAGTGACACCGTTGATTTGCGCGCCATTATGCGGGTATCCAGAGAACCTGAGGCCGTGGACATTGTGGCGTACATGAACGATTATGGCTAATCGGCTGGGAGATGATGGAGCACGAAGCGAACAAGCCGAGGCTTGCTGTCGGGATGCGCCGTGAATGGAGACTATGGTCTGAGAACGCTGCAGGGCCGGCAATGACGGTACCGGGGGGGCGCGTTGCCGGTCCTGCCAGTGAAGTAGCGGTGGGGGCGCGTCGGTCCCTCCTCCCCCTCTGATCAAACGTCTTCCCATTCGGCCCTTCCCGTTTCATCCCCGTTGTTTTTGCCCGCCGGATTGATTACAGTTTATGCGCTCGACGCGGCAGGCGGCGGATGTTTTCGGCGAGAAGTCAGGACGGGGCGGAAGGTGAGCGTGGAGGAACCCAGACCAGGCGGCATATCGTGGAACTGGACCGCATGCGTTCTGGTCCTGGCGCTGGTTGCGGTGCTGGCTCTGCCCTTCCTCCTGCGCCGGCCGCCGGAGGTGCAGGTTGGGACGGATGATGGGCCTCCCCCGGCTTCGGGACGCGAGCTGGTGATAATCTCGCCGCACTGGGATGGTATCCGAGATGAGTTTGAGAGCGCCTTCTCGGCGCATACGTGGAGCAGGTTTGGGCACCTGACGGACATAGAATGGTTAGACGTTGGGGGCACTTCGGACGCGATTCGCTACGTGCGCTCCGAGTTCTCGCGCTCGCCTGAGGGGATCGACATCGACCTTTTCTTCGGCGGCGGGGTGGATCCTTACCTTCAGTTGGGCCAGGAGCGACTCCTGAGCCCTTGCAGTCTGCCCGAAGACATCCTGGGCGCGATTCCGCGAAAGCTTGCGGGCATAAATGTTTATGACGCCGATGGGCGCTGGTTCGGCGCGTGTCTGTCGGGCTTCGGCATCGTGTACAACAAGAAGGTGCTGGAGATACTCGATCTGAAGGAACCGACTGATTGGAGCGATCTGGCGCGGCCGGAGTACCTGACCTGGGTCGGCTCGGGCGACCCTCGCTCCAGCGGCAGCGTACACATGGCTTACGAGATCATCGCCCAGGCCTACGGCTGGCAAGAGGGCTGGGCCAACATAGTGCGCATGGGAGGGAACATACGCAGTTTCTCGCGCTCTGCCGGCCAGGTGCCGAAGGATACGGCGTTGGGCGAGGTCGCCTGCGCGATGGCCATAGACCTTTACGCCTGGAAGAAGGTGGCCGAGGTTGGACCGGACCGGATGGGGTTCGTCCTGCCGGAGGGGGTGACGGTGGTAAATCCCGACGGCATCGCCGTCCTCAAGGGCGCACCGAACCGGGACCTAGCAGAGGAGTTCATCGCGTTCGTGCTCTCGGAGGCCGGTCAGAGGCTCTGGGCCTTGAAGGTTGGCGCGCCTGGGGGACCGAAGGAGTTTGAACTCTTCCGCATGTCCGTCATACCGGGTTTTGCCGCCGGATTCGGCGACCAGGCCGCCGTCGCCTTCGACCCCTACACGTGGAAGGGTGGGTTCACGTACGATTCGGAGATGGGTTCACTGCGCTGGGGCATCCTCAATGACCTCATTGGCGCGACGATCATCGACACGCACCGCGAGCTCGTGGTGGCGTGGCGGGTGGTGAAGGACCTGCCTCCGGACGACCCGCGGGCGCTCGAACTGGTACGGGCGCCCATGCCGGAGGCCGAACTGCTGAGGATTGCGCGGGAGGAATGGTCCGACGCCGAGTTCCGCGCCCGCATGAAGGCCAGGTGGGCCGCCGAGGCCGGGCAGCGCTACCGGCGAATTGCGCGAGGGGAATGATGGTCAGCATAATCCTGAAGAATGTCAGCAAGCGGTACGGCGCCACGGTGGCGGTGGAGAACGTCTCGCTCCAGATCGAGCGGGGCGAGCTGTTCTTCCTGCTCGGGCCGTCCGGCTGCGGCAAGACGACTATCCTCCGCATCATCGCGGGCTTCATCGACCCGGAACCGGGCGGGGAAGTCTACTTCGACGCGCGCCGCGTCACCGGCGTGCCGCCGAACAAGCGCAACACCGGGATGGTGTTCCAGAATTACGCGCTCTGGCCGCACATGAACGTGGCAGAGAACGTGGCTTACGGTCTGCGCGAGCGCAAGGTCTCGAAGGCCGGGCGCGAGGGGCGCGTAAGCGACGCCCTGCGCAGCGTGCACATGGAGGGCTACGCCGCGCGCATGCCCAACCAGCTCAGCGGTGGCCAGCAGCAGCGCGTGGCGTTGGCCAGGGCGCTGGTCATCGAACCCGACGCGGTCCTGCTGGACGAGCCACTGAGCAATCTGGACGCGAAGCTCCGGCTGGAGATGCGCCATGAAATCCGCCGCATCCACGCCGAGACCGGCATCACGATGCTCTACGTCACGCACGACCAGAAGGAGTCCCTCTCGATGGCCGACCGCCTGGCGATAATGAGCATGGGGCGGGTGGAGCAGATCGGGGACCCGCGTTCCGTTTACCGCTCGCCCGCCAACGTGTTCGTGGCCGGCTTCATCGGCGAGGCCAACATGATCCCCGGCACCCTGTTGAGCAGCGACGGAGAGTGGGGCCAGGTCAAGACGGACATCGGCGAGTTCCGTGGCCGCCTCTCTATCGCACGCGGCTGCGCCGCCGCAGCGGCGCCCGTTGAGCAGGGCGCCCACGTGCTGTGCATGGTGCGGCCGGAGTGCCTGCGTCTCGGCGGCGGGGGCGTAAACGCGTTCCGCGCCTGGGTGGAGGCCAACGTATACCGCGGCGAGGTCGAGCAGTTCCTCCTGCGGGCCGGCGAGCACGAGCTGAGGGCCGTCATCGCCAACCCCGGCGAGAGCGCGCCGGAGGCCGGCGATGAGGTCGAAGTGAACTTCGCGGCCGAAGACGCCGTCCTGCTGCCGGCCGAGGCGGAGGAGGTCGGGGAGTGAACCGGACCGCCGGAATAGTCGGGATCATTACCGCCGGAATAGCCGGGATCATTCTTGCACTCATCGGCCTGGCGCTGGCGATGGGCGTTGTCGCGTGGTTCCACGTCGCGAAATCCCGGGCGATAGATCCGGCGCTTGTCGATCCGACTCCGTATCTCTGGATAGGCGCGCTCTGCCTCCTGCTCGTCGCCAACGGACTCGTGCTGGCATTCAGGGCCCGAGATGCGGGCAGGCTGTGCATCATATTGAGCGTCCTGGCCTTCCTGGCGGCTTTCCTGTTCTATCCCCTGGGCTACGTTTTCCGCGAGGCCTTCTTCCCGGGCGGCGAGTTCTCGCTGGCGTTCTTCGGCAGCTGGCTCGCCAGCCCGGTCGCGAGGGAGGCCATCCTGAACAGCTTCGCCCTCGCCGTTATCACCACGGTGCTGGCGACGCTGCTGGCGCTGCCGCTGGCCATCGTGGCCGTGCGCTACCGCTTCCCGGCCAAGGGGTTCCTGACGGCCCTGCTGCTAGTGCCGATGATTATGCCGCCGTTCGTCGGCGCCATCGGGATGCAGCAGTTCCTGGCGCGGTTCGGATCGGTCAACCTGCTCCTTACCGGGTCGGGCCTGATCTCATCGCACATCGACTGGCTGGGTTCGGCGAAGTTCTGGGGCGTGGTGGTCATCGAGGTGCTCCATCTCTACCCCATCATGTACCTGAACCTGTCGGCGGCCCTGGCCAACATCGACCCGTCGCTCGAGGAGGCGGCCGTTAACATGGGCTCGGGCCGTTGGCGATCGCTGCGGCGGGTCACGCTGCCGCTGATGATGCCGGGCTTCTTCGGCGGGGCGACCATCGTCTTCATCTGGGCCTTCACTGATCTCGGCACGCCGCTGATCTTCGAATACCGCCGCGTGGTCGCCGTGCAGATCTTCGACCGCGTCACCGACCTGAGCAACAACCCGGAAGGCCACGCCATCGTTGTGATCGTCATGCTGCTGACGCTCGTGGCGTTCCTGGCCGGCAAGAAGCTGTTCGGACGGACGGGATACGGCACCCTCGGCAGGGGCGGGGCGGCTGCGGTGGAAAAGGACCCTAGTCCCCTGGGGAAAGGGCTCATAGTGGCCTTCTTGCTGGGTGTGGTGGCGGTGGCCTGCATCCCGCACGCCGGCGTCGTGCTCACCTCGCTACGCGAGAAGTGGTTCATGACCGTCCTGCCCGAAAGCTATACGCTCACGCATTACGGGACCGCCCTCGGCCACGAGCTCTCCTTGCCGAGCATAAAGCACAGCCTCCTGTTCAGCTCGCTCAGCACGGTTGTGGACGTCGTGTTGGGCGTGGCCATAGCCTACGTGCTGGTGCGCCGGCGCTTTCCGGGCGCGGACGTGCTGGACGCCGTGGTGATGCTGCCCCTGGCGATTCCAGGCCTGGTGCTGGCGTTCGGCTACGTGGCCTCGTTTGCCGACACCCCCCTGGACCCGCGCAAGAACCCCGTCGTGCTGCTGGTGATCGCCTACGCCGTGCGGCGGCTCCCTTACATGGTGCGGGCGGCCTATGCGGGGTTTCAGCAGATCAACGTGACGCTCGAAGAGGCAGCGGTCAACCTCGGGTCTAGCACGCTCAGGACGCTTCGCCGCGTGACGCTGCCGCTTATCAGCGCCAACCTGATCGCCGGCGGCATCCTGGCGTTCTCGTTCGCCATGCTGGAGGTGAGCGACAGCCTCATCCTGGCCATCAAGGAGGGCTACTATCCCATCACGAAGGCCATCTACCAGCTTATGGCCCGGCCCGAGGACGGGGCCTACATCGCCAGCGCCCTCGGGGTCTGGGCGATGGTGTTCCTGGGGTTCTCACTGATGACGGCCGGGGTGCTGCTGGGGCGCCGGATGGGGCAGCTTTTCCGCGTGTGAGCGGCGTTCAGCTCGTCAGCGTCA
>CAZHPE010000010.1:0-8289 GCA_964534775.1 uncultured candidatus Brocadiaceae bacterium
GTTCTCCGCTGCATTGGCCACCGAGCCGAGGGCCCGCAGCATCTTGTCGTAGAACATGATCGTGATGGGGTCGAGCTGGTCCTCCAGGCTGTAGATGTGCTGGCAGAGCTTGCGCTGCATCCGGTCCGCCTTCCACTCCTGCTCGCCCAGTCCGCTGATGCGCGAGAGCACCGTCTCGGCCTCAGCGCCCCCGAAAGATGCCTCCGCCAGGTTCACGAGCTCCTCGCTCCCCTCCAACAGCGTCTGACTGACTTGCGTCACCTGGCCCACGAACCCGTAGAACTCATCCGTCAGTTCCGGGAGGACCTTCGTCTTGCGGATCAACAGGATCACGGCGAAGTCCTCGACCTTGTCGGCCACCTTGTCCATCGAGTGCAGGAACGCCCCGAGGTCCTCGCGCTCAACGGGCAGGAAGAAGCGCCGGGGCAGGGACTCGCGGAGCTCGTGCTTGACGCGGTCGGCCTGGTACTCCAGCTTCGAGACCTCGTCCTGCAGGCGGTGAACCGCCTCGTAGTCCTCGCCCGCCAGGGCCTCCATGAGCGGGCGGATGAGCTTGACGCACTCGTGCACGTACTTGGCGTGCTCCACCAGAGGGCCGAACGGCGAGCGTCCGAACAGTTCCTTAATCAGGCTCATTTTGCTGCCTCCACCGCTAGGGGTCTGCCACGCGCATGGCCCCTGCGCTGACATGTGCTCATATGGCCCCGGGCAGACTCCCAGCTACTCCGCCCGAATGCCGGCATGGTCTGCTCCCGAGATGTTAGCGCCGCGCCGGGAAACAGTCAAGCTCGCCGCACCTCGTCCAGGAGATCAAGGGCGGGAACGAATGCCCCGCTGCCGCGTGCAACGCGTCCGTGCCGGCCTTTTAGTCGGGGATATCCGCTAACACGCGCTCCCGGATGGCCGCAAGGGCCTCGGGCGTGTCGCCCTCGAAGCGAAGCGTGATGACCGGCTCGGTCACGCTCAGGCGGCAAAGGGCCCAGCCGTCCTCGAATTCGATCCGCACGCCGTCGGTGAAGTCCCGCGGGCGGTCGGTAAAGGTGCGCGAGAGGTGCTCGATGACGCGCTGCCCGTCGCCGCGCGGGCGCGGCAGGCGGATGTCCGGGCTGATACAGTAGGGTGGGATGGTCGCAGCAAGCGCGCTCATTCGGAGGCCGCTTCGCCGCAGCACCTCCCCCATGCGCAGCGCCGCGTAGATGGCGTCGTCGCCGCCCAGTTCCCGGAAGAACAAGTGTCCGCTCGCCTCCCCGGCCAAGGCGGCGCCCTCGTCCAACAGGCGCGATTTGATGAACGAGTAGCCCGACCGTTCCCCGATGGCGCGCCCCCCGGCACGCTCGATCTCCTCGCGAACCCGGCTGGTGCATTTCAGGTCGTACGCGATGGTTGCGCCCTTCTCCCGGGCGAGGATGTCCCGAGCCAGGAGGATGACGGCCTGGTCGCCCTCGATGATGGCGCCTTGCTCGTCGAAGAATATGGCCCTGTCGGCATCGCCGTCGAATCCCACGCCGAAGTCCGCGCCCCGATCCACGACTGCCCTGCCCGCCGCGTCAAGGGCCCCCGCCTCCGCGGGATTGGGCGAACGATTCGGGAACGTGCCATCGGGCTCGCAATAGAGCTTTTCGACCCCGTAGCCCGCCGAACTGAGGACCTCAGGGGCCCAGTTCCAGGCGCACCCGTTGCCGGCGTCTACCAGCACGCGCAGCCCACGCCCCGTCCCGTCGAAACTCTCGCGGAGCCACTCGATATAATCGCCGCGCACCTCCCGGCGCTCGACGTGCCCGCCGCCGTCGACAAAATCGCTGTCCCGGACGCGCTTCTCAAGCCGGCCCAGATCCTCCGGCCCCGCCGGCCGATCGCCCAAGGCGAACTTCACCCCGTTGTATTCCGGCGGGTTGTGGCTGGCCGTAACGATGACGGCCCCGTAGGCCCCGAGGCGGCGGTGCGCCCAGTAGACGGCCGGAGTGGGCGCGATTCCGAGGTCGAGCACCTGTGCGCCGGCGCGCGCCAGCCCTTCGATGACGGCCCGCTTCAGGGCGGGCGTGCTGCACCGAACGTCGCCGCCCACCACGCAGGTGCGGCCGCCCAGCTCCGTACCGATCCCGCGGCCGATGGCGCCGGCCAGCTCCTCGTTGAGCGCATCGGGATACACGCCGCGAATGTCACAGGGCTTGAATATGCTCATGCGGTCTGCCGCCAGGTAGCGAACCCCCGGGCTGGTGCGGGCGAGCGATGCGGCAGCTCTGCAGCGGCACGCCGTCGCCCTATTCCTCGTAGGCCAGGCCGCTGAGCGCGTCGGGGGCGTAGAGACGCTGCTCGATGTCGACCTCGAAGGCTGCGCCGACGGGTTCGAGGATCTCAGGATTGTTCTTCCAGACCGTGCGGGCCGCCTCCAGCACCACGTTCAGACCCTTACGCGTCATCCGGCCCAGGGGCTGGCGGCACGCCCCGACGGGCATGCCCAGCAGACTCATCATGGTCTTGATCGGCAACGGGTTGCGGGCCTTGCAGAGGCGATTGCCGAAGGGGCTGGCCTCTTGGGTCTTCACCGTGACGATCTCCAGTAGGGGCTGGAGCGCGTCACGAAGGGCCCTGCCATCGTCCACGCGACCGCTGGCGAGCGCCTCGCACATCTGCTGCACCGCGGCGGGGGCGACGTTGGAGACGACGCTGATCACCCCGACTGCGCCGATGCTCTCGTCGGTCATCATGTCGAAGGTCTTGTCATCGTCGCCGCTGAGGATGCGGAGTGAATCGCCGCAGCACTCGCGGCTGCGGCGCATGTTCTCCAGGCTGCCGCTTGCATCCTTGACGCAGTTGATGTTGGCGTACTGCTGGTGAAGGAGCGCCAGGTCCTCCGGCAGGAGCTGCGTGCCGCTTCGCCCCGGGATCACGTAAGGAATGACTTCCAGCTCAGGGAAGGCCTCGGCTACCGGGCCCATGTACTCGCGCCGGATCTCAATGGAGCTCGGCCCGTTGTAATATGGCTCCACCAGGAGGATGGCCCCGATCTTGTTTTTGGCCACCAGGCGGGAGCTGTGCATAGTTTCAGAGGTGCAGTTCGAACCCGTGCCCGCGATCACGAGGCAGCGGTCGCGGGTGAACTCCTTGGTCTTGACGATGACCTGGGAATGCTCTTCCCAGTTGAGGGTCGGGCTCTCGCCTGTCGTGCCTACGGCCAGCACGCCGCTGACGCCGCTGGCGACCTGGAACTCTACCAGCCTCCCAAGCGCCTTGAAGTTCACTGCCTCCGTCTGCCTCCCCCGCATTGGAGTGACCAGCGCCGTATAGCATCCCTGAAGCATCTGAATGCGTGCCTCCCATAAAACGTTGCGGGCGGAAGTGGCGTGCTGCCACCGCCGCCCGTCTGCACCTTCACCGGACCCTGGCCCCTCAGCAGTAAGGCAGCAACGCCATGTAACGGGCGTACATCACGGCCTTCTTGAACATGCGCTGATGCCGCGCGCAGTTGCCGGAGCGTTTGCGGCTGAAGAGGCGCGCCTCGCTCGTCACCAACTTCGAAAGGCGTTCGACCTCCTTGAAGTCGATGACCTTTATCCCCTCGCGACAGAAGCGACATCGATCAGGCGTGCGTTTTCTCTTGAATTTCGCCATCTTCCTGACATTCACTCCAGCATCTGGAACCGGCCGTTGCGCAGGCAGCAGGGCTTGCCAGGGCCGCCGGGAACTGTATGGCCCCGCATATCTTCCAAAGTATGATGATAGTACCATGCACGAGGGGGATTGTCAAACGGAGTCCCGTCGCGCGTGAAGGGCGCGGCTCGCGGGGTGCCGGCGCGCAAGCTCTACGCTGCGGAAGTGCCTGCGCAGGGCCGGGACCGAGTCTTGCGCCGTCGAAAGGGACACCCGCGCGACGCCCGCCCGCCGGAGGCACTCGGCGATGCGCTGATCGCGGTCCGCGAGCGCTGTCTGGCCCCCCCCCCCCGATCTCCCGCCGCCAGCCGTACCGTGCATCCCGTCTCCGGATCCCGGCACTCAAATATCTCCCCGCGCGCCCCCGACCACACTCGGCCCGAGGCGCATGCGGCCTCATCCCGCACGACGGCCGCCACCACCTCGTGCCGCCCGGCCACCCGCGCGAGCAGGCGCTGCACCTCGCGATCCCACAGCGGGGGATCGAACAGCATGTCGCTCAAGAGGAACACGACGGCCCCCCTGCGCAACCGCTCCAGCGCCCTCAGGGGCCCCCGCACGTCCGTCGCCCCAGCCCCGGAGCGCTCGCCCAACGCCTGCCTCAGCACCCGCAGCGCGTGCCGCATCCCGCGCGCGGGCCTGATGGGCGTCACATCGCGCCCCGTCCCCGGAAACACCAGCCCGCCCACCCGGTCGCCGCGGTCCGCCGCTGAGAGCACAAGGGCGGCAGCCGCTTCCGTCGCAGTCCAGCGTTTGGTGCGGTGCGCCGTCCGGAAGTCCATCGACGCGCTCACGTCCACCACGAGCAGCATCCGCAGGTCGCGCTCCCCGGCGAACTCCTTGACGAACGGTACGCCGAAGCGCGCCAGAGTGCGCCAGTCGATGCGACGCACCTCGTCGCCCGGCTCGTAGTGACGCAACTCGCGGAAGGCCAGCCCGCGCCCGTGACAGGCCGCCGCGTAGGCCCCCGCAAGGTGCGTGCGCACGGGCCGTATCGTGCGGAGCGCCAGCCGCCGCACCCTGCGATAGAGCTCAAGTTCGGGGCTCTCGTCCGGCGGGCATTGGGCATGCCGGGGGGTATTCGTTATTCGTGGCCCGTCATTCGTCATTGCGCGCGTGGTCCCGTAGAATGAGTTGTGTGGCCGAGTGTGTCGGCCGTGCGTTCACCCTGTCAACGTCGGGGCGAGACGATGCTCTGGAAGCTCCTGCTGTTGCTCACGGTCGTCCCGCTCATCGAGCTGGTGCTGCTGATCAAGCTCGGGCATATCGCGGGCATCCCGTCCACGATCCTGCTGATCGTGGGCACGGGCGTGGTGGGCGCGTTCCTAGCCAGGAGGGAGGGGCTGCGGGCGCTAGGGCGCATCGGGGATGAGATGTCGCGCGGCGAGCTTCCCGCCGACGGCCTGCTGGACGGGGCCATGATCCTGGTGGCGGGCGCGCTCCTGGTGACGCCGGGCCTGCTGACGGATTCGATGGGTTTCCTGCTCCTCATGCCGCCCGGCCGCGCCGTGCTGCGGAAGGCGCTCAAGGCCTGGATTCGGCGGAAGATCGAAACGGGACAGGTCGACTTCTATTCGCACATGGACTTTCGCCCCATCAGTGACCAACCACCGCCCGGCTCCCCTCCGATCGAGGACGAGCCACCGGGGGACCAATGAAGCGCCACCACCATGCCACTAATCGGCGCTCAAGGTTAGGACGTTCGGGTCGGCTTGCGGAAGGGCCGAAACCGGCCCGCCTTGGGGAAAGCCCTCCATGTCGAACGTGCGCACCACGATCCCGCGCCCGTCTTCTACGACTTCGAGGATGCCCGGCGAGTCTTCCAATCTCACGGGGCCGCCGGTGAATACGTTCTCGGACGGCCTCAGCTCCAGCCAGTTTTCAGGTTCGCCCGAACCTCGGCCGCGGTCGAGCCCTCAAGAGCGCCGGCATCTGCTGCCCGTGGAATGGTTCCTCTTGACTGATACAGATGCCAAAAGGACAGCGGCTGAACGTCTACTCTTTGGGAGCGCAATGTAGACCACCAAGACCAGCAGAACGCATCCGGTGCCGACTACGGGCACAATAGGGAAAAACCGAGCGAGCCTGGCAACGGTGCCTGCGGAGGCAAAACAGCCCGACAGGAACGAGAACCGTCCACAGGACCAGACCTGACAGCTCGCCGGCGTGCCGGGCTCCCTGGCGGCTGTAGTAGTGCGTCCGGAAAGGCTCCGCGTCGCGCAGGGTGATGGAAATGTCGGCATCCATCTCCTGCGGACCGAGCAGCCCGGAGAGGCGCGTCACGGTGCAGCCATTCCACATCAGATCCAGCGCTCGCGGGTGACCGATGCGGCTGCGGTATTCCTGGGCAATGAATCCGGGAAGCTCCCGCTTGCCGTTCCCATCCGTCACAGCGATAGACCGCCCGGCAGCCTTGCTGGAATGATATGTGTCGCAGAACTCCAGGGGCAGTCTCTCGGTGTGAGCCCGGCCATCCGCGGGCACGAAGAGGTCGACGTAGACCTCGGATTCGGCGATCGCGGTCAGTCGCATGGGATAGACGGGTTCCGCGGCGGGGAAGGTGATGGACAACGGATGTGGGACGCTCAACCCGTTGCCCTCGCGCCTCAGTCTGGCGGCGACGAAGTGCCAGCCCTCCCGCCCGTAGTCCGCGACGATCCCCTCCGCTTTCTCAGTCAGCGAGGCGTAGCCGTTCACCTCCAGCCATGCGCCGAGCGCCTCGGCGCCGTCGGCCAGCACTCCCCTCGCGACGAGGAAGAACAGTATGAAAAGTAGAGCTGCGTCCTTGATCCTGCCGTGCCTGCGCCCCAGTGCCGGTTGCATCATGCCAGCCCCATCAGTGACGCACCACCGCCCGGTTCCTCACCGATCGAGGACGAGCCACCGGAGGAACAGGCCCTCGACCCACAGAGGTGCTCATCGGCTTGGATTGTCCCGACGATCAGTTGGCGTTGCGTCTGGCTGCGCACCGATTCCCGTGGGGGGCAGGTCGCCGAGTTCTTGAAGGCGTCTGCAGAGCTTCGGCATCAGCAGAACCCCTTTCACGTAGCCTGGGAGCAAGACGGCGAACCCGACCGAGATGAAAAACATCGCGGTGTGCAGAAGTAGCTGGCCGGTCCTTATTGACACCTTCATCCCATCGGCAGGCGATGCGTAGTATATCTGCTGAAGGGAGTCGACGTGGTCCCATACGAGCTCCGACACGGACAGACCATGCGCCGAACCGACCACGAGGATTTTTGCAGCGTCAAAGAAAATCAGACCTAAGCACGCAATCGCCGACAACCAGATCAGTCTCGATGCAATTGATATCCTCCGCTTGAGCTTCTCGAATCTTGCCAGCCGTTTGAGCGTTTTCTCTTCCCGCGGCGTCAGTTCCAGTCCCGTTGTCAGAATCCCCTACAGGGTTCCTTTTGCTCCCCGCCGTATCCTATAATAGGGGCGTGGCGTTGAAAAACAAGCCGTATGGCCGCGGTATACCCGTGGTAAACAGGTTGGATAACATGCGAAAACTGGACAAGAGGACGCGTCGGACACTGGTGTCGGCAGCGTATGCGCTGGGGGTGGCGGCGGTAATCTTTCTCCTGCCCGCCCGGCTGACGACGCCGCTGCGCACGGTGTTCACCGAGACGCTGGGCCCTATCGAGGAGGCGAGTTTCAACCTCGCCGGCGATGCGCTGGCGGCAAGCGGCACGTTCCTGGAGGCCGTCTTCAATCGGGAACGCTGCCGCCTGGCGGAGCAGGAAGTCCTGAAGCTCAGGGTCGAGAACGCGCAGCTCGACGAGACGGGCCGGAGCCTGTTCTTCCGCTTGGCGAGCATCCGGGACCTCCAGGTGAAGGGCTTCAGCAGCAAGCTGGTCAGCGCGAACGTGAACGCCTACGACGCCGGCGGCACGCGCCACAGCATCGTCATCGGGGCAGGCACGCGGGACGACGTGCGGGTGGGGCAGGCGGTCTGCGCGCTTGGGACCGTGATCGGCACCGTGATGGAGGTCGGCCCATGGCGCAGCAAGGTGCGGCTGCTGACCGACCCCGACACCAGGCTGCCCTGCCGCGTAACCAGCACGCGCAAGCTGTGCCTGCTGGAGGGGGACGGCACGGCGAACTGCTCCGTCCGGTGGATAGACCGGGACTCTGAGGTGGCCCGTGGCGACGTGCTGGTGACTGCGCCTGTGGGCGACGCGTTGGGTGAGCGGCCGGTCATTCCTCCGGGCCTGCCAGTGGCCATCGTTCAGCGGGCCAAGCATGGCGGGCCCGACGCCCTGTTCCTCGATGTGAGCGCCAGACCGAGCGTGGACGTGAGCCGGCTGGAGGCGGTGGAGGTCGTCGTGCCGAAGCTGCCGTCCGCCGGCGGGGAGTAGAGGGACGTTTCTTCTGCAGCAATCAGGCGCGCGCCAGAGGCCGCCGCGCGGCGCCGAGCACTTCTGCGACCGACGGCCACCGGCCGCCGGCTTCCCCCGCAGGCCCCCGCACAACTTCCACGTCCACGCCCAGCGGGCGCCAGGAACCGGGGTCGGTCGGGCCGAAGACGGCGAGCGTCGGCACGCCCAGCGCCGCCGCTAGGTGCGATGGGCCGCTGTCGTTGCCCACGTAGACGTCCGCCAGCGACATCAGGGCGGCCACGTCTTCGAGCGATTC
>CAZHPE010000010.1:8299-29307 GCA_964534775.1 uncultured candidatus Brocadiaceae bacterium
CAGAAGCGGCAAGCCGCTCGAGCACGGCCTCGCACTGCGTCTCGTCGGCGGGGCCCCGGAGCATCACCACGGTCGCATCGCTGCCCGCGATAGCCGCTGCGAACTCGGCCCAGCGCCCGGCCGGCCAGCACTTGCGATCCCCGCCGCCTCCGGGGTGCACGACGACGAGGCTGCTTTCCGGCGGCCGCCGCACCAGTTCAGCTAGAGCCGCATGCCGTCGGTGGCCAGAAACCGGCGGCGGGCGCAGATGGGGCACAGGCAATTCTTCCAGGGACGGCGGACCCTGCGTCAACGCGCCGGCAAGGTGGGCGGCCGCATGCACGCCGGCCGGGGGCCTGTCGGGCCAGGTGAGCGTGCCCGCGCCGGAGCGAAGCCGCCGCACGTTGCTGACGAACGGGGTCTCCCGCTCGGACGTGTAAACCACGACGAGGTCAGCTTCGGCTAGCGCCGCCGGCAGCGGCATTTCCGTGCCGGGCACGAAAAGGGGCGCGAGCTCCGCCGCCCCGAAGGATGCCGCCGTCCAGGGACTGGACATGAGGCGCGCAACCTGCCTGGCCCACGCCGATCCCATCAGGGTGAGCTTCACGTCCGGCGCCGCGCGGCGCAGCAGCTCCACGGCGGGTAGCAGCAGGATGGTATCCCCCAGGGCGCCGGAGCGCACGAGCGTGGTCCTGGGCCGGCGGCCGAGCTGTGCCAGGGCTTGCATCTCTTCACGAAGAACGGTCACGCCATGTCCTTTCCGCGCTTTCAGCGCCTCGCCGCGGGCAGCGAACGAGAGTTCGAGAAAGGCGGGATCACGCTGCATAGCGCACACGAAGGTTCCCTCCTTGCATGCCTTCAGTCTATGGCCCATGCAGAATGCCGTCAATACACTCGCGGCGTCAATTGCCGATCTGGTTCCCAAACCGCGCCTCCCTCCAAAACCATAACGGAGGAATCCCCGGAAAGGTTCATCGTATTCCGGAAACAACCGGTCTGTGCAGGGCTGAGCCTGATCCTGGTCTCTCTTCTCCAAAGGCCCTTCGCAGGGGCCTCCCGTCGCGCCATCGGCCTGCCGGACTTGTCGCATGAACCGGTATCTTAGGGTTCAGGTGGCGGGTCTTCATTCACCTGCGCCTCGCCAAGCGATCGGTCATTCGCTTGTGTTCTTCGTCCTGATTGGGTAAACAGGGGCGCTTCCTGGCGTCCTTGCCTTCGGCGAGAGCTGTGCAAGCCATGGCTGGCGGCGTGGGCACGAGGCATTAGCTTGCCGTCTGGAACGGGTAAGGAGTCGCAAAATGTCCGAGACATGCAGGAACTACATCGGCGGTGAATGGGTCAGCTCTCAGTCGAGCCGGCTTCAGCAGGTGGTCAACCCCACCACGGCAGAGGTCCTGACCGAGGTGCCGATGTCGACGGAAGCGGAGGTTCTGGCCGCGATAGCAGCCGCCAACGAGGCCTTCGATGAGTGGCGTCAGACGCCTGCGGTGAATCGGGTGGCCTACCTGTTTCGCCTGCGCGGCCGGCTGGAGGATGAGTTTGAGGCCTTGGCCCGCACCATCACCCTGGAGCACGGCAAGAACCTCGACGAATCCCGCGGCGAGATCCGCCGGGCCATTCAAATGACCGAAGTGGCCGCCGGGATTCCGTCCTTGATGCAGGGCTACAACTCCGAGGACATCGCGCCGGGCATCGACGAGCACGCGGTGATCCAGCCGCTGGGGGCATTCGCCTGTCTGGCGCCCTTCAACTTCCCCGCGATGGTGCCATACTGGTTCCTGCCGTTCGCGCTTGCAACCGGCAACACCTATATCCTCAAGCCCTCACCCATCGTCCCGCTGAGTATGACGAGAGCCTTCGAGATTCTCGACGAACTCGACCTCCCGCCCGGCGTGGTGAACCTGGTGAACGGCGGCAAGGAAGTCGCTAATATCCTGATGACGAGCCCCAACATCAAGGGGACCTCTTTCGTGGGATCCTCGAAGGTGGCGCGGATCGTTTACAAGACGTGTTCGGAGACCGGGCAGCGGGTCCAGGCGCAGGGCGGGGCCAAGAACTTCTTGACCGTCATGCCGGACGCAGACCTGGACAAGGCCATTCCCAACATGATGACCTCGGCGTACGGGTGCACGGGTCAGCGATGCCTGTCCGGCAGCGTGGTCCTCGCCGTGGGCGATGTCTATCAGGATTTGAAAGCGCGCCTCATCGGGGCTGCCTCGCAACTGACGGTGGGGAGCGGGCTGGACGAGGGCGTGGACGTGGGGCCGCTCGCGACCGCTGAGAAGAAAGCAAACGTCCTGAACTGGATCGCAACCGGGCTGGAGGAAGGTGCGAAACTCGTCCTCGACGGCCGCGATGTGAGGGTGGACGAGTGCCCGAACGGTTTCTTCATCGGTCCGGTGATCTTCGACGAGGTTAGCCCCGCCATGCGGATCGCCCAGGAGGAAATCTTCGGCCCGGTGCTGGCAATCGTCCGTGTAAAGGACCTGGACGAGGCGATTGAGACGGTGAACGCCAGTCCGTACGGCAATGCGTCCTCGATCTACACGAGCAGCGGCGGGACGGCCCGCGAGTACGGCTACCGCGTGGATTGCGGGAACATCGGCATCAACGTGGGCATCGTCGCGCCGATGGCCTTCTTCCCCTTCGGCGGACGCAAGGAGTCGTTCTTCGGCGACCTGCACGGCCAGGGGAGCGACGTGGTCCAGTTCTTCACGGACCGCAAGATCATCGTCCAGAGGTGGCTGTAGGATGAGGCTGAACAAGTTCGGCGCGATCTTGATGTTTGCCATGGATCTGGAGCAGAGAGCCATCGAGTTCTATGGATCGGCCGCAGACGCCCGGGCATCGCGGGAGCTTGAGGACAGCGCCGCGGCCGCCCGCAAGAGGCTCGTGCGCCTCGATACTATGCGGCGGGAGCTGGTCAACGAGATGCTTCTGGAACCGATCGCCGGGTTCGACCCGCCCGCGTTGCCCGAGGTGGAGACGATCCCGCAGGACGCTGCGGAGCTTGAGGAAGCGAGGGCTGAGTTCGAGAAGGCCCGGACGGAATTCTACGTTGCGGCTTCGGCCAAGGTCGTAACCGTCGCCCCGGCCCTGAGCCGGGCGTTTCAGAGGATGGCTGGGGGTTCGTAGAGCCGTTAGTAAAGCCAACCGCCGAGGGCGCCGCGGCTGAACCGTAGCGTTGGGAGCGATGGAATGACGGGAGCGGGACTCATAGTGCCACTCCTGCTGTTGACCGCGGGCTGCGCCAGTGGGCGCACTTTGCACCCTTTTCCCTCCCGACCTGCTTGGGCAAGCGGAACGACAACATCGGGCGGGGATGGCGTCGTCAGACTCTTCAATTTTGACAGAGATGGTGATCTCGACCGGGTAACCTGCAATCCTGACCCGATGCGTTGGGTCATCTACGAGAACGAAGATCATGCGCTCAAGGAGACGCCCACATGGGAGTCTGAGGCAACTAGCGACTGTGATCACATCTCTGTCGTTGATTTCAACCAAGATGGTTGGCTGGACTTGGCCGGCACCCACGAATCCAACTGCACTCTCTTTCTCAATAGATCCGGTCAGTTTAGTGCGCGACCCGACTGGAAGACGGGTTTCACGGCGGATGCTAATCAGGTCTGTTTCGGCGATTACGACAGCGACGGCGACGTCGACATGCTGATGGCCGCCGGTAATCCACTATTTGGAGTAGGCATCCTGGAGAACACTGACGGCATCCTCAGCCGGGAGATCACGAAGCAGCTCGGGCCGCTGGAATACTGCGAGGCGGCCATCTTCGCGGATTGCGATGCAGACGGAGATCTCGACGTTGTCGCGGCGTACGCGGACGGGAGGATTATCTGCTTCGAGAACTCGGAAGGGACATTCGGGCGAATGTTGGTCATTCACCGGGACAACACGCACGCTTGGACACAGAGGATCTATGTGACCGACCTGGACTCGGATGGATACGTGGAGATCCTTTGTGCCAAGGGGTTCTGGCCAAGTCCGGCGCCGAGTGTGCTCCTCAGTGTTTCGCCAACACACGTCACTGCTGATGTCAAGTGGAAAAATCCCCCAAAGTCGGACTATCATGGGTTTGCGTTTGGCGATGTTGATGGAAATGGGGACGTGGGCCTGGTGGCAGCTGATTGGGGAAGGGGGGGGCAGCAAGGGGTACACGTTTTTCTCAGTGATCACGGGACTCTTGCCGAGATGCCGGACTGGATCCTTCGAACTAAAGCTCCCGCTCATGAAGTGGCGCTGGGAGATATCGACGGCGACGGCGACCTGTATCTGGCAGTCGGCGGCAAGGACCAAGTGACGGTTTAAGAAAACGTCACCGCGCGAGAGCGGTAGCTGTCAGGACCACCGTTCGTAAGATCAGACAAGGTGCGGCCAACGCGTTCGCTATCACCGGGACTTCGGTAGTAGGAATGCGGGAGAGACAAGGTGAGAGCTGAGATAATGACGGTTGCCAAGGGCCGGGCCGAAAGGTTTGGTATTACGAATGTGCTCGTGGCTACGAATACGGGAACGTCCGTGCGCGCGGCTTACGAGGCATTTGGCGGCGGATATCGGTTCTTTGCCGTGGGCAACCCGGCAGCATCCCACGACCGCGGTCTCTGCCTGCATGACGGGATCAGTGAGAGCAAGAGAGCGGGGTTTGAGAAGGCGGGAATACGGGTCATCCTGCACAATCAAACGCTGTTCCAGGGACAACCCAAGTGCGAGGCCGCGATGGACCAGCACGGGGCGGTCGAACGAGCGTATGCGAGGCGCTTCCACCGTGGCGACGAACTGCTGCCCGGTTCCGCCGATCTTGTCGGGATCATGTTCAACCTGCTCAACGAGTTCTTCGGCGATGGCCCGAGGGTCTGTCTCGAGATAACGCTCGCGGCAGCGGACTCCGGTCAACTCCCGCTTGACGCAGACTGCATCGCAATCGCAACGCCGTCGTCCCACTGCGATCTTCCCGATGCCGCCATGGTGCTCCGTCCCGTGAAATCCCAAGACGTGTTCAGCATTCAGTTCCGGGTCAAGGACTTGCTTCTGTGCCCCACGCCCAATGACGTATGGTTCAGCAACAGGGAACTCCCATGGTGGCGGGGATCCAGCAAGCTCTTCGCGCGGACGCGCAAGACCGCGCTGCTAGAGAGTAGCGATGCCACCTGCAAGCAAAAGGTGGTTCGACTGTTTGCTCTGCGCTCTCGGAGTGCTTACGGCGGCAAGTGCCGTAGTGTCAGACGTTCCAAGGGATCTGCCGGTCTGCTGCCGGGGAACGCCCCGGCCTTCAGCGATGAAAGGAGCGCCGATGTCCACCCTGTCGCGACTGAACGTGCCCCCGCAATTGGTCATTGGGGCGGGCGCAAGCGGGATCGTTGGCGAGGAGGCCCGACGGCTCAAGGTCAAGCGCGCACTCGTCATGACGGACCCCGGGCTGGCCGAGGTCGGCATGGCGGATGCGGTCTGCGGCCATCTATCGAAAGCCGGCGTCGAATCGCTCGTCTATGATCGGGTCCAGCCCGATCCCACGGACGTGAACGTCGAGGAGGGTCTGGAACTCATCAGAGGGTACGACTGCGATGCCGTCATCGGCATCGGCGGGGGCAGCTCGATGGACGCCGCAAAGGCCGTCTCCGTCATGAGCGCCAACAGCGGCGCCATCACCGACTACATGGGCTATCACAAGGTCCCCAACGCGGGGGTGCCGATCATCGCGATCCCGACCACCGCCGGCACCGGCAGCGAGGTCACTAAGGTCGTCGTCATCGGCGACACCGAGCGGAACGTCAAGATAATGTGCCTGGACCTGAACTTCTTGCCCTCGGTCTCCCTGGTGGACTACGAGCTGAGCATGACGATGCCGCAAGCGTTGACCGCCAATGTGGGCATCGATTCGCTGGTCCACGCGGTGGAAGCCTATATCTCGCGAAAGGCCCATCCCACCACCGATTGCCTCGCCCTTTCGGCTATCGGGCTGATCACGGCCAACGTCCGCACCGCCTGGGCCCAGCCCGACAACGCACCCGCGCGCGAAGCGATGATGCTGGGCGCCGCGCAGGCCGGGATGGCCTTCAGCAACTCTTCGGTGGCGCTGGTGCACGGCATGAGCCGGCCTATCGGGGCCAACTTCCACTTGCCGCACGGGCTCAGCAACGGCGTTCTAACGCCGGCGGTGATGCGCTACAACGCACCGGCGTGCATCGACCGCTTCGCCGTCATCGCCCACGCCATGGGCCTCGACGTGACCGGGCTGACCGACGAACAGGCGGCGGAGCGCACGGTGGCCGCCTTCGAGGAACTCAACAGGGATCTGGAGATTCCCCGGCTCGGCGAATGCGACATCGCCCGGGATTCCTTCGAGCGGGCGCTACCCAAGATGGCCGCCGATGCCATAGCCAGTGGCAGCCCTGCCAATAACCCGCGTGTGCCCTCGGCCGAAGAGATCGTCGCCATCTACAGGCAGGCGTTCTGAGGCGTCCCCTCTTCGTGCGAACGGCAGAAGAAGCAAGCCCGGCAGGGAATCCGAAAGTCCGCCGTGCCTGAGCGGCCCTGTGGGCGCTTGTCTCGGCCGTGCGTTTCCGGATATAAGACGCGCGCGCCGGCTATGTGCACGCCGGCAAATGGGCGATTCGATCTCAAAGGAGAACCGGTCTATGTCTTTCGCACTGGCTTCCGCGTCATCCATGCAGAGAGTTTTCAGGGATCGGCCGTACCGCGGTCCGGTTGGAAAACCGCTCGAGTTAGCCGCGGCGATGAACAGTTGGACCAGCGGCCAGGTGGTCATTATCGCTGGCGACAAGCGACTGCGAAACGTGCGCGTCGAGGTGTCGGACCTGAAGTCCTGGGAAGTTAGCGAGCACCCAGTTAACGAGGACAAGGACGAGGGCATCAAGCACGCGCTCATCGAAGGGCCGCCCATGCCGGCCGGCGCTATCGAGACGGCCCGGGTGCATTACGTCGAGATCACCGAGCCTTCCCCCGGCCTGATCAGCCCGCCCGGCTGGTACCCGGACCCGCTGGAGCCGATCACCTCCGAGAGCCGCTTCGAAGTCGATGCGGGGACGGTCCAGCCGATCTGGCTGCGCCTGAAGGTGCCGCCAGACACTCGCGCGCGCAACAAGAGCCTGTACCGCCGCTGGTACAGGCAGTTCCGCGGCCCCGTCACCGTTCACGCGGACGTCGAGGGAGAGGGTGCGCAGTCGCAGCAGATCGACATCGAGCTTCGCGTCTTCAAGTTCAGCCTGCCCCCGCAGCGTATCCTGCGGCTCTGGACCATGGCGGGTTCGTGGGGGGACTTCTATAACTGGCTGAGTGCGGAAGAGGTGCGCGAAATCGACAAGGAAGTGGTGTTCCTGCTCGCGCGATTCGGAATCACATCACGGTTCAGCCTGGCTGAAGGCGATGAGGTTGACCTGGGCGAGTACGAGCGGTTCTGCAAAAAGCTCCTGGACCTAGGCGTATCGCACCTTCAGATCGACGAGCGGGCTTGGCCCGTCATCGTGAAGAACGGCTGGGAGGACATCGCCTACCACTACTTCGGAAGCGAATGGCTGAAGGCGAAGAACATCGAGGCCGCCGCGCGGATTCGCAAGGCGGCGGCGAAGATGCCCCTGGTCAAGGTGCAGGTCGCGGGCGTCAAGCCATCCCCGTACCTGGATGGCATCGTCAACGTCTGGGTCTATCCCTCGGACGAGACCCTGGACTCTCTCAAGGACAATCTGGCCCGCGGCGAGGAAGCGCAGTGGTACTCCTGCTGCCGGCCCGAGGGGCCGCATGCGAACGTCCTCCTCGACTGCCATCAGATCGCCCCGCGCATCCTCCTTTGGCAAGCCTTCCAATACGGAGTGACGGGGTTCCTCTACTGGCACGCCACGTGTATCGGAGCCGGGAACCCCGAGGGCGACACCCCGGAAGAGAAGTGGCCGAACCGGCCGTGGCATTCGCGGACCTGCCTGCCGTATTCGCATAACGACGGGATGCTCCTGTATCCAGGGCCGGACGGCGTGCCCTGGAGCAGCATCCGGCTGGAAAACCTGCGCGACGGCGCCGACGACTACGACTACCTCTGCATCCTGCGGGACTACGTGGCGAAGCTGAAGAAGGCGGACTTCTCGCCCGAACTCGTCGAGCGGGCCGAAGACGCGCTGAAGATCAACCCGGAACTGTCGGCCTGCAAGACCGAGTTCACCCTGGACCCGGCGGTGGTCGAGCGCGAGCGGTGCCGGGTGGGATCGTACATCGAGGAGGGCCGCGCGGCCCTGGGCGAAATAGGCCCCATATTCCCGTCGGGCTTCTCGTCGGAAGAGTGATTCGGACGTCCGGCGGCCGCGGCGTACGGTTAAGGCACTGTTGGAGGACCGAAAAGTGTTTTGGGCCGTCTTTCGGGCGTTCTTCTGACCGAAGCTTGGCGATGCACTCCGCAAGAGGATGCTTGACTCTTGGCAAGAAGACAAAAGCAACTTCTGCTGGCAAAGGGCGTCCCACGAGGCTTGAGGGGGCTCCGCTCGAGTACGCTCCCGAGAATGAGCTCGGCGTGGTGTTCTTGTTTGCCCACTTCGCATAGCCTTCCTGCTCCAGGTAGCGGTAGATCATCGGATCGGCGAACGCCGCATCAGCGCGGAAAATCTTCTCGATCCTTCGGCTGCGGTACCAGTTCCCGATAGGCCAGCAGCCCCGCGTCCGTCGTGATCTTCGCACCGTGGAATTCGAGCTTAAGACGGCTGTCGAACGTCAGCCTCAGAGACCCATTGCCGGCTTCACCCATTGGATATCCCCGCTCCGGACCCCCGAAACACGCCCAGAACGCCCTCTGGGGCACCAATCTTCGCTCTGCCACGGCCGAAAGCTATAACCATCCGGGAAATGCGGGGTCAAGCGTTTTCCCCCGCAAGAGGGGGCACAGGGGAGTGTTGACAGATGCCTGCAGCGGGCATAGACTGACCCCCTCTCGGCAGGAAGGCCATTGACGCTTTTGCAGCCGGAAAGTCTCGACGTCAGGAGGCGGAGTCAGCCTGACGAAACTGAGGAAGAACGGAGGCATTGAGCTATAATGCAGGCGGATGGGCTAGGCCGATTCGAGGCGACACATCGAAGGTCCAAAGAACTGTGGGAGAGGGCCGTCCGCGTCAGCAGGGGCGTCCACCACGACGCTCGCTTTGCCCTTCCCTTCCCGATCTACACCTCGCGGGCCGCGGGGTCGCGTAAATGGGACGTGGATGGCAACGAGTACATCGACTACACCATGGGCCATGGCAGCCTGATGTTGGGACATGCACACCCTGCGCTGGTGGATGCGGTGTCCGGGCAGGTCGTCAAAGGCACCCACTACGGCACTGAGAATGAGGCGGCCGTCGAGTGGGCCGAGCTGATTTGCGAGATGGTCCCGGCTGCGGAGAGGGTGGAGTTCGTGTTGTCGGGCACCGAAGCCAACTCGTTGATTACCCAGTTGGCCCGCGCCCACACCGGGAGGCACAAGATCATCAAGTTCGCCCAGCATTTCTTCGGCTGGTCGGACCACATGCACGTCGGGGTGGTGGCCCCCTTCGACGAACCGATAGCCGGCCGCCTCCCGCCCTTCTACATGGACGCGGTATCGGAAGGAACGGTGGTCATCCCCTGCAACGATGCTGCAGCCATGGAGCAGGTGCTGGAGAAGAGGGAGGCCGCCGCCTTGTTCATTGAAGGCGGCGGAGCCGGAGCTGGCGGCATATACATGCCGCCGGAGCTCGTGCAGCTCGCGCGCCGGCTGACCGAGAGGTATGGGACATTGCTGGTCATTGACGAAGTCATCAGCGGGTTTCGCTGGTCGCCCGGCGGCTACCAGGCCACGGTGGGGGTTACGCCGGACCTGAGCAGTCTGGGCAAGATCGTGTGCGGCGGGCTTGGCGGGGGCGCCGCGGTAGCGGGCCGGGCCGGCGTTATGAATCTGCTGAAGATAAGGCCCGGGGAGGTGGAATGGAACCGCACCAGTCGCGTGGTCCATCCGGGCACCTGGAATGCCAACCCGCTGAACTCCGCGGCGGGGGTGGCTGCGCTCAGGATAGTCGCCCAGGGAGAGGTTCAGAGGATCGCCGAGGCCTCTGCCATCAGGTTGGCGGACGGCATGCACCGCAAGATCGAGGAACGGGGCATCGAGGGCTGCGTCTACAACAGCAGCTCCGTGATTCATCTGTATTTCGGCTCGTGCGGGAAGTGCGATCGGACCGGTTGCCCGGATGCCGCCAGGGCCATGCCTCCTGAGACGGTCCATGCTTTGAACCGGTGCCTGCTGCTCAATGGCGTGAGCCTGCTCAGGGGCGCAATCGGATGGGTGTCCGCAGTGCACACCGAAGAGGACATCGACCGGACCATAGAGGTCTTCGGTGCGGCTCTTGGCGACATGGCAGCGGAGGGCGTAGTCTGACGCGGTTCGGAATCCATCGTGGCGATGGTCGAAGTCGCCGGAAAGCAAACGCAAATGGCAAAGATCCGTGCTGTCCAATTCGGGTGTGGCCCGGTGGGCTGTGGCGTCGTCAGGTTGGCCTCTAAGCGCAGTGGCATAGAGCTGGCCGGCGCAATCGATATCGACGAGGATAAGGTGGGGAGGGACCTGGGCGAAGTGGCGGGGCTGGACGAGCCGCTCGGAGTCATCATCTCCAACGACGTCGATGCCGTCCTGTCCCGGGCCAAGCCGGATATCGTGTTCCACACGACGAGTTCCTCATTCGCCCTGGTCCACGAGCAACTGATCGGGATAGTGCTGGCCGGCGCGAATATCGTCTCGACCACCGAGGAGCTGTCGTTCCCCTGGCCGAAATGGCCCAAGCTGTCGGCTGAGATTGACAGAGTGGCCACGGAGCACGAAGTCACCGTTCTGGGCACGGGAATAAACCCTGGGTTCCTGATGGACACGTGGCCTCTGGCCATGACGGCCGTGTGCCAGGAGGTCAAGCGGGTCCGGGTGGTCAGGATACAGGATGCCTCTGCGCGCCGCCTGCCGTTTCAGAAGAAGATAGGGGTGGGCTGCACGCTGGATGTGTTCAGCAAGCTCGTGGCTGCCGGGACGTTGCGCCACGTCGGCCTGGCGGAATCCATTGCGATGATCGCCGCCGGGCTGGGATGGGAGCTGGACGATATCAGGGATGAAATCGAGCCGATAGTGGCCGAGAAGGAAGTGCGGAGCCAGTACGCAACCGTGAAACCAGGGCAGGCGGCCGGAGTGAAGCAGGTCGGTCGCGGCCTCTGGCAGGGGCAGGAATTGATAACCCTCGACTTCCAGGCCTCTCTGGGAGCCGGCGAGTCTTATGAGGCCGTCTACATCGAGGGAACCCCGAAGATGGAAGTCGTCATAAAGGGAGGGACTCACGGCGACATCGGCACGGCGGCCATGGTGGTGAACGCCGCCCGCCGGGTGGTGGCTGCCCCGCCAGGACTGGCGACGATGAACGATCTGCCACTGATTACCTGCGCCGCCGGCCTGGGCTGATCGAGTCCAATTCCTCGTTGTAGAACCGCAACGGCACCCGCGCATTACCGCACCCAGCGGCGACGTCAGCCCTCTCCAGACCGCGCCAGTTGCAGGCCGAGAAGCCCCAGGGCTCCCAAGCCGTAATACGTGTATTCCATGTCACTTACGTCATCCGGATGGGCGCCGCAAAAGCCCCCGTCCGGCCCGGCGAGGGCCTTCACGAAACGCGCGACCGAAGCCATGTTGACCCGCCCCATTGCGTCTCCCTCGGCAAGCGTGACGAGAGCCGTGAAGGTGGACATAAGGTCCGACACGGGCGCCCGGCGATGCGCGCCGAACCCGCCGTCGGGCCGCTGCATCGAGGCGACGAAGTTGACGGTTCCCGTGCCCGGGCGCGCGTCGGGATCGCCGCTCAGGGCCATCAATCCGACCGCTGCGGCCGTGGGATTGATGCGGCCCTCCTCCGCGCCAAGCCCCTCGGCGACGTCCAAGAACCCCCCACCGGCACACCGCCGCCGCTCCACCAGTGCCCCAATTCCTGCGCTCTGGGGGAGCGACCAACCGGCCAGTTCGCAGCTTAAAACCGCCAGAAAACTGTGATAGAGGCTCGCCGGGCCGCCAGCCGCCTTGGCGTAGCCGCCTTCCGGGGCGCGGTAGCTTTGCAGCGTGTGCTTCAGGCCAAGAAGGGCATCCGTCTCGGCGGGTCCGGTCCACACCAGGCAGCCGTTGCGCTCCACCAGGTCGCGGATGTGCAGGGCGCAGAAACACTCGACGATGTCCGTCGCCACCGGGCCCTGGCCACGCAAGTACGCGGCGGCCCCGAACCAGAGTTCCTCGGGGACCTCGACGTCCAGTAGCTCCGCGCTGCGCAAGGCGAAGCTGGTGTAGTAGGGATCGGACGCGCCCCGCCGTCCCGAAAACCCACCGTCGGCGTTCTGGCAGCGGATGACGTACCCGGCCTGGCGCAGGCGAAACCGATGCGGAATACGCCCCAGGCCCATCTTGAGCCGATCTGCCAGACTCTGCTGATAAGGACCCGATCCGATGAGATTCATAGGGCAGTCGCCACGACGAAATGCATCAACTCGCGCAAATCGTCCGACGCCATGCGGTCTGCCTCGGCCAGCGCGCGCGTTCGATATTTCCGCACCAGTTGGCGGGCCTTCTCAAACACGCCCCGGGCTTGATAGACCTCGCGCATGAGCCGGATTCTCTCATCCTCCGTCACGTCGGAAGCCACGATGTCGAGAAGCTCCCGATTGCTCGCCTCGTCGCCGGCCGCGAGGGCGAAGGCCCGCAGAATGGTCGGCCTTGCGGAAAGGCAGTCCTGCCCTGCGACCACCTTGTTGCCGCTGTCGCCCTCCCAATCGTTGAGGTCGTTCAGCACCTGATAAGCGGTCCCGAGGTAGCGGCTGAATGAGAGAAGGGCGCCGGGGTCGAGGAGTGCGCAATCGCACGCCGCCTTGCCGCCCTCCGGAATGCCAGCGCCTGCCATGCGGATGCCGGCATACATGGCGGCCTCGAAGGCGGGCGCCGTCTTAAGCCCGTAGACGGCCTGCGCATCGCCAGGCCGCATGGACCGGGGCTCCCTTTCGCGCCAGATGAGTTCGGCGCCCTGGCCCCGGCACAGCTTCACGTGCGCGTCGGAAAGCCGCGCCAGGATGGCACCCGTGCAGTCTGCGCCAAGGTCTTCGCCCGTCGAGGCGATCAGCCGGTAGCCCAGCCCGACGAGGTAGTCTCCCACGTTCAGCGCCGTAGGCAACCCGTAACGCAGATGAAGCGTCTTACGGCCGTAACGGTGCGAGTCGCCGTCCGCAATGTCGTCGTGAACGAGGGATGCCTTGTGGAACGCTTCGATCGCCAGCGCGACGCGCTTGACCGATGCGGGGAACGAACGGGACAGGTCCGCCCCTGGCATGAGCGCGTCCCTTCCATACGCCAGCGCGGCGAAGCTCGCCAGCGTGATGAACGGGCGGAAGCGCTTGCCTCCGTGGCGAAGCCACTCGAAGGCGATGGCCTCGGTCGCCGCCAGCGGGGCCAGCTCGGCAACGCGTTGCTCCGCGCCGGGTTCGCCCGCGCCGGCCACCGCCAGTTGCCCGGCCAGAAGCGCCTCCAGCTCATCCGCCTCAAACAGTGCCTCCGCAGTCCGCAGCAGGCCCACATAGCTGCGCGTGCGCACGGGTGCAGGGCCAGAGCGCAGGTGCATCCACGTGCGAATGAGATCAAGCTCCGCCACCGTGCCGGCGCAGCCGTTGCACAGGAGCGGCACCGCCGCGTGCGGCATGCCCAGCTCGACCACGCGGGCGAACGCCTCTTCCAGGGAGTCCAGGCACGCCACGCCTATAATCGCATCGCGTCGGCCGCTGAGCGCGATCTGGACGACGGCCGGCGTGCCCTCGGCGATGAGCACCTTGTAGCCGAGCGATTCCGCCTGCCCCTGCAGCTCGCACAGCGCGCACGCGCCGCACCGCGCACACGCAAGCCCCAGTGAGTCGAAGCTCCCGGCGCAGGCGGGAACGTCCCGCAGACAGTACGGCAGCAGGAGGAGGCGGCGCGAAAACGGGACGCTCGCGAACTGCTCCCGCCAGAACGCGTTGCTCACGGCCACCATTGCGAAACCCAAGTAGCAGCCGTCCAGGCCCAGCCGCCCCAGCGCCGCGCCGGCCAGCTCTTCGAGCTCCGTCCGGCCCAAGGGCCGGTCCCGCCCCACGGTGGCAGCGGCCCGGTCGGCTTCCAGGCGGATTCTCTCCCGGAGCTCGGCTTCTTGCGGCACCGCTTTGATGTCGCCGACCCGCATCTTGCCGGCCCCGCCTGCGCCACTTGCAGTCATCTCAACTCCCCTGCTAACGAGGCCTTTACCGGCGTTGCCGTGACCGTGCGGGCGATGCTGCGCAGTGCGCAATGACGCGGCCCAGCGCGGCCACGGTCCAGATGGTCGGATACAGCTTCTCAGAGTACCATAGACTGGCGAAGTATAGGCCGATGGGGTTCGGCTCGTCCAGCGCGCCGCGGGCCATCCGGTCCACGAGATAGCGACAGCCCCGCCGGACAGCCTCGGCGATGCGCGGATCGTCATCCCTGCGCATGAGGCGCTGCTGCAAAACCCTATCCTGGCTTCGGCCGGCTGCGAGCGCCGAATGGCTGTGTCGGCCTTCATCAGCGATTCTGGCCCTTGAATCGCCTGCTTCGGCCTTCTTGTCCTCGACGCTCTCGCCCGGCCTCTGGCCGACGGAGCGGGTTCCGCAATAGCGCCCAAGGGCGTCGACGGCGAGGGCGGTCTCCTCCGTGCTGCCCGGCACCCCGCGGTCCCCGCCCCAGCTCCCATCGGGATTCTGCATGTCCAGCAGGAACGCCGCCCCCCGGCGGGCTTCGGGACTCTTGGGGGGGCCGACGTCCAGGTAGGCCGCCAGCACGCGCGCTGTGCCATAGACCGGGTTTTCCTGCCCCGGAGCGTGCTGATTGCCGAACCAAAGGGGCGTCCACGAGCCGTCCGGTCGCTGCGTGCGGCGCAGGTAATCGAATCCGCGCGCGATCGCTCGTCGCTCGCGGCGCAGGTCAACGCCGCCTCGCCGGGCGGCAAGCCGCCCCTTGCCCAAAGGCCGCTGCGCCTCTTCGACACTTCGACCTTTCGACTGAAGGCGGTTACATCGCCAGGCTGCTAGCGCGCGCAGGGCGTGCGCCGTCAGGTCGGGTGCGCTGCGGTCGAAAGGCAGCTTCCCCCAGCCCCGGCAGAAGGTGGGCCATCCGCCGTCGGCATTCTGGAGGTCCAGCAGCCAGCCGACACCGCGCGCCGCGGCAGCGGATGCAGCCAGCGCCGGCGTGCCCCCGGCCAATGCAAGCAAGGCCCCCGAGGTGTCGTCCACGTCCGGCACACCCCCCGGAAGGTGCGTCCAAGCCCATGCGCCGGGCCGCGAGTCGGCGTAGGCGCAAACGGTCGTGTGCTGACGGTCCAACAGCCACTGCGCCGTCGCGTCGAGGTCCAACTGATCCGTGTGAGGGCCGGCTCTCAGCGCGCTCACGGCCTGCGTAGTCAGCCAGACCGAAAGGTTCGTGTCGACGGGCCAACTGCCGTCCGGGCGAACGGACCGCTTGAGGAAGGCCTGGCCCCGGCGGCAGACCGGGTGGGCGCCGTTGCCCGCTGCTGCGAGGCTCATCACGACGAAGCCGGTCAGGGGGACCGCTTCAAGGAACCCTCCGCTGGCGGGCTGTATGGCTTCGAGGCGTCGCAGGGCGGGTGCCCTGGCAGCCCTTCGGATTATGCGCAGCAGCGGGTTGCGAGTCGGACGTCGCGCGTCGACCAGTTGCCCGATTGCGACCAGCGCCGGCAGGGCGTAGCTCACCACGTGAAGCCGCAACCGCCGAAGCCACGAGTGCGGCAGGCAGGCCAGCTCGAACGGCAGGCGCGGCACGTCCGTCCAGGCGACGCCCGGCTGCCCGTCGGCCTGCGCGGGGGGCTCATATGATGGTGAGCTCTCCTCGGCGAGGGCGCAGGTGGTGAGGATCGGCACGGCGAACGTCCTGTCCGCGCCGTAGAGCGCGCGCAACGAGTCAATCCGTTCCTGCGCGGACCGCCCCGAGTTCCGCCGCAAGTAGCCATCCGCCTTCTCCAAAGGGCCTCCGCCAACGTCCTGCCCATCGGCGGCGGCCAGGCGAAACGCCGCCTCCGCCAGCATCGTCGTCGACATATTGCTGGGACTCCTGGGACTGTCGCCCCAGCCGCCATCGGGATTCCGGTGCGCCCCAAGCCAGCCGATTCCCGCAGCAATCAGGTCGCCGAACCTCTCGCGCGAGACCACGGACAGCGCGCTGACGGCGATGGCGGTCGCGAGGGCGGAAGATGACAGTTCGCCCTCCCAGAATCCCTCCGCCGACCGCTCCGCGAGCAACCGGCGGCGGGCAATGCCGTAGGCCTGCCTCAGCGCCGCCTCCTCCGCTTGATCCAGGCGCAGGGAACGGTCCTTGATGTCGCTGACAGCGCTCATTTGCAACGTCCGTCCGATCTCCAGGCAAACAGACCCTTCCACCACATGATCTGTCCGCGGCCCATGGCTTGAAGCACCAGCCGGCGCCAGAGCGGCACGCCGGCCACGGACTGGTTTTCCCAGTACAATCGCGGGACCCATTTGAAGTTCAGCCGGTAACACAGACGGAACAGACGCCAGTGCGCCCCGGACATGTCGGCCCCGGACAGCGGCCCGCTCCGGCCGTCGACGGGCGCGTATAGAAGCGGGAACACCGCAAGGCGCTCGTCCCCCAGCCCGCCCACCCACCGGATCGTCTCCTCGACATCATCCGGGGTCTCCCCCGGCAGGCCGACCATCAGGCTTACCAATGGGAAGAAGCCCGTCTGAACCAGCCGCCGCACTTGCCGCCGGCAGGACTCGGCCCATTCGTCCGGTTCGCACGATCCCATCTTTGCTCCACCGCTGCTGGCCCGCAGCAGCTCGTCGGCCGCCGTCTCCACCCCCAGGTTCAGCCAGACGTACGCCTCGGGCCCGGCTTCACCGGCCATCTGGCGGCGGACCTCTACGAGCTGCTCGTCGGTGTATTGCTCGACGGACGCTACGTTGGCATGGTCCGCCTGTATTCGCACCGACCCGGCAAGCTCGCGCATCCCGCGCAGCAGATCGATCAGCGCCGAGGGCTGCCGGCGCGCACCGTCCGCCCCGTAACGCAGGACGTCCTCGGTGACCAGCGACACATTCCCAACGCCGGCCGACAGGTTGGTTTCGACGTCGGAAAGAACCGTCTCCGGGGGGAAATGGATCATGGGCTCCCGCGCAATGGTGCAGAACCCGCAGCCGAGCCCGCAGCCGCGGCTTATCTCGACGGACCCCATCACCGTGGCCCCGCGGACCGCCGGCACCGTGACGTCCGGCAGGCCCTCCGCGGCCAGGACCGTGGCCGGAGCCTCCCCGTCAGCAATGCTGCGGAAAAGCTCTGCCACGTTTCCCTCGCAGTAGCCCGTCACCACGTGGTCGATTCCCATCTCCCGGGCCGCACCGATGTCGGAGGCAAGCTGCCACGCCCCGGGGCCGCCCACCACGACGCGCGCCGACGCGGGGCGCCTGCGAAGCCGCCCGACGCGTTCCGCCAGGCGCCCGAACAACCTGCTGGTGTATATCTCGCCGCCGGCCACTGCCGCCATGGTGGAACTGTTCATCCCCCGGCCCAGCGGGTCTCCCGAGGAGAGGCCGATGATGCGCGTGCGCGGCCCGACCGCGCGGCCCAGGTCCTCCGGTCGCACGACCGCCACCTCGTCCGGGCTCCACCCGTCCGAGACGAGCGCCGCCTCGACCCGCCTCAACCCGAGCGGGGCCTGCACTGCCCGCAATCCCGCGCTGCGAGCGGGCGGCGCCAGCAGGCGTTTCATCAGGAATCTCGGCGTACGCGTCGTCTGGCTGGCGCCGACCATGCCGTCGAAAAGCATCCGGTAATCGGCCATCAGCGTGCGGTCGGCGGTGAGGACAATGGGGAATCCGTCCCCCGGGGGCTCGCGGCCATCACTCATCCTGCTTGTCCAGTTCATCTATGAGGTCGTCAAGATCGTCGCGCTCCTCGCAATCGCGCGCACATTCACGGCATGGCTCGCCCTCGCCCGGAGTCCCCTTACCGGCGGCGCGGAAGAACGCTTCGACGTCGATGGTCCCCCCGGAGATGTCGGCCCCGGGCTCCCCCGCAATCGCAGCGTCGTCTACGTAATGCGGGAACATGATCGCCGCGCTCGGGCAGACGCGGGCACATGCGGGACAGCCCGGCCTGCACCGCTCCGGCCGGCTCACCACCACCCTCCCGTCTTCGGCCGAATAGACGCCGAACAGGCAGAAGTCAAGGCACTGACGGCACGCCGCGCATCGGGCATAGTCCACCACGGGATACCACCGTTCGGGCGCCGGGCCGGCAAGCTCTTCGACGCACCCGCCGCCGGCAACCGCTTCCGAAGTCCGTCGAAGCCCCGAGACACATCCGTCAACGGACTCAAACGCCCCCAGGTCGAAGCACTGGAAGGCTCGTCCATCGTCCATGCCATGGGCCCTCAGCGTCCAATCCGTGGCCCGGGGGTGGAGCCACGCGGCCACGACCATGTCGCCGGGGAGTTGCGTCAGGCGCACGGTTGCGGGATGCGAATCGGTGAGGTAGTAGATGTGCGGCACGAACAACACCGTGCAGCCGTCCGCCTGAAGCGCGCCGGCCACGGCGTCCTCAAAACGCCTGCGCTCCTGTCGGCCGTCCGGCGCCCGAGACAGCACTACCGTGCACTTGCTCATTGTCACCTCTCCGGCGGGCATGATCTTGAAGGACCCAACGCATCCCCTGCGGTGGAGCGTTCGTCGGCGCGGCCGGCCGTCGCTGCGGTCCTCGAAATCGGCCTACTCAGCCTTCACGTCGTATGCCAGCAGGGCGCTGCCGTGGCGTATGTAGAGGCGGCCGTCGGCGAAGGCGATCGAGCCCTTGTCGACGGCGGGGGTCTCAGCGGCGACCTGGCCGGTCTCCAGGTCCAGGCAGATCCACTGGCCGGGCCTGTTCCGGTCGCTCGCGCCATAGACGTGGCCCTTGTGAACGATGACGCCGCCGTGATGGCAGTCCAGCTTGCTATCCGCCCATTTCTTCGTGATGCTCCTGCCGTCCTCGGCGAGCTCCAGCATCTCGCCCCGCTCGCCGCCGTATCCGCTAGTGACGTAGATTCGACCGTCCTCACACACGGGGCTGACCGGATGGATGCCCGTGCCCGGCTTCCAGCCGTGGCGCCACAAGAGCTCGCCCGTCGCCGCATCGACGCCTATAAGGGCCTTGGCGGTGAGGGTGACGATGATCCGCCGGCCAGCCGCCCGAAGGGGCGTTCCCCGAGGCGCTGGCGTCCTGCCTCGACGCCGCCGTGGCCTGGACCTGCCTGTGAGACGAAATGCAGCAGGCTGGTCCCGATTCGACCCGCCCGCTGTTCCGTCTATCAGTGTCGCGGCAGACTACGGTTTCCCGTGGAGACGTGAATCCTGGAAGCTGAACACCTCACAGCCCGGCGCGTCAACCTCCATGACCGAGCTGCCCCACGGCCAGCCGCGCCAGCTCTGGCCGGGCAGCACGGGCAGAGCGGTCGCAACGACGGATCGTGCCGGGATGTCCACGGACCCGGCGGCCCAGGGTTCGCTGCCTTCGCCCCGGGTTTTCAGGCTCACCTTGACGCCTTTGGCGTCTTTCTCGCCCAGGTTCATCATCAGCACCCTGGCGACCGGCGGTACAAGCCCAGTGGCGAACGCCCCCCCGTCGTAGCCGGAATGGAAATGGGGGTACACGAACGCGGATGAGCAGAAGACCGCCGGCCCCTTGTAGCGCTTGGTGAAAGTCTTGCCCAGTTTCAGCAGCTCCGGCCCCAGACCGGTGCCGTCGGTGGGGTACTCGTTGAACCGGCTGCATATCCCCTCCAACTCCTCGTCCGTCATACGTACGGCCCTGTCACCGGTCAGGAACTTGCCGAAGAACGCGAGGCCGGGGGACTCGGGAGCCACGAGCCGGATGAGGCGGACCTGCTGATCCAGCTCTTCCGCCGTCCGGGTCCACTCCCCGCCGCCCTTCCCGGCGTCCTCCTGGCCAAGCCCCAGGCCTATCACTGTTCTCCCAACAAGTCCGTTTAGGCGCGCCGCCTGAAGCTGGAACGCGATCATCCACGCGTCGTTCAGGTCGTGGTAGGTCTCCATCATCACCAGCTCGACCGTATCGCGATACACGGCCGCAAGCCCCGGCGCGACCGGCCCGCGCATCTGCCAGACGGCGATCTTAAGCTCGGGCTTCTTCCTGTGCACAGCCCGCAGGATCGCCGCCACGTGCTGGTCGAGTCCCCCATCGTAGTCCCAACCGAACTCGTCGATATTGAGCACAGGGTTGGGGTTACCCCCGAAATCCTTGTTCACGAGGATGTCGGAGGCCTCCTCGACGTTCTTGCTCAGGAATCCCTGGTGAGTCACGCTCACGCAGGCGACGCCGCCCCGCGCCTTCCACGCCATCCAGTCCCCGCCCCTGGAAAGGGTCTGCGACTTGGTATCCCAGCCGTAGAAGGCGATGACCTTCTCCAGGCCGAAGGGCTTCTTCTCGGACTCGGCAGACATCAGAATGCTCCCACACCCTGCCAGCGGCAAGGCCAGCGCGGCACAAAGCCCCACCAACGTCTTGAATCCTTTCATTCCATCCGCTCCTTTTCATGCCCTGAGAAACGAAGCTACGGACCTTCGCGAACATGCGTCCAGCTCTCCCGCTCAAAGCTTGTCTTCCGGCCTCCCGGCCGGCCAGCGGCAGTATACTGCGCCCCCCGGGACTGGTCAACCCTCGGGTACATCGCCCCCTCGCCCCCCCGGGCGCCTCTCGAGGTGCCAAGGCCGGCCGCCGGCTTCCCTCATTTTTTATAGTCCAAGAATCCGGCTTGACATTTCTCGATCCTCATGCGTAGACTCGAATGTATGGCTGATGGAGCGCGTGACCCCGCGCCAGCCGGCCAGCTCGGCAAGGAGGGCATCGTACATGGCAGGCAAGGAAAGGCCCAAGTGTGAGGACGATCTGTTCTGCGGCGTCAACAGGGTTGAGGACGCGGAGAACATGA
>CAZHPE010000011.1:0-28998 GCA_964534775.1 uncultured candidatus Brocadiaceae bacterium
GTGCTGCGGCGGGGCGCCGGGGTATGTGTGGCTGGAGGAGGGGGAGCTCCGCCGCATCGCCGGCTACCTGAAGATCGGCGAGGATGATGTCCGCGAACGGCATTGCCGCCGCATCTTCACGCGCGTCAGCCTCCGCGAACAACCCAACTACGACTGCATTTACTTTACGCCCGCCGGCTGCCGGATCTATCACGCGCGTCCCTCGCAGTGCTACACCTTCCCTTTCTGGCCTGATAACATCCAGACCCCGGAGAGCTGGGAGGCGGTGAAGGCCCGCTGTCCCGGCACCGGCACGGGACGGCTCTACACGCGCGCGGAGATAGAGGCCATTCGCGACGGCGGCCACCATACCGAGTAACGCGACAACGTCAGACAACCTCTGTGAACCCCGTGGCAGCCTTGGCGGCGTGGGGCCGGCCCCACGCGAATGGCCTTCTTTCCTTCGGCAAGCCGTCCTTGCCTTTGAGGGCGCGTGACGGTAGCATGTGTGCTTGAGATAAGCATGCATTGTTCGGGACGTGTCGCACCGCGGTGTTTCCGGGTTGACGTGTCCGGGGGATAGATAGGAGTTGCCATGAGAGCGAGGGCATTCCTAACCGTGTTGGCCGTGTTCGTTCTCGCCGCACATGCGCCCCTGGCGGATGAGCTCAACCTTCCCAAGGGACCGTGCGGCTCCAAGCCTCCCGCCAAGCCCCAGCGTCGCCAGGGCGGCGAGGGCTTTCCGCCCCTGCCCCTGCCGGTCACGCCCCAGAGGCGCACCGAGCGGAAGCGACCGCCGTCCCCTCCCCCGCTCATCGCGAAGATCGAGTTCGGGGAGTTGAAGCTCGGCGCCGGCGAGAGCGGCAAGGAGTTCAAGTATCACGACTGGAACACGGACAAGGGCGACGTGCCCGTGCTGATGACGGTCGCCGGCCGTGCGCTGGAGATCCGCTATGGCTGGAAGCGCGGCCGCCTGGAGGCGTTTCCGACCGACGCGGCCCGATACCCGATTTTCTATTACACGGGCAGCGACGATTTCGTGCTCGCTGAGGCGGAGGTCAAGCGCCTTCGCGAGTTCGTCCGCTCGGGCGGGACGATCTGGGGCGACACGTGCTTCGGGGACCCGGACTTCTTCCGGGCCTTCGCGCGGGAGATGGGAAAGGTCCTGCCAGACCGGCGCTTCCGCCGCCTCGGCGCCGACCACCCGCTGTTCAACTGCTTCTACCCCACGGGGCGGGTCCAGTACACCGCGCCGGTGCCGGACGCGCCCGAGGGCGTGGGCGAGCCGGTATTCTACGGCGTGGACCTGGGCGCGAGGACGGCCATCGTGCTCTCGCGCTATGACCTGAGCTGCGGCTGGGACGGCCACGAGCGCGAGGGCGCGCATTCGGTGCGCCCGAACGATGCGCGCAAGCTCGGCGTGAACATGATTGCCTATGCCCTGGCCACGCACCGGCTGGGCGTCTACCAGAGCCTGACCAAGGTGTTCTACGAGACCCAGGAGCGGGCGCGCGGGGATTTCACTTTCGCCCAGGCCATCCTGGGAGAGAACTGGGACTGCCAGACCAACGCCATTGCCAACCTGCTCAAGGCCGTGGCGACGGGGACGAGCTCGGAGGTGAAGTTCCAGCGCCGGGCCGTCGACCTCGCTTCCGACGACCTGCACACCTACCCGTTTCTCTACATCACGGGCATGTATGACTTCAAGTTCAGCGAGGCCGAATTGGTGGCCCTGAGGCGGTACGTCTCGAGCGGCGGCTTCCTGCTGGCAAGCCCTGAGGGGGGGGCAAGTGAGTTCGACGCCGCGTTCCGGCACGAGATCGCCCGCCTCCTGCCGGGAAGCTCGCTCGCCCCGCTCGGCGCCGACCATGCCGTCTACCACATGCTCCACGACATCGACGCCGTGGGCTACAGCGACTACGTCGGCCAGCTCGGTGAGAAGCCGCCGGCGCTTCCGCTGGAGGGAATCTCGCTCGGCGGCTCGACGCCCGTCGTTTACTCTCCGTACGGGCTGGGCGGCGGATGGCGGGGTTTCAACCACCCCTTCGGCAGGGACATCGCCACGGCCGATGCGTTGGGCCTCGGAGTGAACGTCGTCCTCTACAGCATGACGCACTGAGGCTTCGGCCATTAGTCATTCCGGAGCCTGTCCATTTTCTGTAACTTCGTTCCGCCGGGGTGAGGAGGAGCGTGGCAAGTGGGTAAGAAGAAAGTCGTGGGCGATCAGGTAGCCGGTCGACTGAGTTCGCAGGACACGGAGCTCGTCGCGCGGCTCGGCGCGGTGCGCCGGGCGCTGCTTCAGGAGATCAAGAAGGTCATTGTGGGCCAGGACGAGGTGCTCGAACAGATTCTGATCACTATGTTCTGCCGCGCCCACGCGCTGGTGGAGGGCGTGCCGGGGTTGGCCAAGACCCTCATCGTGCGCACCATCGCCGATACGATGAACCTGGACTTCAAGCGCATCCAGTTCACGCCCGACCTGATGCCCACCGACATCACGGGCACCGAGATCCTGGAGATCGACCGCGAGAGCCAGCGCCGCGATTTCAAGTTCGTCCCAGGCCCCATCTTCACCAACATCCTGCTGGCCGACGAGATCAACCGGACGCCGCCCAAGACCCAGGCTGCCATGCTGGAGTGCATGCAGGAGTACCGCGTCACCGCCGCCGGGCGCACCTACCCCATCGAGCCGCCCTTCTTCGTGCTGGCGACCCAGAACCCCATCGATCAGGAAGGCACCTACCCGCTGCCGGAGGCCCAGCTCGACCGGTTCATGTTCAACATCCTGATCGACTATCCCTCGCGGAGTGAGGAGATCGCCATCATCAGGGCCACCACGGCGGAGGAGATGCCGTCGGCCGGCAAGGTGATGGAGGGGCGAGAGGTTCTGCACGTGCAGCAGATCGTGCGGCGCGTGCCGGTCAGCGATCACGTGATGGAGTATGCGGCCGACCTGACGCGGGCGACGCGTCCGGGCTCGGCGGAGGCGCCGCAGTTCGTCAAGGACTGGGTGGAATGGGGAGCCGGCCCGCGGGCGGCGCAGTACCTGGTTCGCGGCGCGAAGGCCAGGGCCCTGATCCAGGGGCGGTTCAACGTCTCGTGCGCGGATGTGCGCGCGATGGTCCACCCCGTCATGCGCCATCGGCTCATAACGAGTTTCACCGCCGCCGGCGAGGGCGTCTCGGTCGAGGGCGTGATCGACCGGTTGCTGGAAAGCATCCCCGAACCCGACGAGGCCGCCTACGCCCGCAAGGCGCGCGAAGGCAAGAGGCCGCAGGCGACGGCCCCTCCGGCCGGGCCCGCGCCCCCGGCGCTTCCAAAGGTGCAGGCCGTGCGGAAGAAGAAGCAATAGGCCGGACCGGCCGGACCCGCATCGCGGGATTCCCCCCTGCCCCCAGGTCCAGTGCAATATGCGCAGAGGCCCCACAAACAAGTACTTCGACCCGGCGGCGCTTGCCCGGCTCGGCAACCTGCAGCTCTTGGCGCGCACCGTCGTCGAGGGCCACATCGCGGGCCTGCACCACAGCCCCTTCAAGGGCTCCAGCGCGGAGTTCGCCGATTACCGCGAATACCAGCCCGGGGACGACCTGAAGCACTTCGACTGGAAGGTCTACGCCCGCACGGAGCGCAAGTTCGTGCGGGAATACGAGGAAGAGACCAACATGACCTGCACGCTCATCTTGGACGCGAGCGGGTCGATGGGCTACGGCGGGGACGGGCCGACGAAGTTCAGCTACGCCTGCTTCCTCAGCGCCGCGCTCACGTATCTGATGGTGCGCCAGCACGATCAGGTGGGCCTGGTGCTGTTCGACAGGGGGGTGCGCGAGCGCATCCCGCCCTGCAGCGGCCCGGGGCACCTCATGAACATGCTGGAGCATCTCGAAAGCGCCAGCACTGGCGGCGAGACGTCCCTGGCCGCGCCGCTGCACGCCATCGCCAATAGCTTGAAGCGCCGCGGGCTCGTGGTACTTATCAGCGACCTGTTCGGCGAGCGCGAGGCGGTGATGAACGCGCTCCAGCACTTCCGGCACGACCGGCACGAGGTCATCGTGTTCAACGTGCTGGACCCGGCCGAGATAGACTTCCCGTTCCGCGGGCTGATCGAGTTCCGCGATATGGAGACTGGCCGCAAGATGCAACTGCGGGCCGAAGTCATCCGGGACGAGTACCGGGCGAGGTTGCAGGAGTTCCTGGACGGCTACCGGCAGGACGCCTCGCAGGCCGGCGTGGACTACCAGATGGTGAGCACCGCCGCGCCCTACGAACTCATGCTGGCGGCCTATCTGCGGAAGAGGACGATGACAAGGTAAGGGGTCGATGGCTCATCTGCTCTGGCTATCGCTACTGATTCCGATAATCATCCACCTGGTCTTCCGCCGCAGGGCGAAGCCTATGGAGTTCGGCACGCTCTACTTCCTGCGGCTGGTCGACAGGCAGGTCATGCGGCGCCACCGCCTCAAGGAGCTTCTGCTGCTCGCGCTGCGGCTGCTGCTTCTGGCGGCGATGATCGGCGCGCTGATCAAGCACACGCTCGACCGGGCCGTCTTCGGCGGCCGCAGCGTCCCGACCAGCGCCGCGATAGTGCTGGACAATACATGCTCCATGCGCGCAAGCCTGCAAGGTGGCCAAGCCTTCGCCCTCGCGCGTGCGGCCGCCCGCTCCGTGCTGGAGGGCCTGGGCGAGGGGAGCACGGCCACACTGGTGCCCTTTGACGCGCCGGGGGACTCGCCCGCACGCCCTACGAGCTTCGTGGATGAGCTGCGCAAAGATATCGATGGCATGGGCTGCGGGTACGGCACGGCGAGGCTGGCCAGACCGCTTCGCCGCACGCTCGCGAGCCTGGAGTTGAGCACCGAGCCACGCAAGGAACTTTACATCCTCACCGACATGCAGAAGCTCGCGTGGGCGGGCGACCTCGACGGCCTGCGCGAAGCCGTGCCGGACGACGTGCCCATCTTCCTGGTGGACGTGGGCCAGGACGTGACCGGGAATCTGGCCGTGGAGAATGTCAACTTCGGCCTGAAGGTCACCGTGCGCGGCGCGGTGAGCACGCTCTACTGCGAGGTGCGAAACACCGGCCCGTCCGGCCTCGCGCGGAAGCTCACCCTGTTCGTGCGGGACAGGAAGGTGGCCGAGCAGGAGGTGACCGTCGCGGCGGGCGGACGCCGCACCGTCGTGTTCACCCACGTCTTTGAAGAAACCGGCCTGCACCACGGCCGCGTGGAGTTTGACGCGGATGACTTCGAGCCCGACAACCGCCGATACTTCACCGCGCGCGTGCGGGAGAAGCTGCCCGTGCTGGTGGTAAACGGCGGGCCGTCGGTCATCCCCTACCGGGACGCCGCGTTCTACCTGAAGGTGGCCCTCGATGCCACTAGCCGGCGCGGGGAGAGGCACTCGCCGCTGGAGGCCGAGATCGTGTCGGAGGGCGAGACCGCCTCCAGGACGCTGGGCGAATACGGGTGCGTGATCCTCGTGGACGTGGCGCGCGTCGAGCCGCCCTGGGCCAGGCAGCTCGCGGCCTACGTGAGCGGCGGCGGCGGGCTGCTCATCTTCTGCGGCAGCCGCGTGGACGCCGCCTCCTACGACGTGACGCTTGGCGGCGTCGGCGAAGAAGCCGTGGACCTGCTGCCGGCCGGCCTGACGCGGGCGGTGAGCGCATCGGCGAGGGAGGATCCTTTCTTCCGCATCGTCGACGTCGACGTGCGCCACCCCGTTCTGCGCGACATCTCCGCGGAGATTGCCTGGGACACCACACAGGTCAAGCGTTTCTTCCGCACCGAGCCGGCGGATGAGGAAGGCGACGCGACGCACGTGCTCCTATCGCTGGGCGACGGGCCGCTGCTGCTGGAGAGGAAGGTCGGCAGCGGCACCGTGATGCTGTTCACCGGCACCTGCACGCCCGAGTGGGGCAACGTGCCGCTGAAGGCCTACTTCTTGCCGCTGGTGCATCAGATCGTCTACTACATGAGCCGCGCGAGGAGCGAGGCCGCGTCCACGCCGGTGGGGATGGCCTACGGGCTCAAGCTGCCGGAGGCGCGGGGCGAGGCGCTGGTGAAGTTTATTCCGCCCGAGCAGAAGGCCGAGTCCCCCGGGGACGAGCCGCCGCTGCGCCCGGTTGAGCTGACAGTGGCGCCGGGCGAGGACAAGGCCGTCTTCCACGAGACCCTTGCGCCGGGCATCTATCACACGGAGGCGCACGTGGCTGGCAAGACGGTGCGCGGCATGTTCGCCGTGAACGTGCCGCCGCGAGAGAGCGAGTTGGAGAGGCTGTCCACCCGTGAGGCGGAGGCCCTGCTGGACCTGGACAACCTGAAGGTGGTGGCGGGCCCCGAGCGGTTGGCCGCCGTGGTTGCGCGCGAGCGGCAGGGGCTGCCACTGTGGGACTACTTGCTGCTGGTAACGATTATGGCGGCGGTGGTCGAGACGTTCGTAGCGAACGTAGTGCTCAAGCACTAAGCCTGGGAGCCGCAGGAAACGAGATGAAGACCTGGGATCTGGCATTTGCGGGGGCCTGGCCCGCGTGGCTGGTGATGGCCATCGCGGTGGCCGGTGCGGCCCTGGCGTACGCCTTCTACCGGGCCAAGCGAGGGCGGCTCACGCGGCGCACGTTTCTGGCGCTGGCGCTGCTGCGCACTGCGCTCATAGCCGTCGCCGCGCTGTTCCTGCTCAAGCCCGTGATCCGCTACAGCCTCAGCGCGACCGAGCCGACCAAGGTGCTCGTCCTCCAGGACGTCTCGGAGAGCATGAGCATCACGGACTCCGTCGGCGGCGGCAGCCGCCTCCAGGCCGGGATGGACCTGCTGCGTGGCGAGCAGAACGTCCTTGGCCGCCTCAAGGACGCGCACGAGGTCTCTTTCTTCGGCTTCGGCGCCTTCACCGCAGAGGCGGAGCCGACGCGCGAGCTAAAGGCGGACCAGAGGGTCACAGCCATCGGCGAGGCCCTGAAGGAGGCGACTTCCCGCGTGGGCGGCGACGGCCAGAACCTAGGGGGTCTGGCGGGCGTCGTGCTCCTGAGCGACGGGGTGAACACCGCGGGCGAGGAGCCGCACAGGATCGCCCCTTTCCTGGGCGTGCCCGTCTACTGCGTTGCGCTGGGCGGTAAGGAGCGCGAGAAGGGGCGGTTCTTCGACATCGGCATCGCGTCCGCGCCCCGCGACCTGGAGTTCATCGTCAACAACAAGGCCACCGTGCGCGTGCGGCTGGCCAACTACGGCCTCGGCGGGTTCTCCGAGGACAAGCGGCGCATCAGGCTTTCCTTGAAGCGCGGGGATGAGAAACTGGCGGAGGAAGTTGTTCAGTTCCCGAGCGTGAACGGCCGGCGGGAGGTCACGGTCGAGTACGTGCCCCGCAAGCTCGGGCTACACCGCCTCACGCTCGCCCTGCCGGTGCTGGACGGGGAGGCCGTCACCGAGAATAACACCCGCACCTTCACCGTGCGCGTGACCGACCCGAGGCTGCGCACCCTGGTGCTGGAAGGAAAGCCGCGCAGCGAGTACCGGTTCCTGCGCCGAACGCTCGAAAGCGGCCCGAACGTGGAGCTGACCGGCGTGGTGAAGCTGCGCAAGGACAAGTTTCTGCTCCAGGGCGTGGACGCGGGTGTCGACCTCTCGCGGGGGCTGCCGGCGAGGGGCGAGGACTTCAAGAAATTCGACGTGATCATCCTGGGCGACATCGGGGCGGGTGAGTTCGCCGCGATCCAGCTCGACCTGCTGGTGGCATTCGTGGCCGACGGCGGCGGGCTGATGACTACCGGGGGCTACCATGCCTACGGAGCGGGCGGATACGCCGCGAGCGCGCTGGACAAGGTGCTGCCGCTGTTGATGGGCGGCAAGGCCGACGGGCACACGGAGCGGCCGTTCACGCCGCGCCTCCTGCCGGGCGGCGAGGCGCACCCCGTGCTGGACGGGTGCGCGGCGTTCTTTCGCGAGGGCTCCGAGCGGGCCGCCCTGGACGGCGCGAACCGCACCCTCGGCGCCAAGCCCGGGGCAACGCTGCTTCTGGTCCACCCGAGCGAACGCGCCGGCGACGAAGCCCTCCCTGTGCTTGCGGCGCAGCGCTACGGTGCCGGGCGGGTGTTGAGTCTCACCGCCGACACAACGTGGAAATGGAAGTTCCAGATCGAGGCGCTCGGGATGGACGGCCCGTATTACCGGTTCTGGCGCCAGGCCGTCCGGTGGCTCGCGGGCCGAAAGGAGGAGGACCTGAGCGGCGAGGATCTGCTCTGGGCCGGGCCCAACAAGGTTGAGTACGCCTACGACGAGACCGTCCTGGTGGAGGCGAAGGTGCGCCGTCGCGATAAGCAGCCCCACGACGGCGCCGCGGTCGAAATGGAGGTCCACTACCCCGTGCCGATCCAGCGCAGGAACGATGAGGGTGCCGTCTACCTGGAGAAGAGCGCCACCATTCGGTTCAACCCCGTCCCCCTGGGCCTCGGCCGATATCAGGCGTCGCTGCGCCCGCCCGTGGGCGGCATCTACAGGGCGGTCGTCAAGGCGTCGGACGCCGGGGGGATGCTCGCGCAGACAGAGTTCGAGTTCGCCGTCGGGCAGGCCACAAGCGAGTTCGACCGTGTGGATGTGGACGAGGTGGCGCTGCGGGCCCTGGCGGCGGAGACCGGCGGGGAGTTCCACACGCTGGCCACCGCCGGGCGCATCCCGGACGAGCTGGAGAGGCGCCGCCGGCGCGTCATCGAACAGAAAGAAATCGACCCCTGGAGCGCGCCGCTGTATTTCATGCCGCTCTTCTTGGCGTTCGCCACGGCCGAGTGGCTCCTGCGAAAGAGGAGCGGGCTGAATTGATTGGGTTTACGGGTTGGGGTCAGCGGCGGAAGGCGGGTAGAATGAGCGTGGAGGATCTGGCTGACAGAGCGCCGGGCGTGGCGCGGCAGCGGGCCGGGTATGGACCGGTAAATAGTGAAGCGGGCGGGACGGCGATGAGGACAATGCGACTAATGCTGCTGGGCGCGATGCTGGCGGCCGCGCTGGCCGGAGGCGCGCGCGCGGGGGCCAACTGGCGCACGGCCGTGGTGGAGACAAGCGACGGGCGGTGCGTCGTGGGTGAGATGTATCTGCCGGGGGACAGGATATTTCTGACTCCCGCTGAAGGGCGCAAGCGCTACACCGTCCGCCTGGCAACCGTCAAGAAGATCGAGACCGCCGTCGAGAGCGAGTCGGTCGAGAAGAAGTGGCTCTTCAAGGAGGACGGCCGCGCCGAGAAGGTCTACACCGGCGAGGCCTATCCCATGCGCCGGTTCCGGACGCGCGTGACCTTCCACGACGACGAGACGCTCAGCGGCCATACCATGGGCAAGGTGCTCTACGTGCGGAGCGGCGGCCGGACCGAGCGGTTCTTCCTGCGCGCCAAGATGGAGGGCAAGGTGGGCGAGATGCTCGAGGACCTGGTCTACGTGAAGGCCGTCGCGATCACGGACGCGAAGGGCGGCGTGCTGGGCGCGATCAGCGGTCGCGTGACGGTGCCCGCACTCGAGCGGCTGCTCAAGGTGCTTGCCATAAACCGCGGGGAAGGCTTCATACTCGAGGCCGCCCTGGACGACGGCGGGGCCTTCCGCGTGCCGCACTGCACCGCTGGCACCTACGACCTGATCGCCGTCACCGACACGAGCATCTACGTCTACTTCAGCCGGGAGAAAGACCTCGGCTGCGCCCGCTTGGGCAGCGAGAAACTCGATGAGATCCGCGCGTGGGCGGCGAAGATTCGTGATTTTTTCCACGTCCAGGACCCCCTTTACGGCGGTGGGAACGCGAAGCGCGCGTTCGTGCTCGTGCGTAAGGAGCGCTACGGCGGCACCTCCTACAAGGGCGCGGAGCTGGTGCGCCGCTACGACGTATGGATCATGCACATGCCCCGGAAACAGTGGCAGATCACCAAACGCCTCTACGTCAATCGGGAGCTGACCGCGGACCGCGACGACCCGCGCGAGCGGATCGTCCTCAGTCCGCCCCTGGGTGGACACGTGGTGGACGCCGAACACCGCAAGCTCGACCTGAAGCTCAAGCTCGGGCCGCCCGAGAAGGCCCCTGCGCCGAGCGCTGTGGCCAAGGAGGATTAGCCGGCATGTCAACCGATACGAGAGCGAACGCCGGGCCCATGCGGGAGGTGCTCGAACGCTTGGCGGAGGCCCGGCGCATGTGGCGCACGGTGACTGTCGGCAGGGGCGTGTTCAAGGCGCTTGCGCTCGTGCTCATGCTCCTGCTGGCGGGGGTCGTGCTTGACAACCTTCTGGCGCTTCCTCGCGGGGCGCGGGCGGCCTTGAGCCTGGTGTTTATCGGGGCGTCAGCGCATCTGGTCCTCACCCATATCATCCGGCCCCTCGTGCGGGCGCTCAGCGATGAGATGGTGGCCACGCACGTTGAGCGGGCGTATCCTGAGCTGGAAAACTGCCTGATCAACGCCGTGCAGTTGGGCCGTGAGCAGATCGCCGACCCGCTCACGCGCGGCATGGTGGCGGGGCAGTTGGGCGAGACCGCCCGGGCCGTGGAGGAGTGCGACGTGACGGCCTCCTCCAACCCCAGGGCGCTGCTGGGTTGGGGGGTTGGGGCGGCGCTGCTGGTCGTCCTGACCGCCGGTTACGCTTTCGCTTTCTCGGGCCACTTCTCGAACGCCGTCCAGCGCTACGCGATGCCCCAGAGGGACATCCCCCCCCTCACCGGCACGCAACTCAGCGTCTTTCCCGGCGATGCCGAGAAGCTCCAGGGGGAGCCGCTGCTGGTGGAAGCCCACGTGAAGGGCTCGCTGCCGGAGAAGGCGGCCGTCTATTTCGACGACGGCCAGGGCGGCACCATGCACCGTCCGATGCCCTTCGAGGGGAGCGTGTTTACCTACCGGTTCGACAACCTCCAGAAGGCCTTCCGCTACTGGGTGAAGGCGGGGGACGCGACGAGCAAGGAGTTCACCGTCACCGTTCGCGCGCGCCCCGTAGTGAAGGCCATAGAGATCGCCTACGCATACCCCGTCTACATGGGCCTGGAGGACAGGACCGAGGTGAGCCGCACGGGCGCGGTGCGGGCGCCGGTGGGGACGGTTGCGCGCCTGGCGATTGCGGCCGACCGTCCGCTGGCATCCGCGCGCTTGGAGGTGAGATGTCGCGTGCCCGGCGAGGCGCCGGGCGAGGCGGACGCCGCCGCGCTCGCCATGGACAGCGCCGCGCCCCAGCTTGCCGCAGCCGAACTCATCGTGCGCCGGGATGGCGAGTATTTCATCCACCTCGTGGACGAGGAGGGCATCCCGAATCTGCCGCTGGCCCGCCCGATTACGGCGCTGCCGGACGAAGCGCCTGCCGTGCGCGGCGAGGAACCAGGCAGGGACCTGGCGGTCGCGCCCGGGACGAAGGTGGCGCTGCTGGCCGAGGCGCTCGACGACTATTCGCTGCGGGGTCTGACGCTTGTCGTGCAGCGCAGGGCCGGGGAGGAACCCGCGCCCCTGCGTCGGTGGGACTACGAGGGCAGGGCGAAGGAGGTGCGCGAGGGAACCGTGCTGGACCTTGAGGCGCTTGGCCTCGGGCCGGGGGCGCGGCTCAACTACTACTTCCAGGCCTTCGACGGCAGGCCGGGCCGCGACCCCTCCGCCGGGCGCAGCCGCGTGTACCAGATCACAGTGGTGGACCAGACCGTGGCCGAAGAGGAGGAGCGGCGTCAGCGTGAGGCGTTGCGCGAGGTCGTGCGCAGGCTCATCACTATGCAAGAGGCAAACTTGGCATCCACCCATTCCGCGAGCCGCTGGCCGAAGACGAGGAAGGTCGACATCGGGGCCGACGAGGCTGCCCGAGGCCGGTTCGTCGCCACGACGGTAGAGGCCCTCGTCAAGGACCAAGAGGGCATTTACTCCACCGCCCGCCGCGCCGTGGTGAACCACACTGGCGGCGCGGAGGCGGGTATGGTGGATGCGCTGGCAAACATCACGGCGCACGAGATCGCGCGGGCTGTCGAGCGCCTCCAGGCCCTGAAGGACGCCGCGAGCAACGAGGCCGTGGTCCAGTCCGCGCAGGAGGCCGTCGGCGTGCAGCAGGAGATCATCGCCCTCCTCACAAGACTCTTGGAGAACGCGCGCGCCCTGCTCGCGGAGCGCTTGGCCGAGCAGGGTCAGAAGGATGAGCTTTCCGAGGAGCTTGAGGACCTGATGAGCAGCAGGGAACGCGCCGAGCGGATGCTGGAGCAGGTCCGGGAGTTTCAGGATGAGCAACGCCACGTCATTGAGATGAGCAAGCAGCTCGCCGATGAGCCGGTGGACGATTTCACCGAGGGCGACGAGAAGGCGCTCGATGAGATCATCGAGGCCGAGCTGGAATGGGCCAAGTACTTCCAGCAGGCAGCCACCGACCTGAGCAAGCTGCCGCCGCAGGACTACTCGCTCGCGGGCATGGCCAAGGAGTACCTGGAGGTCTACAGCGAGGTGCTCAAGGCTGCCGACGCGGCGCAGATGAAGGCGATGGAGATCGCGGTGCCGCTTGAGGACGGCGGCCTCGAACTTGCCGAGGACATCGAGACGAACCTCGAGAAGTGGCTCATGGATACGCCCGACCGCGAGCAGTGGAAGATGGAGGATCCCACGGGAGATTTCGACGTGCCCATGGCCGATCTGCCCGACGAGCTGGAGGACCTGGTCGGGGACCTGATGGAGGAGGAAGAGGAGCTTCTGGACGAGGCCGAGGACGCCACCAGCGGGTGGCTCGACAGCATGGATAAGGGCGCTGGCTGGGACGCGATGGACGGCCCCATCAGCAACATGACCGCCAAGGGCGTCACGGGCAATCGGTTGCCGAGCGATATCGAAATCGGCGGCCGGGCGGGCGAGGGCCGGACGGGTAAGTCGCGCGGCCAGCACGTGGAAGAGACTGCCACTGGCAAGGGCGGCCGCAAGACGCCGACCCGGCTCACTCCCGACCCGTTCGAGGCAGGCGCGGTGAAGGACACGAGCTCCGACCCCGCCACGGGCTCGACCGGCGGCGGCAAAGTGAGCGGGGCGGGCCAGGAAGGCCTCCATGGGCCGATTCCCCCGGCCCTGCAGGACAAGCTCAAGCGCCTCGCCTCGCAGCAGCGGCAGCTCATCGACGAGGCGCAGCGGCTGGACTTCGGCCTGAAGAAGTACCGCTACCCGCGCGGTCGGCTGCCGTCGACCATCGGGATGATGGAACAGATCCAGCAAGAGCTCGAAGCCGGTGGTTACGTCGCCACGGCGGGGCGCAGGGAGAAGACCGTGCTCTCCAACCTGCGCGAGCTCAAGGAGCTGGTGGACAAGCAGAAGGAGGTACGCCGCGACCGAAGCGCCCTCCTGCCCAAGGAGCTGCGGGACGAGATATCTTCCGGCCTCAAGGAGGAGGTCCCGCAGCAGTACCGCGAGATGGTCGAGAGCTACTTCCGTGCGCTCTCGGAGGCGGGTTCAGCGAGGTGAAAGGCGAGGGTGGAGTCATGGGCCGGATACGACGGACATTGGCGGTCTTCGTCGTCGTGGCGCGCCTGACGTGTCCGGCCGGGGCCGCAGTCGAGAAGGTCCCGGACGTCGGCAAGCCCCTGGCGAAGGATAGGTTGATCGCGCCGGACGGCGTTCGCTCCGCAAGCGAGGCCGTGCGGGACCTGCTGAAGAAGATGCCCCTCTCGGGCAACCTGATCCAGAACGCCAGCTTCGAGAAGGGCAAGTACTGGCCGGAGGGGTGGGACCCGGTCGACCGGCTGGGCACGCACTGGATGGCCGGTGGGACTCATGGGAAGCGCTACGTCAGGCTCTACACGAAGATGCTGGACGCCCAGTGGGTGCTGTGGAACGAGAAGGTGCTCGCCATCGTGAAGGAGGCGCGGAAGAAGACGGGGGGGAAGCCGCAGACGCTGCCCAAGAACCCACTGCCCGACCCGCCGAAGCCCGTGCTATCGAAGTTGCCCTATTACGACTCGGTGGGCGGCATCAGCGGCATTCACTACCGGAGCGACTTCATCCCGTGCAAGCCGGGCGCCGTCTATCGCTTCAGCATCGACGCCCGTACCGATGCATCGGGCGGCTCCGGCCCGAAGGTTTTCATAAAGGCGTTCATCGACCAGAAGCGCAAGACCGAGGGAGGCGCCGAGGTGGTGCTGAAGCGCCCCGCCTATCGCGCGCCGCTCACCCTGAAAGGCTGCGGAAAGGCGTGGAAACGTTTCGCGCGCGAGTTTCATCCGGCCCGGTCCAAGTCCACGCTTAATGGCAAACCGATCCAGCCCGAGTGGCTGCGCGTGGAGCTTTACGCCTACTGGACCGTGGGGAATTACGACTTCGACAACTTCCGGCTGGAGATAGTCGGCCACGAGACGATTGTGCACAAGGCAAGACCCCAACCGCCAACCGAAACGAAGCCGCCCAGGGAACTCGGTGAGGACGAGTTCCCGGTCTTCAAGTAGGACGGGCGGCTGAAGAGAAACCCGGCAGACATGCGCGAGCCAGGTAGGCACAAGTGCGGCCTCAACCCGTACGTCAGGCGGGGGGTGATCGCGTGCCTGTGTGCCCTCGGCGCGCTATGTATCGGCGGTCCCGCAGCGGCGCAGCAGGATGGCCCCCCGTGGTGGGACCGGGCCTGGCAGTTCCGAAAACTTCTCGCCGTGCCGGAAGACGGCGCGAAATCCTGCCGCCTGTGGATACTGACCGGCGAGCGGGCGCGCAAGGACGGCCGCGACATCCGCGTAGTGGGGCCGGCCGGCGAGCCGGCGCCATTCAGCATAGTTCAGTCCACGCCCGAAGGCCGCCACCTGATAAGTTTCGACCTCTCCGCGGGCGCGGCCGAGGGCGAAGCGAGCGGGGAGCCTTACGCCATCTACTTCGGCAACCCGCGCGGCGTATCCTCGATCAGCGCCCAGCCGCGCGCCGGCCTGATTCTCGAAACCCGGGCAATACCGGAGCCGGATGACGCCGACGTCGACTCCTGGGAGGCGGCCCAGCAGACGCTGCGGAAGGCGAGGATTCTCTTCGGCCGCGATTTCCACCATGCCATCTTCGACGCCCATAACCCGTTCGGCCGGCAGTCGGACTACATCAGCCATTACTACGGTTACATCCAGTGTGCCAAGGGCGGCAAGTATGGCTTTGCCACGGTCAGCGACTCCGCATCGTTCCTGCTCATCGACGGCAAGCCGGTGGCCGAGTGGCCGGGGCGCGGGCACAAGATCCAGAAGGGCCGGCGAGGCGAGCACAGCGGGCCGGTGCCGTTGGAGGCGGGCGTCCACCGCATCAGGTACGTGGCCTTTTCCTTCGGGGGGCATGGGCGCCGGGCAGCGGCGTGGGCACCGCCGGGCAGTGCGGCTAAGGAGTGGCGAATCATCCCGTTCTCGGCCTTTACGCCGGCGGCGGAGGCCCTGGTGGTTGAATGCAATCAGCTCGGCCGGTCCGTCTGTGCGGACTTCGGGTGGCAGCCCCGCCAGTACCTGGAGGTCGGCGATGCACGAATGGTCACCGTGGAGTTTACCAGTTACAGCACGGCCGCCAAGGGCACGATCGTGCGCTACGAATGGGACTTCGGCGACGGGCAGAAGAGCGCCGCGCAGAGCCCAGTGCACGCGTTCCTCGCGGGCGGAGTCCACAAGGTGAAGCTCACTGTCGGAACCGGTGTTCGCAAGAGGCACTCGTTCACGGCGCAGGTCGACGTGCGGCCCATCTATGGCGACCTGAACTTCCCGCGGCGAACGAGGGAGCGGTTCCTGGGCCTGGTGAAGGGCTACAAGGTGGCCACCCTCCCCACGCGACACCTGCTGGCCTACCGGGTGCTGATGAAGGCGTCGGAGAGGCGGCGCGAGGCATTCGATGCGTGCCTGGAGTTGAACAAGCGCCGCGAGGAACTGGAACCCCCACAGCTCTACGAAGTCGCCATGGACCTGGGGGCCTACTACCTCGACCCGCTCGGTGAGTGGGAGCCTGCTGAGAGGCACTTCCGGCTGGCGCTGAGCCAGGTCGAGGAGGGCGCTGCCGAGCGCCGGTTAGAGGTTCGTTTTCGCCTGGCGGAACTCTACTTCCTCCACAAGGGCGACATGGAGCGCGCCCAGTTGGCGTACGAGGACCTGCGGCGCGATTTCCCGCGCCCGCACGACCGGCGGCATCGGGCGCTCATTCGCCTGGGGGACATCCAGCGAAGCCGCGGCAAGCTGCCGGAGGCGCGACGCATCTACGAGGAGGCCGAGGCCAACGCACGGTTCGCCCCCAAACAGCCCCGCGCCGTTGCGGAGGGGCAATTCCGCCAGCAGGCCGAGGCGTTCCTTCGCGTGGGCGAAGGCGAGCGCGCCCTGGAGACGGTGGACCAATGGGAATGGCACCTGCCCACGCGCCGGCTCGATGGCGAGGGGTTCGTGCTGCGGATGAAGGCCGGTCTGCTCTTGGGCGATCTTAAGGAAGTCCGCAGGCTGGCCGGGATCTACATCGGCTTTGCCAATGAGGTGGACTACCTGCCGCATGCGCACGCACTGGCCGGCGAGGCCGCCAACGAGCTGGGCGACCCGGAAGGCGCCCGCGAGCACTGGCAAGCGGTGCTGGACAGGTGGCCCGAATCGCCATTCGCCATAGACGCCGAGAACGGCCTCTATGGCTTGGACCATCCGGACTGAGCGGCACGGCTCCCCCGAGCGAAAAATGAGGACGAACAGAGAGAGAGGAAGCTGCATGACCTCACGCGAGAGGATTCTGACTGCGTTCGCGCACTGCGAGCCCGACCGCGTGCCGGTGGACTTCGGCGGGCACCGGTCGTCGGGCATCATGGCCATCGCCTACGCAGCGCTCAAGCGCCACCTCGGCATCAGCGAGGGCGACGTCTACGTCTTCGACCTCATCCAGCAGCTCGCCATCGTGGAGCCTGTCGTGCGGGAGCGCTTCGGCGCGGACGTGGTGCAGATGGCGCGTGCACCGGTTCCTGGACCGGCTCCTGGAGCTGCACATGGAGAACATAGCGAAGTACCTCGGCGCCGTGGGCGAGTCGATCGACGTGGTCCAGTTTGGAGACGACCTGGGGATGCAGACCGGCCCGCCGATCTCGCCGCGCACCTACGAGGAGTTCTATAGGCCCCGCCACGCCGCCCTGTGGGCTCGGGCCAAGGAGCTGGCGGACGTGAAGGTGATGCTGCATTGCTGCGGCGGGGTCTACGAGCTGATGCCGGGCCTGATCGATGCGGGCCTCGACGCCATCAACCCCGTCCAGACCACCTGTGCCGGGATGGAACCTGCGCGTCTGAAGGCGGAGTTCGGCAGGGACGTCGTGTTCTGGGGCGGCGGGTGCGACACGCGAAACGTCCTGCCCAATGGCACGCCGGATGAGGTGCGCGCGCACGTGCGGCGCATGGTGGACATCTTGGCGCCCGGCGGCAGTTTCGTCTTCCAGCAGGTCCACAACATCCAGGCCGACGTGCCGCCCGAGAACGTCCTCGCCATGTTCGACGCCGTCCACAAGGTCTGAACGGCCCGGCCGGCAAGACGCAAAGACTGCCGCCGCGGCTTGTTCTTGCCTTCTTGGTGGGGCGCGGAGCTACCTGCTCTACAGTAGGTTCAGGCCAAGCCGCGCCGCGTGCTCGCGGGCCTCGCGGAACTCCTCCGGCGTGGGCTGGCGCGCGATTGCCGGGAACTCGTGGGCGCGGTAGGCGGGGCGGTACTGGTCCATGATGTTGACCCACGAGCGGGCGATATCTCGCCGGCGATGAAGTCGAGGATCGCCCTGCTGCCGGACACCCCTCCCGGCATGACGAGGTGCCGGATCAGAAGCCCGCGCCGCGCCACTCCGCCGACGACATCGAGGTTGCCGACCTGGCGGCGCATTTCCCGCAGGGCCTCGCGCATTATGTCCGGGTAATCCGGCGCCGCCGAATAGCGCCGGGCCTCCTCCTCGTCCCAGTACTTCGCATCTGGCATGTAGATGTCCACCGTGCCCTCCAGGAACCGGAGCATCTCCAGACTTTCATAGCCACCGCAGTTGTATACGATTGGCACGCGAAGGCCTGCGAGGCGGGCGATGCGCACGGCCTCCATGAGCCATGGGGCCACGTGGGAGGGGGTGACGAAGTTGATGCTCTCGCATCCGCGGGCCTCGTTGCCCCATTATTCCGGCGATTTGATCCGGCGCGGCGGCGCCCTCTCGGTCGTGGCTGATGGAGGCGTTCTGACAGAAAACGCACCCCAGGTTGCATCCGCCCAGGAAGATGGTGCCGGAGCTGCCCCGGCCCACCAGCGGCGGCTCCTCGCCGTAATGTGGACCGGCGCTGGCAACCAGGGGCAGCTCCCCCACCCCGCAGAACCTCGTTTCGCCCGCCGGTCGGTCCACGCAGCAATTGCGCGGGCACACGCGGCAGGGGCTGGCGAGGCCGTAGGCCCGCCGGACCGCATCCTCGGTCGGGAGTAGCTCCGTACGCATGGCGTGCCAGCACGATACAGCAGCGGCCGGGGCTGAGCAAGCCGAAGGGGGGGATTGGCCTCCCTGGAGTCCGGGAAATCCCCACTTGATTCCAGGGGCCCAAACTGTCAGAATATAAGGCATGGACAAAGGGGAGGAGGCCATCGCCAAGGCGCAGGAAGAGCCCGGGTTCGAAGAGGCCCTGAGGCGCCTTGAAGAGATCGTGGCGGAGCTGGAACGGGGCAATACGACCCTGGACAAATCCCTGGCGTTCTACGAGGAAGGCATACGGGCCTACAAGACATGCCACCAGATGCTCCAGGAGGCTGAGGGCAGGGTCGCGAAGCTCGTCCAGACGCTGGAAGGAACGCTCGAAGAGGAGCCGATGAACCTTCCAGAGGATGAGTGAGAGGGTGCGCGGCCAGTTACTCGCCCGGAGACGGGGGGTATGAAGAAGGTCGTAATCTGTGCTAACAGGAATAAACCGTACATGCTGGAGACTGTGCGGGCTCTTGAGCCGTGGCTGCGCGAGCGCGCCGAGGTTTTCGAGGACCGGGAGGACCGCCCAGATTGGGAAGGCGGGCCGGTCGATTTTGTGGCTGCCTTCGGCGGCGACGGCACGGTGCTGCGAGCGGCGCGCAAGTTCAGCGCGCACGACGTGCCCATCGTGGGCATCAACCTGGGCAAGCTCGGTTTCCTCACCGAGACTACGGCCGACCAGTCCCGGGAGGTGCTCGCGGACGTGCTCGAAGGGCGCTACGAGCTCGCCGAGCGCATGATGCTGCACTGCCGGCTGGAGCGCGGCGGCGAGGTGCTGCTGGAGACCCTCGGCCTGAACGACGCGGTCATCAGTCGCACGTCGTTCTCGCGGCTGATAACCATCGACTTCCTGGTTGGCGGGGAGCTGGTCACCACCTATGGGGCCGATGGCCTCATCGTGGCCACGCCCGTGGGCTCCACGGCCCACAGCCTTGCTGCCGGCGGCCCCGTTATGCATCCGGATATGGAAGGGTTCGTCGTCTGCCCGATTTGCCCTCACACGTTGAGCAACAGGCCGATCGTGCTCCCGGCGCAGGCCCAGGTCGAGATGCGGCCGCGGGCATTTGCGGAGAGCCCCGCCCTCACCGTGGACGGGCGCATCTACCGTGTGCTGGAAAACGGTGACAGGGTGCTGGTGCGCCGGGCCGAGCACAAGCTTCAGCTCATTCGCACGGGCAGGCAGACCTTCTTTGAGACGTTGCGGACCAAACTCGATTGGAGCGGACAAACGCGATATGTCAAATAGAGCATTCGAGATCAGGATTCTGGAGAGCTACTGCAAGGGTTGCGGGCTGTGCGTGGATGTGTGCGCCGAAGGCAAACTCCGCATCAACCCGCAGCCGAACAAGCGGGGATTTCAGCCCGCCGTGGCCGACCCCGAGGTGGAGTGCGGGGGGTGCCTCAGGTGCGCTACGATCTGCCCCGACGCGGCGATTGAAATCCGCCGCCTGGCCCCTGTGCCATGCTGTGCCGACGCCGGGCAAGAGGGCCTATGCCCCGAGTCACTGCGTGCGGGCGGCAAATGACGTGGCTACCATGAACGAGCAAGCCCACGAACCGACCAGAGTGCTGCTGTCCGGCAACGTCGCTGCAGCGGAAGGCGCGATGCGGGCCGGATGTCGCTTCTACGCCGGTTACCCCATCACTCCGCAGAACGAGCTTATTGCCCACATGGCGGATCAGCTCCCGTTGCGCGGCGGGGTGTTCGTGCAGGCCGAGAGCGAATTGGCCGCCATCAACATGGTCTACGGAGCCAGCGCCGGCGGCACTCGGGCGATGACGTCCTCCTCAAGCCCTGGCGTGAGCCTGAAGCAGGAGGGCATCTCCTATCTCGCCGGGAGCGAGCTGCCGGCCGTAATAGTCAACGTTCAGCGTGCCGGCCCCGGCCTGGGCGATGTCCGGCCATCGCAGGCCGACTACTTCCAAGCCACGCGCGGCGGAGGCCACGGCGACTACCGCACCATTGCCCTGGCGCCCGACAGCGTTCAGGAGATGGCGGAACTGACGCACCTGGCCTTCGAGCTGGCCGACAAGTGGCGCGGCCCCGTCCTGGTGCTCGCCGACGGCATGGTAGGGCAGATGATGGAGCCCATACGGCTGGACCACCTGTGCGAGACAATCCCCCCGCCCAAGCCCTGGGCGCTCACCGGCACCCCCGGGCGGCCCCGTAACCTCATCCGGTCCCTCTACCTGGGCCCGGGGGAGCTGGAAGGGGTCAACCTGCGGCTGCAGGGGCGCTACGAGGAAGTAAGCCGCACCGAGCAGCGCTGGGAGGAACGCGGCAGTGAGGACGGCGACATCGTGCTGGTGGCCTACGGCATCTGTGCGCGCGTCGTGCAGGAGGTGGTTGCCTCTCCGCCCGCCGGGCTGGAAGGCCGCCTGAAGCTGATCAGGCCCATCACGCTCTGGCCTTTCCCGTCCGAGCGAGTGGCGGCTCTGGCCGGGGCCGCCGCGGGCATTGCCGCGGTCGAGATGAGCGCCGGACAGCTCGTGGAAGACGTGCGCTTGGCCGTCGAGGGGCGCTGCCCAGTGCATTTGTTCGCCCGCATGGGCGGGGCGATTCCGAAGGCCGGCGAGATCGCCGACTTCGTAAAATCCGTTTTTAACTGACAATCGAGGGGATTCTCCCTCCATGGACGCGCAAACGGAACAAGTGCTCTGCGTCCGGCCGGAATGCATGGCTGAGACGGCCACGCACTACTGCCCCGGCTGCGGCCACGGCGTCGCGCACCGACTGATCGCCGAGATCATCGACGAGTTGAGCATCCGCGAGCAGACCATCGGCATCGCGCCCGTGGGCTGCGCCGTGCTGGCCTACAGGTACATCGACATCGACTGGAGCGAAGCGGCCCACGGCCGGCCTCCGGCCGTGGCGACCGGCCTGAAGAGGACTCATCCAGACCGGATAATCTTCACCATTCAAGGCGACGGCGATCTCGCTTCCATCGGCATGGCCGAGATCATTCACACGGCGAACCGCGGGGAGAACATCACCGTCATCTTCATCAACAACGCCGTCTACGGCATGACGCAGGGGCAGATGGCCCCCACGACGCTCGTGGGCCAGAAGACCAAGACCACGCCCCGCGGGCGCGATGCCGCCACCGAAGGCCATCCCATCAAGGTGTGCGAGCTGCTGGGCCAGCTCGACGGCCCGCGCCTGCTGGCAAGGGTCACGGTCGCCACACCAAAGCGCGTGCGCGAGGCCAAGCGGATGCTCAAGAAGGCTTTTCAGTACCAGATCGACGGGGTCGGGTTCTCGCTTGTGGAGGTGCTGTCCGCCTGCCCCACCTACTGGCGGCTCGGGCCCTCTGAGTGCGGGGAGTTCATCGAGACGACCATGGCGGAGACCTTCCCGCTGGGAGTAATCAGGGACGCGCCCGAGTAGCGCGTATTACAGGCGGCCTCGGAGCGCAGCGCAGCACAGGCGGAAATGATGACAGAGAATGCTACAGACGGGGAAGGCCGGCTGATCGTCGCCGGCTTCGGCGGACAGGGCGTGCTCACGCTCGCCGGGCTGCTGTGCCGGGCCGCCATGGAGGAGGGCCGACAGATCACCTACCTGCCATCGTACGGCGGGGAAGTCCGCAGCGGTACCGTCAACTGCCAGGTCGTCATCTCCGCCGAGGAGATCTACAGCCCCGTCGTCGAGGCGGCCGACGCTCTGATCATCCTGAACGAAATGTCATTCGACTGCTTCGGCGACGCAATCCGCGCCGGCGGCCTCCTGTTGCTGAACACGAGCCTCGCGGCGCCGGGGGATTACGCCCAGGAGCACCAGGCCCGCGTGCTACCGGTGCGGGCCACGGAACTGGCAGCGGAGATGGGCAATGTGGTCGTGGCGAACACGATCATGCTCGGGGCGTTCCTCGGGGCGACGGCGGTGTGCAGGGAGGAGTCCGTCGCGGAAGTGCTGCGCCGGACGCTTACGGGACACAAGAGCAGTGCGCTCGACCTGAACCTCCGCGCCCTGCAGGTTGGCATAGGCCTGACCAACTAGCAGCGCGAGCAACCCGCGCGGCCACTCTGTCCCCCGCCCGCTACCTGCGCCCGCCCGACGGCGGCTTCGACACCGGGCGTGGAATCAAGCGCACCTCGCGCAGCTCCAACTGCACCCGTTCGGTGCGCTGGCCCCGCTCGGCATAGGTGCTGGGCAACGATAGCCGATACGTGCCCACCTCGTAGAACCTCGTGGGCTCCTCCCCCCGCCAGTGGACCGTCACTATCCACACGTTGCGAGGGACGTCCCGAACTCCGGTAACGTTCGGCAGCACGATCTCGTCCACTACGACCGTCCGCAGGCCGGCCCACGGGCCGAGGACGGTTCCCATGATCGTAAGCTGCTGACCGGGCACAATCCGTTCGGTCAGGTTCATGAGATTGCGGTCGCGCCGGGGGACGATGCAACTGAGGCCCGAATACGCGTCGAACACATAACCGACGGGCACCACTGTTTCGTCGGCCAACCTTGCCACGCGCAGGTCGCCAACCCTGGGGGTGAACTCCTTGAATCGATCTTCGAAGCGCACGTCCACAGGCTGGTAGCCTCGGGCATACTCGTAGACGGCATCGGACTTGAACTTGCCGTAGGTCTTCTTACGGGCGGGCCTGCGCTCGCCCGCTTCGGCATTCTTCTCGCGCTCGGCCGCCTCCAGGGCCAGTTGCTCCAGAAACGATTCTCGATCCCTTCTCGCCACGACAACCATAAGGCGCTCGGTGGCGCCCTCCTCGTAGCGGGAAGGGAACTCGACGGTGTACTCACCGGGCTCGATGATCTGCCGAGCGCGGATCCTTCGGCCGGGCCATCTGACGGTCAACTCATGATCGATCACCGACCGCTTCTCCCCGCCCGTCAGGAGCCTATCCACGAGCACGCACTTGCGCAACCCCACGATCCCGAGGATCGTGCCCTCGATGGTGACTTCCTGACCTTCGACGAGGCCGCGGACCTTCTCGATCGTCTCCCTGTCGCGGGCGTCGACCATGCAGCATAGATCGGTTTTCGTTACGAACTTCAGTCCAACAGGGATACGCTGCCGCCCAAGGAAGACTTGCTCCCGCACGAAAGCGTCGCCCGGCAGACGGGCGAACGTGTCTGGAAACCTCACGTCGGCCCTGGCGTTTGCATCGGCCGCGCGCCAGACGCTCAGTGCATTCAGCTCCGTGTACCGTTTCACCACCGCACGCCGGAACTCCGCCTCCGGCGCCACGTGCCGGGAACCCTTCCCTTCCTCGTCCTGCGCCGCCAAGCCCACGCAGAACCACAGGCCCAACAGGACCAGCCCGCACCGCCTCGCTGCCTCCATATCGGCCTCCTTCCAGGGCGCTTGAAACTGGGAGCCCAACCCTCGCCCTGGTTACATCATACCTGCCCACAGAGACTTTATCAACATGGCCGAAGCGCCATCCCCCCTGAGAAATGCGTCGGGGTTCGGGCCTCTTGTCGAAGGCCGTCGGCCGGTAGTCCAGGAACCCGGAGCGAAGGAGGCGCGAAGGACGGGCCTGCGCACGGGAATGTCCGGCGGCGATGAATCGGTCGGGACTTTGGGAGCATCCGTGGGGGCGAGCGGATTGACTCCCGCGCGCGAGGGGGATAGAGTACTCTGTGGAAGGCCGTCGGCGGATCACGATAGAACTGGGATGCCCGGTGGTCCGGCGCGGTCAGTTCCGTATCAGGAGTCTGAACGGCGCTTTCTTGGGGAGGGCATGTCATGGCTCTGGATGTCGCGCGCGTGAATATCTGGGTCGCGGGGATTGAGGATCGGCCGGGCAGCTTGGCCGAGAAGCTGGCGCTCCTGTCCGAAGCCGGCGCGCAGTTGGAGTTCGTAATGGTGCGCCCGACAAGCCGGGGAGCGGGGTCGTCTTCCTCTTGCCGATCAAGGGCGCCGGGCAGATAAGGGCGGCGAAGAAGGCGGGGTTCAGAAAGAGCAAGAGCCTCCAGGCATTGCGAATCGAAGGGCGAGACAAGCCCGGCCTCGGCGCGAAGATCACGGAGGCGCCCGCCGCCAAAGAGATCAACCTGCGCGGTCTCTCGGCTTCGGTGATCGGCAGGCGCTTCGTGCTTTACGTGGCGCTGGACAGCTCAACCGATGCTGCCAGGGCGGCGCGCATCGTGAAACGGCTGCCCTGACGCCTGTGTGCATTCGACGGCGCTGAGCAAGGTATATTCGCCGGTCCGTGGCCTGCGTGAGACGACGCGTTCGCGCCTCGCCGCCTGGACCGTGCGGCCAGGGGCCGACAAGGGATCGGACCGAGAAAGGCACTGAAGTGGGCAGGAGAATCCTCATCATCTGTGTGGACGGTATGGGGCCGGATTACCTCGAGGCGGCTTCCACACCCAACATGGATCGCATGGCCAGGGACGGCGCTTTTGCCATCGGGCAGGCGGTGGTGCCTTCCGTTACGAATGTGAACAACGTTTCCATAATAACCGGGGCGCCGCCGCGGGTGCACGGGATCACTTCCAACTACTGGCTCGACAGCGCGGCGGGCAGCGAGGGCTACATGGAATCGCCCGAGTTTCTGTGTTGCCCGACCGTGCTCGAACGCGCCAGGGAAGAGGGAATGTCGACGGCGCTGCTCACATCGAAGAAGAAACTCCTGCGCCTGCTCGATGCGGGGGCGGACTTCTCGCTGGCGGCCGAGGCGCCGAGCGACGAGATGATGCGGCGAGTAGGCCCGGCCGAGGACATCTATTCGGCGGACGTAAACCTGTGGCTCTTCCGCGCGCTGAGGTTTGTGCTGCGCGAGAGAAAGCCTGACATGGTTTACTGCGCGACAACGGATTGGGCGATGCACATGTACGCCCCTCAGGAGGCCCAATCCGCTTGGCACATCGAGGGGTTGGACTGCATACTCGGCCGGATTCTGGATGAGAATCCCGATCTGGAAATCTACCTGACAGCGGATCACGGCATGTCGCAAAAAAGCCGGGGCGTCGACATCGAAAAGGTCCTCGAACGCCACGGGATACCGGCGCGCGCGATCCCGGTCATCAAGGACCGATACGTTGCGCACCATCAGAACCTGGGCGGCGCCTCCTACGTCTACCTGGGGAGCCAGGAGCTTGTGCCGAGCGCCATGGAGGCGTTGCAGGGCGTCCCCGGCGTCGAGGCCGTCTACGACAGGGAAGCGGGGGCGGCGGCCTTCGACCTGATGGCCGAGCGGATCGGCGACATCCTCGCATTCGGCGACAAGGACACGGTCTTCGGCAGTTTCGCGGCCGCCGATGTCGGCGTGCGCGTGCGGTCGCACGGCTCGCGGCACGAGAGCGCCGTGCCCATCGTCGCGTGGGGCGCCCGGAAGGACATGCACTATCGAAAGAATCTCGAAGTGGCCGCCCATCTTTTCGCGGACTATGGCTGAGTTCCGGGGCGCAATAGCCCCCCGCGAGGCACACGCGAATCCGCCATACTGAACGAAGCTCCCGCCCGAACCTGCCCGAACAGGGCGCTGTCGTCCCTACACGAACCCTACACGAACGCTGCACGAGCACGACATCTCCGCTGCACGGAGGCGATATCCGCGGCCCGTTCTCGTCCGCCTTTCGCTTCCGACCCGACCCTCGTGTGCCGAAGACGCCACATATCCGCTCCATCGCCCGCAGTCCTCGTCGTACTGCAAATGCGCCCGGGCACGCGATTGCGCCAGGGCGCCCTTGAGTATACTCGTCTTGCGCAGCCCGCGTGTCCGATATGGGCGCATAATCTTCGGGCAAAACTCACTCGCTCCAGGCGAAGCCCGCCCGGTAGCCGACCCTATTGACGTTCCGATTACGAATGGAACTGTAGGGGCACGCCATGGCGTGTCCGAAGTCCAGACAACGGCAAAGGTATGGGCACGGCATGCCGTGCCCATACCCCTTGCATTCAAGACCGCAAGGCCGATAACTCCTATTCCGCCCACAGCCCGGGCCGACATGCGCCTACGGCTCCGCGACCTCGAGGGCGAAGTCGAGCCCCAAGCGCTCGAAGACGGCGCGCTTGGGGACCCCAGTCTCGGGGTTCCAGCCCATGGCCTCGTAGTACTCCCGGACCTGCACCTCGTTGTCGACCGCAATGCCCTCCAGGGCGCCGCTCGTCAGAGGCGGCCGGCCGAGCACGCGCGACGGGAGCTTGTACATCTCCTTGTTCCGCACGCCTTCCCTCAGGTTGAATGCGATCCGCAGGTTCGCGATGCGCTCGCCGATCTCCAGGACGTTCTCCATCGTGAACGAGCGGCCCATGGCGAGCGTCAGGTACTTGGGCACGTCCGTCGCAGGCGTCACCAGCGAGGCGAACATGCACAGCCCCGCCGAATTGACCACGTGGCCGAACGAGGACATGTGTTTATGCGTCGGGCCCTTGCCGGAGTAAGCATACTTGTCCTCATGTTCCGGCTGGTCTATTCCGGGCGGCTCCATGCCCGCCTCAGGGAACCAGGAGCCCCACTGGGTGTGCCGGCCGGGCGTGGCGTCCACTATGAAACTCGCGCCGATGCCCGGGCTGCACCGAGGATCGTGCATGGGCAGCTCCTCACCGCCGCACTCCATGCCGAACCGTCCCGCGTCCTTGCCGAGCCGTTCGGCTGCTTTCCTGATGCCGTCGCCGAGAACTTCGCCGCCGAAGCCCTCGCCGCTGGCCATCTGTTCGGTAACCTTTACGATCGCCTCGTGGTTGCCCCAGGTCAGCTCGATGCCGCCGGTGTCAGCCTTCGTGATGACGCCGTTCTCATAGCACTCGATGGCGAAGGCGACCGTCGTCCCGGTCGAGATCGTATCCATGCCTGCATCGTTGCAGACATTGTTGACGTGGCAGATGGATTCCACATTGGTGTTGAGGCACATGGAACCAAAACTGGCGAGCGTCTCGTACTCGGGCTTGTGCCCCTCGCCCGCATACGGGCCGGACGGCACCTTCATGTGGCCGCCGCAGGCCAGCGGGCACATCCAGCAGCCGTAACGCCTCTCCTGGAGCCCGAGGACCGCATCTTCGCAGATGCCCTCAAACCCGGGCATGTCCTCCATCGCCCCGCCCCAGTTCTTGATCGGCGAGTCGCCGGTCATCACGCCGGGCTGCATTACGGCCGGCGTTCCGATGTCGTGGAACATGTCGTAAAGGACGTTGCCCTCTTTGTAGTATTCGCCCAGGAGATGCTTGCGCAGCTCTTTGAGCTTGTCCTCTTCCGCCACGGGGACCGTGCCCGTCGCGACGGCCACGACTCCCTTAACCCGTTTCGACCCCATGACCATGCCCAGGCCCGAACGCCCGGCCGCGCGGCCGGTGTCATTGATGATGGCGGCAAGGGCCGACACGCGCTCGCCGGCCGGGCCGATGACGGCCGCATGCGCCTTCTTGCCGTGTGCTTCGGCGAAGCTGGCCTCCGCCTCGCCGCACCGCAGCCCCCATTGGCCAGAGGCGTCGCGCAGGGTCACTTCGCCGCCTTCGACCAGGGCGTAGACGGGCTTCTTGGAGATGCCGGTGAAGAAGATCGCATCCAGGCCGGCCTGCTTCAGCGCCGGCCCGAACTTGCCGCCGCAGTTCGCGTCGCCCCAACCGCCCGTCTTTGGGGATTTCCCGACGGCCGTAAAGCGGTTGCCAGTGATCGTCTGCGTCCCGGTGAGCGGCCCCGTCGTCAGGCCCAGGATGCTTTCCGGTCCGAGCGGATCGACCCCGGCCTTCTGCCGATGATAGAGGTAATACGCGCCCAGCCCGTAGCCGCCGAGGTAGTCGCCATAAAGCTCGTCCCCCGGCTCCTCGATCTTCACGTCCCCCGTGCCCAGATCGACCCACGCGATCCTGTGCAATACGCCCTGTAGGCTCATTCCCAATCCTCCTGCTGCGATTCTCTGCTGGTAGACGCCCACTGCCTTAGGCGCTGCTGCACAGTCCCATCCTGACTTCGTCCGGCTGCGACCGCCGAATGGCAGTGTCGGCCTTCATCGGCGATTCCGGCCCTTGAATCGCCTGCTTCGGCCTCCTTGCCATCGACGCACTCGCTCGGCCTCGGGCCGACGGAGCGGGTTCTGCAATAGCGCCTTACGTCCAATAAGTGACGATCATGCTATGCGGTACGAATGGTTTTTGCAAGCACTTCCTTCACTCGGGCCGCTGCGTAGTCCGGTCCGGCTCGGTCGCGAACGCGGTTTCCATCTCGCGGCGGACCCGCACCGTTTCGCCGTCCTCATCCGCCACCACGTCCTCCCAGCGCAGCGCTTCGCCCATTTTCACCGGCCTGGTCAACTCGACCCCGTGGGCCAGCCCGATCGGCAGGCCGCCCGTGGCGAGGCTCTCGGCTGCCGGCGTCAGCCTTCCCCAGACCAGGTGGCCGCCCTCCCCGTCCAGCTCCTCACCCGCCGCCAGATCGCGCTTGGCCGTGGCGACCACGTCCGCGCGAAACCCGGTGGCCGCGCCGGTCGGCTCGCCGCGCAGGGCGACGCTGGCCACCGAGATACCCAGCTCCAGCCCTATGAGGTGATACGGCCTGTAGAGTGCGCCCACGCGCCCCTCCGGACCGGTGAGCAGGCCGTATTCGCCGAAGCAGCGGGCGGCATAATCCGAGGGCGCCTCGAACACCACGTACACGCCCCAGCGCAGGTCCCGGTGGACGGGCCGCCCGTCGCGTTCGAGGCTGGAGATCACCTCCACCTGGCCCCCGTG
>CAZHPE010000012.1:0-28667 GCA_964534775.1 uncultured candidatus Brocadiaceae bacterium
ACATGGCCTACGCTCAGGAATCACTGGAAACCTATCTCGCGGACGCAGCTTCCAACAAGCCGGCTCCGGGCGGGGGCAGCGTCAGCGCGCTGACCGGTGCGCTGGCGGCGTCGATGAGCGAGATGGCCGCCAACTTCACGGCCGGCAAGAAGAAGTATGAGTCCGTTCAGGCGCAGGTCAGACAGTGCCTGGAGCACCTCCAGGCGGCCCGGCAGGAATTGCTGGCCCTGGTGGACGCGGACGTTGAGGCCTACGAGGCCGTGGGCCGGGCCTACGGGATGAGCAAGGACACCTTCGAGGCCAAAGCCGCCCGGGCAGAAGCCATCCAGGCATCGCTCAAGAGCGCCATGGAGGTACCGCTCCGGATCGCGCGTCAGTGCCGCGGTGTTGTCCTGGAGGCCGCCGAGTTGGTTGGGATCGCCAACCCCAACCTGATCACGGACGTTGGCGTCAGCGCAATCCTCGCCAGGGCCGCATGCGAAGCGGCGCGCCTGAACGTGGAAGTAAACCTGAAACACATCAAGGACGAGCAACTCGTGGGACGGGCAAGGCCGGAGGTGGACGAGGCCGTCGAGACTTGCGCACGGTGCTGCCGGGACATCACCCGTGCCGTGGGCGAGCACCTGTCAAAGTAGGACCTCGCGCGCAGATGCAGGACGACTGGAAGGTAAGCCGGGGTTCCCGCCATTGCTTCGAATGCAGCTTGGAGTTTGACGGGGAACAGACGTTCTTTTCCGCTCTCCGGGAAGAGGGGTCGGGGTTTGTGCGCATAGACTATTGTCCCCCATGCTGGGAACAAGCGGAAGCGGAGAAGTTCTTCGGATTCTGGAAGACCCGCCGGCAGGAGGGAGGGCGGCCGCCCCGAATGGACATAGAGGTGGTGCTCGACCTGTTCGATAAGCTCAAGGGGACTGACCGCGCCGACCGCGTGGAGATGCGGTTCGTGCTTGCGCTGTATCTGGCCCGCCGCAAGGCGCTGAAGCTCATGGGAGTCAAGCGCGATGGCGGGCGCGAGGAACTCCAGTTCAAGCGGCCCCGGTGCGACGAGTTGATTCCGGTCCAGAACCCACACATGGACGAAGGCCTGATCAGCGCCGCCACCGAACGGCTAAAGGAGCTGTTCCAGGCGGAGCTGTAAGCCGCCTGCCGGGCCGCGCTCGCACGCTATATTCCTCCCGGGGATTCGCCGTCCGGTGCACTGCCGCTGCGCCGGAAGACGCTTGCAAGAAGGCGGACACAACCGATGGCGACCAACCTCAGCCAGACCGTTTCTCTGAAAGACATAACCGGTGTCGCGCCGCAGCTCTACAGCGAGCCGATTGACCCACGCCGCGCGGCGCTGATCATCGTCGATATGCAGGGACTCCTGACAACCTCAACCCACCCGGTGAAGGTTAGGACGGGGGAACTGAGGGCGGCCTTGAGCGGTTGCGAAAAGCTGCTCCTCGCAGCGCGCGAGAACGCCATACGGGTGGTTCATATCTTGCTCGGTTCCTGGACCATGGACGGGAGCGATCTGTCGGACAACAAACAGCGGGCCAACAAGCTCTACATGGCCCAGGGCCGGGACCCGGTCGCCGAGCGGGCGTGGGACTCCGAAGACATACAGGTCATGCCGTCGCTAACACCTATCAAGGGTGAGATCACTCTCCGGAAGACAAGCGCCTCGGCCTTTACAACGACCGGACTTTGCAGCATACTCCACAACATGCAGGTGCGCTACACGGTGTTTGCAGGGCAGTTCACGGAGGGTTGCCTGGGACTAACGGCCCTTGACGCCAGTGATCATGGTTTTGCCGCTACCCTGGCTGATGGCGCATGCTATGGGGCCAGCAGTGCCGGACACCTGGTCATGCTCAGAATGTTCGACCAGCACTGGGGGCGCGTCCGCACGGTGGATGAGTTGGCCCTCGAGTTCAAAGGCAGGCCATGACGTATCGCCTCCTGGCGAGCACAATGCTGTGCGAGGCCCCGCGCCGCTATGAACTGCTTCCCTATGGCTCCGCTTCACGGGTTGCGGGGCACAGTATGCCGTGGCCGCGCAAGTTTCTCAGGGCGATAACCCGGTCTCCATTCCACTGGCATTCCAAACCTGTCCGATTACCTTATTCATCCAACAACCATGCACGCGTACGTAAGCGCGCGCGACGCAATCGCCCAGTGCAGAGGGAATGATCGTGCAATTAGACGAAAGCGTATTCATGACCAGCGACATCCGCGGAACCTACCCCGAGCAATTGAACGAGGATTTCGCGTTCGTCCTGGGCCGGGGGCTGGCACGGGTGCTGGGTGCAAGGCGCGTGACGCTCGCGCGGGACGGCCGTGCGAGCTCGCCGACGCTCTACGCTGCGACGGCGGCCGGGCTGAGGCACGAGGGGGTTGAGGTCCGCACGCTTGACCTCGCCGCGCTAGAGTTGCTCTACCACGTGATGGGCGAGGCAGGCGGGGGAGAGTTGGGAGTAATGGTGACGGCCAGCCACAATCCCGCGGAGTTCAACGGTTTCAAGATCGTCGCTCCGGGCGCGCTGCTGATGGGCGAGCGCAGCGCCGTGGCCGGCCTGCCTCGCTGGATGAAGGAAGCCTCTCCACCGCGGCGGGCGCATTGGGATGTCCCGGAGAAGACGGTCTCGGTTGAGGACGAATACATGGACCTCGCCCTCAGGGTGGCCGGCACCCCGGAGGCCAGGGGGCTCAAGGTAGTGGTGGACCCGGGCGGCGGCGTGGGCGGACTGCTCTGGGGCCGGCTGGCGGAGGCCACCGGCCTCGAACCGATCCGCATGAACTTCCAGCCGGACGGCCGGTTCCCGGACCATCTCCCTGACCCCAGCAAAATGGAGAACCTGACGGCGCTCAGGGAGCGGGTGCTCGCGGAGAGGGCGGACCTGGGTCTGGCCTATGACGGGGACGCCGACCGCGTGGTGGCGGTGCTGCGCAACGGTCACATCCTGGACGGCAGCGAGGTGATCGTGGCCATGGTGGAGCGCCTGCTCGGCGGGCTGGGCGGACGAGGCGGGCGCTTCGCCGTCAACATGATGATCCGTCGCGGGGCGCTCGAGCATTTCCGCGCACGCGGGATAGAGCCGCTCGTAGTGCCGGTGGGCCACGCCAAGATCAGGCGCATCATGCAGGGCGATCCCTCGTTGGGCTTCGCCGGCGAACAGTCAGGGCACTATTTCCACCGCGAATTCTTCTGCTGCGAAAGCTCCATCATCACCACCCTGCACATCCTGCACATGGCCGCCGAGGGACGCCTGGAGGCCCTGGCGGATGGTCTGCCCGGCCCCTGGGTCGAGCCCGAGAGGTGGATGAGCTTCCCGTTCGACCGTAAGGATCGGGCCGTGGAGGTGTGCCGGGCGGTCGCGCTGGCAGGCCTGGAGATGTTCCCTGCGCCGCAGGAAGTCATGTGCGAGATCGACTGGAAAGTCGTGCGCCATTGCGGGCCGGAAGACATCAAGCGATCCGACGGCGTCCGCGTCGACTATGCGGACTCCTGGTTCTGCGTCCGTCCCTCGTGCACGGAGCCGCTGGCGCGCCTCTGGGTTGAGGCACGCAGCCGGGCCGACCAGCATGCCAAAGAGGCGGCCCTGGCCTCGCACTTTCCGGGGTATGTCCAGCGCTGAGGCGTTTCATCGGTGCCCGCGGGAAGAGGCCCTCCAGACCATCTGCCGCTGACCATGCCTCCCGCCCGCAGGTGAGCCGGTCTCGAGAATCCCCCGGATTAGGAGTTGACAAACCCCGGGCTTGCCCCTATATCTATATATTGTCAAATATGTTCTGACCTCTGTGCGACTGCTTCCGCGCGCAGCGCGCCGACTATCATCTCCACGGGCGGCACTCCCGCCGGCCGGCCGGAAGCCGTCCCATACACTCGGCAGCCCCGAACGCTCTCGCCTGCGACGTGCCCCGCGACGTCGCAGCCGTCAACCAGAACGGTCGGCGCAGGTTCGCCCTTGCGTCATCGACGTTCGGGCAATCGGCATCATATATCAATTTCACCTTGCTCATGCCTGGTCCTCCGGTTCTTCGAGCGCGGCCAGGACCGGGCACGGATCGGTCGGCTGCCTCGCGCTGCACGCATCGACAAGGTCGGTCAGACCCTTTCTTATCCTGTTCAACGCCTCAATTTTTTTCCTCTACTACCGCGATCTTGGCCTCGGCACGCTGCCTCACTTCGCTGCAGGACGTGCTCCCCCCGACTCGCAGGGCGAGCAGCTCCTTTATCTCCCGCAGGGAGAAGCCGAGCTGCTTGGCCCGCCGGATGAAACACAGCCGCAGGACCGCTTCCTGGGGGTATTGCCGGTAGCCGGACGGCCTTCGAGGAGGCTGCTCTATCAGCCCCTCTCTCTCGTAGAAACGCACCGTCTCGACGCCGACCCCGGACTGCCTCGCAACCTTCCCTATGGTCAGATTTCCCATCGTCACTCACCTCCATCCTCTATTATACACCCCGTACCTTACTACCGGGTCAAAGGTTTTCTTGCGAAAAAGTCGACGAACGCTCCATAGATGGCATCGTCCCCGAACTTGCGGCACGGCCCGCCTATACGACTTCCGGGCCGGGAGGCTGGAAAACGGCGGCCGCGTTGTGGTAGATCATAATAGGTGGACTGCGCCTGCGCGCGCGACGGGCCCCCGTGCTCCGAGTGGCAAGGTGTGAGGGATAACCACATGGCGGATGCCGAGTTGGACGTTTCGGTCGTTCTTCCGACCTACAACGAGGCGCAGAACCTTGCGGAACTCGTTCCGCGAATCTGCGCAGCCCTGGAGCAGGCCGCGCTAGGCGGCGAGGTGATCGTTGTGGACGACGACTCGCCGGACGCTACCGCGGACGTGGCCCGGCGGCTCGCGCAGAGCCACCCGGTGCGAATGGAGGTCAGGACGGCCGAGCGCGGCCTGGCCTCGGCGGTGCTGGCCGGCTTCGCACTCTCGCAGGCCCGGGTCTGCGTGGTAATGGACGCCGACGGCAGCCACCCGCCCGAGCGCCTGCCCGCCCTCGTCCGCCCCATCCTCGCCGGCGAGGCGGACATCACCGTCGGCAGCCGCTACGTGAAAGGCGGCGGCACGCAGGGGTGGCCGTGGCGACGCTACGTGATGAGCCGAGCGGCCGGGTGGCTGGCCCTCGGGGTGAGCCGGATGAAAGACCCGACTAGCGGGTTCATGGCCGTGCGGCGCGAACTGCTCAAGGGTCTGGACCTGGACCCGATCGGCTTCAAGATCGTCCTGGAAACCGAGGTCAAGTCGCGCAGCGCACGGGTGCTGGAGGTGCCCATCACCTTCACCGACCGCCGATCCGGCGAGAGCAAGATGAGCTCCGGCCAGGTCTGGGACTACGTGCGCCACCTCGCGCGGCTCTACCGATACCGCTACCTGCGCCCCAGGAAGAAGGAAGACAAGGAAACGGACCCAGGCCTATGAGCCATGGCCTTCTTCCGTAGTTCTCCTCATAGGCCCAACGGTCAGCTCACCAGCGGGACGGCCTCGCCGCTCTGCTCCAGGCTGCGCCCGGCCGCGTCGAGGAACGCGATGATCTGGAGCGTCTCCGTCAGATCGATGGACGGGATGCCCGTGCGGAAGAACTCGGCCACTTCTCCGAGCATCACGGCGTAGGCAGGAGGCGCGGCGGCAAGCGTGCCGTGCGCAACCCTGTCACTTGAATGCACGGTGCAGCCGAACGAGCCGCCGTCGAGTCGCGTGCCGCGCGCTACGCCTATGCGCCCGTCCTCCCACCGGCCGACCAGCAGGTCGCCATCCTGTTGGTGGGTGGCCTGAACCGACGCACACCCCGAGCCCATGTAGGAGAACAGAACCTCCGCGCTGTGGATGCCGTACCAGAAGTAGGCCGGGTAATCGTCGAGAGTCGGCATGGGGCCGAAGGCATCGCACCCGTGGACCTGCGCGCCGTCGGGCACGAGGCCCGCAATGCCCGGCGCATACCGAATGGACGAGGCGCTCATAACAGGCACGCGCCGGACTTCCGCGAGCTCGGCTATCGCCTCCGCGTCATATAGCGAGCAGGTCATGGGCTTGTCGATGAAGACCGGCTTGCCGAAGGCTGCCAGGGTGCGGAACTGCTCGAGGTGCTGGCGGCCGTCCACGCTTTCGAGCAGAAACGCGTCGGCGTCCCCGCCGACCTCTTCGATGGACTCGCAGATTTCCAGCCCGTGCTCATCCTGCAGGGATTCCGCAAACCCCGCCACCCGGTCGCGGCTCACGGCACAGAGTTCGCTTCCTCCCGCGTAGGCCGCCACCACCCGGCATCCGGGCACATGGTGCTCGGCCTCCGGATAGTTGAAGAGCTTAACGAACGCCTCGCAGTGGCTCGTGTCCAACCCGACCATCCCGATCTCGAGCTCCACCTTTTCCTCCCCGCGGCTTACGCGCACTCGTGTCGGCCCTCGGACTGCTTGGACGCCATAGCTTGCGAGGAGTATACTGGGTAGATGCCCACGGTAGTAGCGAGGGCGCGGGAGGAGGCGAAAGTGAGGGCCTTTATAACCGGCGGAACCGGCCTGATCGGGCGGCGCCTCGTCGATGAGCTGCTGGCCCGGGGGGATTCTATTGCCGTGCTGACCCGCGATGCGGCGGCGGCCCGCGCGACCCTGCCGAAGGCCGTCGTGCTGGTCGAGGGCGACCCCACCGCCCCCGGCCCGTGGCAGCAGGCCGTCTCGGACGCGGACGCCGTCGTGAACCTTGCCGGGGAGCCGATATTCGCCCGCCGCTGGACCGCCGCGCAGAAGCGCAGGATTCTGACCAGCCGCGTGCAGGCAACGCAGAACGTTGTGGAGGCGATGGCGGGCCTCGCCGAAGGACCCAGGACGCTCATCAACGCGTCGGGCGTGGGATACTACGGGCCGCACGGGGACGAGGAGCTTGACGAGGATGCCCCGGCGGGTTCGGACTTTCTGGCCCAGGTGGGGCGCGAATGGGAGGCGGCGGCCGGGGCGACCAGCGCAGGCATCCGCGCGGTGCTGCTTCGCACGGGGGTCGTGCTGGCTCCGGAAGGCGGCGCGCTCAAGCAGATGGCGCTCCCGTTCCGGCTGCACGTCGGCGGGCCGGTCGGCAGCGGGCGACAATGGGTTTCGTGGGTCCACATCGAAGACCTGGTAGGCGTGATCTTGTTCGCCCTCGATAACGAGTCGATGCTGGGGCCGGTCAACGGGACGGCCCCGCATCCGGTCACCAATCGGGAGTTCGCCACGACGCTCGGGCGCGTGCTGGGCCGGAAGAGCTGGCTGCCAGTGCCGAGGGTTGCGCTTCGTGTGGCGATCGGACAGGTCGCAGACCTCGCGGCCCGAGGACAGCGGGTTTTCCCCAGGAAGGCCGTGGAGGCTGGATACCGGTTCCGATATGTGAATCCCTCCGATGCGTTGGAGCAGATTCCACGCTCATAGTATCTCGCAAGGTGCGGCCGCTGGTCGCAAGGAGGAGGAAGGGATGGATGTCGGCCTTCGTGATAAGTTCGTCCAGCTCTGGGCGCAGTATTTCGATGGCGCGGACTTGCCCCTGTGTCTCTACTATTCCGACGATGAGGCGTATCGGCAGCACCTGCGCCCGAGCAAGGGCCACACGTGCATGATCGGGCGACTTGTCAGCGTCCGCAAGGGAGAAACGCTCGCCTTCGACCAGGACTCCGTGCCGTGCGGGGGCGGCAAGAAATACATGGGGTTCTCAACGACCGCGATGCCGTATTTTGAGTATTTCCTCTCCTGCGGGATTCCAGGAAAACTCGAGGGGGAGCGTTACAAGAAGACCCCTGAGATCGTGCGCGAGACGAGGGCCAACGCACCCCAGATGGAAGCGCCGGCGAAATACGCCGTCTTCAAACGCTGGGACAAGCTGGACGCGGTGGACGAGCCCGAGGTAGTCATCTTCTTCGCCACGCCGGATGTGCTTTCCGGGCTCTTCACGCTGTCGAACTTCGATGAGACCGATCCCAACGCAGTGATCGCGCCGTTCGGCGCCGGGTGCGGCCTGATCGTGCAGTATCCGTATCTTGAGAAGGACAAGGAGCGGCCTCGGTCGATCATCGGGATGTTCGACGTCTCGGCCCGCCCGTTCGTCCCGGGCTCCACGATCTCCTTCGCGACCCCGATGGTGAAGTTCGCCCGGATGGTCGAGAACATGGGGGAGAGCTTCCTCATCACCGGCTCGTGGGCGAAGGTGCAGCGAAGGATCGAATCTTCATAGCGCTGCGGCCGAGGTTTCGTCCTCTCCAGAGTGTAGAGGCAACCGGCCGGCGCGCCGGCCCGCCGGCCTTCTTCTTCTTCGGCCCGCGTTTCATGCCCCGCTGTCTTCCAAGCCTCCCGCGTCCGCCCATTCCTTGATGCATCGGACCGAATCGGCCACAGAATACTGCGGCTCGAAACCGATCAGCCTCTTCGCCTTGGACATGTCGAAGGCGAGTTCCCCGCCCTGGGACATGCTCCAGGGGAATCCGTACTTCACCTCGATGCCGGGCGCAATACCCGTAACGATCTCCGCGAACTCGTGGCCCCGCGTCGGGCCCGGTCCGCAGCAGTTGAAGGCCTCGCCCACGGCGCCGTCTTCCGTGCCGGCGGCGATGTGCATGGCCGCCACGTCGCGAACGTCCACGAAGTGGGAGAGATCGTCCTCCGACATCTGCGGCAGTTGAATCCACTCGCCACCCGCAAGCTGCTCCGCGAACTCATGCCACATCCGCCCTCCCCCGTGCCCCCTCGGACCGATCACGGCCGTGACGCGAAGCGCCACCGTGGGCACGCCGTACTCGTGGTGGAAGGTCGTCGCAAGAATCTCCTGCGCGCGCTTCGTCGCGCAGTACATGTCTTTCGGCCGACTGATGTGCTCCTCGGTCACGGGCATTTCGAGGGGTGGATCGAACTTCGTCGACGGAAACCAGCCGTAGGCGCTTATGGAACTGGTGAGCACGAAACGCCCGGCGCCGCTCCTGCGCGCGAACTCCAGCATGTGCGTCGCGCCGCCGATATTCACACGTACCATCTCCTCCGGGTCGCCCGTGTCGCAGGGGAGCGAGGCCACGTGATAGATGCACTCGAACCGGCGCCCAGCAAGCGCGCTCCAGAGTGACCCCGCATCCGAAAGGTCCGCCCTTATCCACATGACGCCATCCGGCCCGACCGGCTCCGCCGAGCGCGTCAGCACGCTCACCTCGTCACCGCGCTCAAGGAGCTGCAGCACAAGCTCGGCGCCCACGAACCCGGTTCCGCCCGTCACAAGTACCTTTGCCATTCTGTATCCTCTCAGTCTTCCCGTGGAAGCGGCTTGTAGTGCGGCGGGATGACCTCCTCTTCGAGCGGCAGGTCAACCCACGCGCCAGTCTCCTGGCTCTTGAACACCGCGCACATCACCTCAACCGCCCGCGCGCCGTCCTCGCCGGAGACCAGCGGCTCCGCGTCGCCAAGCAGGCAATCCAGGAAGTGCTGGCACATCCGCTCGTAGTTGCTCGGCGAACGCGGCGGGCAGATGGGTATCCAGCGCTTGCGCACGGGCTTATCGATCCAGTCCTCCACCCAGAAAAGCTCCGGCCAGCGATAGTCGCGAAGGAGCTTCGGGAGCGTGTCGCGGTCGTAGTCCTTGTTGGTGAACACGGCCATCGGCCAGCTCTGGTAGGGGTTGACCGCGTCGGTGGAAGTAAAGATAGTCCCCTCGGTGCCGTAGAGTTCCGTGACCTGGCTGACGGCGGGGCTGAAGCGGTTGCAGCTCACGCATCCGGTCGCGCCGTTCTCGAACTCCGCGAGCACCCACGCCGTGTCGTCGCAGAGCGTATACGATTCCGGCATGGCGAGGCGTTTGGCGATGCCGGTGACGCGCTTGACCTTGCTCCCGTTCAGCCACGTCAGGAGGTCGATGGCGTGCGCTCCCGTGTCGCTGATGGCCGCCCCGCCCGCCACGGAGCAGTCCAGGCGGAAGTCCGTGTGCGCGACGTGGTCCTGGTAGTTCGACCAGTGCTCGTGGAGCGAGGCGCGCGACATGAGCACGTCGCCTATCACGCCGTCCTCGATGAGTTCCTTGGCCCATTGGTTATGCGTCCAGAACCGGCGGTCGCAGCCAACCATGAGCTTGACGCCGTGCTCCCGGCACGCGTTGACGATGTTCCACGCCTCCCTGTTCGTCACCGCCAGCGGTTTCTCGACGATGACATTCATCCCCGCCCTGGCCGCCGCCACGGCTTGGTTGCGGTGCAGGTTGTTGGGCGTGGCGATCACCACCGCGTCGATCTGGGCCTCCGCGAACATCTTCCGGTAATCGGTGTAAGTGACGCGTGCGCCCCACTTGGCCTTGACCTCCCTCAGGCGCTCCTCATCGGTGTCGCACACCGCCTCCAACTCCGCATCGGGCGACTGCTGGATCGATGGGAAGTGGGCAATCTCCGCAATGCTTCCGCAACCCAGCACCCCCATCTTGAGCTTCCCTTTTCCCGCCATGGTTCGCCTCCGGTCCTTTCCGACGATCAGAATCTAGACAGCCCACGCGTCGCCGAGCCGCCGCTCGACGTCCCGGCGAGTTGGAAACCGCTCGATGCGCACCCCGCCCGTGCCCTCGATGACCATCAGCGCCGTCATCGCCGCGAAGACCGCGGAACGCTCGGGGTCGCGGGTGCGGAGGTACTCGCTCAAGAACCCGCCCATGAAGCTGTCGCCCCCGCCCGTCGGGTCGATGGCGCGGCCGTGGAAAGCGGGGACGAGGCGCCCGGCATCGGGCGTGCGCAGATATGCGCCCTCCTCGCCAAGGGTGATGACGACGATCCCCGCGCCCCAATCCCGGAACTCGGAGGAGAGCGCTTCTACGTCAACATCCTCATCGCCGGTCAGGCGGCAGCAATCCTCCACGCTCGCCTTCACGATGTCGAATGCGCCGACAATGCCGCGGGTCCCCTCGGGGTCCATCTTCAACTGGGGAACCTCCGCCGGCGGCGAATGCGCGCCGCCGTACCCTCCCAGGTCGCCGGCCAGCACCTCGCCCATCCCCTTGATGGCCCGCAGTTCGTCCGGCGCAACGTCGAAGTCCATCGGGCAGACGTAGAAGAGCCCCGCGCCGCGATACGCCGCCGGCACGTCCCGGCGCGCGATCGGCGGGGACTGCTCCATGTACTCGATGACCTTCGTGCCGTCCGGGCGGTATACGAGCCGATTCGTGGTGGAGGCATCTCCCTCGCGCACGATGCCCCGCATGTCCACTCCTGCCTCCCTCAGCGCCCCGAGCAGCCCGTCGGGGAAGTCGCGGCCAATCCGCGTCACGACGGCGGCCGAGGTGCCCAGCCGAGATGCGCACACGGACGAATACGCGGCGGGGCTCCCCAAGACAGACTGCGTGCTGCCGCCCGAGAACACGATGGTCTCGTTCAGGATGCGGCCGACCGCGACCATCTCCGGCACGTCCTGCCCGCCTGATTCCGCGCCAAGGTTCATGGTGCTTGCGCCTAGCGCTCCCGCGTACCGGCGACGAACTCCTGAAGCTGCAGTATCGCCTGCGCGTCGGGCATGGGGACGGGCGGATGTTTCGTCAGAAAAGCGCAGGCCGATTCCAGCACCCCGCCGGTGTTGCGGTCAAGGGCGATACGCGCGTAGCGGATCATGTCCACCATCACGCCGGCGAAGTTCGCGCTGTCCTCCACCTCCAGCTTCGCCTCGAAGCGCAGGGGCGCGTGGCCAAAGTTCCCTCCGTCAATCCAGAAGTAAGCCGTCTTCCTGTCCTTCATCAGCTCGATGTAGCTGAAGCCGGTGGAGATTTCGGTCTCGTACGGGATCACCTGCTCGACCGCCGCGCGCTTGGTCTTATGCTTTGACGCGCCGCGGTTGCACAGGTTCAGGAAGTCCGTGTTGCCGGCGTAGTTGAGCTGATAGGTCGCGTCGATGTGTATCCCACGCTCAACAAAGAGCTCGCTCAGGCAGCGGTGGATGATCGTGGCGCCGATCTGGCTCTTGACGTCGTCGCCGATCAGCGGCATCCCGCCGGCAGCGGCGATCTCCTGGTAGGCCGGATCGCACACGATTAGCTCCGGCATGCCGTTTATGAAGCCTATCCCGACCTCTCTGATGGCCATATCCGCGTAGAAACGGGCCGCCCGCGCCGAGCCGGTGGGCAGGAGGTTCAGCAGCATCTCAGCGCCCGATTCCCTGAGCACGCCGGCCACGTCGCAGGGCTCCGCATCGCTCAGAACCACGAGTTCGGCCAGGTGCTCCGGCACGCCGTCCATGATCGGCCCCATCTGCACCGTCACCCCGCCGGGTTCCAGCGGCACGCCGGGGTATTTGTAGGCCATGTTCGGCTCGGCGAATACGGCGCCGTGAATGTCCCGCCCCACCTTGCGGGCATCGACGTCGAACGCGGCGACGCACGTAATGTCGGCCACGCTGTAGCCGCCCAGGTCGGCGTTCATCAGCCCGCCGGTATCGGCCGGGTGCCGCCGGTAGTATTCGATGCCCTGAAGCAGCGCCTGGGCGCAGTTGCCCGCGCCCACGATCGCAACCTTAATCTGTCCTGTCTCTGCCATGCCGTCATGCTCCTCCGCGTTTCCGTCCGACGTTCACGTTTGGTCCCGCCCCGTGCTCCTTTCCCGTCAGCCATGCCCGGGCGCCACACGCCTTGTACCAGAGACGAGAAGTTCTGTCAAGATGCTGCTCCGTTAGTGCGCACCGATTCGAGGGTTTCTTCGTTGACGCGGCGGCGGCCCTGCCGTATGATTTCGTCGCGGACGGGACTCAATAGAGCATGGACTTGGAGCCGGAGGGAAGCCACGTGGACCTGGGTCTAAAGGGAAAGAGCGCGCTCATTACCGGCGGGGGCCGGGGCATCGGCCGGGGCATCGCCCTCGCGCTGGCGAAGGAGGGCGTCAACATCGCCATCGCCCAGCGCCACCCCGAGGCGGAGACGGTGGAGGAGCTGAAGGGGCTCGGCGTGGAGGCCCACGCCATCCCGACCGACGTGAGCAAGGAAGACCAGGTCGTCGCAATGGTAGCGAGGGCCATCGAGCTGTTCGGCCGCCTCGACCTGTACGTCAACAACTCCGCGCACCACTGGCACGAACCGGTTACGAAGATGACGACCGAGGCGTGGATGAACACGATCAACACCAACCTCTCGGCGTGCATGTGGGGGGTGCGGGAGGTTTCGCGGCACATGATCGCGCGGCGGGTCGGGAGCATCCTGATCGTGTGCTCTACGATCCAGTTCAACCCCGCCTTCAAGGAGACGTCCTACCGCACGTCGAAGGTCGGCCTGAAGGCCTGCGCCGAGACGTGGGCGCTGGAGCTGGCGCCGTTCGGCATCCGCATCAACCTCCTGACCCCGGGCATCTTCCTGACGAAGATGGCCGTGAACCTCAAGGAGGCTCTGGCCGACGAGGGGTTCCGGGAGAACTTCCTGGCCCAGATTCCCATGGGGCGGCTCGGCGATCCGGAGGAGTGCGGCCCGGCTGCGGCGCTGCTGCTCTCCGACGTGGCGAGCCCATACACCACGGGCAGCGACCTGGTGGTGGACGGCGGCTTCAAGCTCCGGCCCCTGACACTTATCACACGCGACGAAATCCTGAGCATGAACGCTCAAACATAGCCCCTGCCGCGCCGCCGCATTACGCGGCCGCCGAGAATGAGGAGGGCCAGAAGATCCGATACGTCCGCATCTCTTACGAACTGACGCCCGACGATCCGGTTCCGCTGGGCATGCCGCCGATGACGCTGCGCCGTCGCTCCGATATGGCGCGCGGAGATGGCAGCAACATTCTGGAGCTCACGCTCAACACCCACGTGGGCACGCACGTGGACACGCCGCGGCACTTCATCGCGGACGGACTGTCGCTGACCGATTTCACGGCTGCGGAGTTCGTGTTCGCGCGGCCGGCCTGCGTTGAGGTGCCGCTGGACGACGGCGAGCTTGTGCGGGCCGAGCACCTTGAAGCCCACGCGCCGGCGATCGCCGGGGCCGATCTGCTGCTGGTGCGCACGGGCCATTCCGCCGTGCGCGCCTCCGACCCGGGGCGTTACTCCCTCTATTCGCCGGGGTTCAGCGTGGCCGGCGCGCGCTTCCTGCGGGAGGAGTTTCCGGGGCTGCGCGCCCTCGGGCTTGACACGATCTCGCTCGCCTGCATGCAGCACGTCGACGAGGGCTGCGAGGCGCACAGAATCCTCCTGGGCGGCGCGGGGAGGCGCTTCTTCCTCTTCGAGGACATGGACCTGTCCGAGGACCTTGCCGGCCTGCGCCGCGTCATCGCCCTGCCGCTGATGGTCGCGAGGGCCGACGGCGGGCCGTGCACGATCCTGGCCGAACTCATCTGACTACCGGGTCCGCGGAAATCCAACAGCAGGGGTCAACCATGTATCCGAAAACCCGATTGCGGAGGCTGCGGCGCACCGAGGGAATGCGGCGCTTGGCCGCGGAGACCGGGCTGTCCCGCGCCGACCTTATCTACCCCCTGTTCGCCGTCCCGGGCGGGGGCAGAAGGGAAGGAATCCCGTCCATGCCCGGGGTCGAAAGGATGTCGGTCGACCTCATCCGGGAGCGCGTGGCGGGCCTGAAGTCGGGGGCGATCCTGCTCTTCGGCGTGCCCGATGCCGACGCGAAGGACGACACGGGCTCGTCGGCCGTCCGCGAGGACGGCCTCGTCCCCGCAGCCGTACGGGCGCTCAAGGACGAGCGGCCCGACGTGACGGTGATAACCGACCTGTGCCTGTGCGCCTATACCGACCACGGCCACTGCGGCGTGCTTGCGGAATCTGGCGAAGTCAACAACGACGCGACGCTGCCCCTGCTCGCCGGCATGGCGCGTGCCCATGCCGCGGCGGGTGCGGACATGGTGGCGCCCTCGGGCATGATGGACGGCATGATCGGCGCCATCCGCGATGGGCTGGACGGGGCGGGCTTCCAGGGCGCAGCCATAATGTCCTATGCGGCGAAGTTCGCGTCAGCTTTTTACGGGCCGTTCCGCGACGCGGCGCACTCCAGCCCGAGCTTCGGCGACAGGCGCTCCTACCAGCTCCCGCCCGGCAACGCGCGCGAGGCGCTGAAGGACGCCCTGCTGGACGAGGCGGAAGGCGCCGACTGGCTCATGGTCAAGCCCGCGATGCCGTACCTCGACGTCCTGCACGATCTGAGGCGGGAGACGCGCCTGCCGATCTCTGCCTACCAGGTGAGCGGCGAGTACGCCATGCTGAAATTCGCGGCCCGTGCCGACGCCATCGACGAGCAGGCCACCGCGCTGGAATCCGTCCTGTGCATCAGGCGCGCCGGTGCGGACGCCGTCATCACATACTACGCGGAAGACGTCTGCCGGTGGCTGGAAGCCGGCTGAGGATGTTCCGAGTACGAATGGAACTGTAGCGGCACGCCATGGCGTGCCCGAATGAACGGCCGCGCCGCCGGGCCTTATGGGTGCCACGGGCCAAGGCGTAGCCTTGCCCGTGCCCGATGGTGCTGTGGAACGCACGGACAAGCCTGATGGTTTGGTCCGTGGCTCGCGACCGTGACTCAGCCTTGTCGTCAGTCTTTCCTGCCTTTCCCGCATCCGGTTGATCCTTTTGATCCCGTCTAAGAAGCCGTTCGAGGACCGTTTGACCCACAAACGTCATACGAGGAGGTAGAACGAATGCCGGAACACGAGCCGCAGAACGTCAAGATAACCGTCATCGGGAAACTGGACTTGCGGGAGATCCATCCGAACGGGGGCACGGGCTGCAAAGCGTCCCTGGACCCCATCTGTCCCGCGTTCGAGATTGGCGACGAGTTCGTAACCGACGGGCGCCATCCGGACGGATTCTGCAACGCGGCGTTCGTTGACATCTACCGATACATCAGCTCCCTGCGCAGGGGCGCGAACTACTCCTGGATGGACGTTCCGGGCACCGCGGTGGCCTGCTGCACGGACGGGCTTCGGCCAGTCATTTTCAAGATTCAGCGCACCGATGACCAGCTCTGATTCCGGCGCAGAACCGCGCCAATGGCCCGAGCCGAGCCCGGAATCCCCTTGAAGAATTCGGGGGGGGCGATGTTGTGCCGATACGTATCCTCAAACCGCGGATCAGCATATCCCAGCGACATCAGGCATTCGCCCGCGCGAGGTATTGCGTATGCCACAGGCAGAGGTTGCACACATGACGCGATGTTTGCCGGGAGGACGGCCAAAGGGTCTTACTCGTGGGGACGGATCGTTTCATGCCCAAGTCTGTACCGCAGAAAACAGCTCTCTGATACACACGGCCAGAAGTAGGAAAAAGGCAAGGAGGACAATCACCTTGCCGGTGGGGTTCTTCTTCTGCAGCCAGGCAATAAGGCCAAGGATGATGGCAGCAATGTTGAGGAAATTCGAGCCGATCAAAAACGCGGCAGCCGCCGCTATGTCCCTGCCGCTGGCATTCCCTCCCAGGACCCGCACAAGAGACGGCTCGCCTGTATAATCGCCTACGAAGGCGCCCAGAAAACTGAAGCCACTCAAGACAAGGAGAACTATGGCGATAGCGCATAGGACTCCCTGATTCCTATCACGACCAAAAAGAACCGTGGGATCCCGCATGGTTCCTCCCCTTGTCGTCAGAACGGCCATGCGCTGTTCTGAGCGAAACGGCGAAAATCCATGCCGCCTTGCCGTGGACCCCCGCCTCACGCACCGCATCCACGTCCTGGAGGCCAACGGCGAGAGCTATCGCCTGCGGGAGTCCAAACGTCGCATAGCCCGCCGCACCCGGGCGGCTCGATCGAAGCAATCATAGGGGAGAATTGACACCCGTCAAGCGACGGGGTATACATGGCATAGGTGCTGCGCTTTTGGGCCGGCCCCCGCCGCACTTTTCGACCGGCGTTCACAACTGCCCGGCGGAAGGTAGCCGCGCTATCAGCACCCTCGTCACCCCGGTTCTCGTAGTACTCCGCCATGTATCGATGGCGTTTCGCCCGCGCTTTGCCTTCGTTAGGGCCCAAATAGAGCCGGTGTGCGGCCGTTCTCAGCCGGCACGTCCGCACACCGGCATTCCCGCGATTCATACCGCCAGATGTCGATGGGCATGCCTCTAAACCCCCTTCGCCACGGGCTTGCTATCATTTGATACTACAGGTCGCAGGGTTGCCTTGTCAAACAAAAGGCGCAAGGCCTAAATCCGCAAGACCTTGCGCCTTTGATTTACTTGGTAGCCGGGGAGGGACTTGAACCCCCGACCCGAGGCTTATGAATCCTCTGCTCTACCAACTGAGCTACCCGGCCAGTTCCCTTACTAATGGTAACGCCCGGCGTTCACGGTTGTCAACCCGCATAACGACCGGCACATAGAATTGGGGCACGCAAAGATTACGCAGGTCGCAGGGAGAGACATCAGGATTGAAGGGTCGGGGAGGGGGCTGTCCTGCCCCCGGGCCCCTGGCAACTAAGTCCTGAGTGTCAACGAAGGTCAAAGAGTCAAGCGGTGCAACCGCCCTCCGTAGTAGAGACCCTCTTTGTATCGCATCCCTGCTCCCTCATCCCTTGCCTGTGTCACCAAAACCGATTGCACCGGTCGTCGTAACTCTTGGACCTTTCGACCTTGGTCCTGAACCCTGGCCCTTGATCCCTGGCCCCTGAGTACTGAGTGCGGTGTGCTCCCGCGCGTGGACGGCACCCGCCTCACCGCGCCTCCTCCAGGACGATCGTGCCCCACTGGCTCACATCGTCATAGGGCGCCCAGGTACGAAGTTCGGTGAAGAGCCGCCCGTCGTTGTCCCACACGCCGAAGTTGAACCGCAACCGCTCGCCAAGTGGCAGCTCCTTCCCCATCAGGGCTTCCCAGGGTATCCCCACCGTGCATTGCCAACCGTCGTCGGTCTCCTCGGCGAAGAGCTTCACGCCCTCAATTGCGTTGAGGAGCTTAGGCGCCCGGTCGTCGAAGTCCGCGAGAAATGCGCCGCCCTCGCCCGCGGGCGCGAAGGGAAACAGAACGATTACCTGCGGCGGGGCGGACACTTCTTCAACGGCTCCCGCCGGCACGAGGCCGACGAAAATGGCGTCGCTGAGCAGTCTTGCGCCGGGCCTCGCCCGGCGATGCGCGATGGCCACGTCAGGGACCCTTACCCGGAACCAGAGCGCTTCGCGCGATGTTATGGGGCGGAACCGTGCCGACGGCTCGCGCGATTCGTACGGGCTGAAATGCCACGCCGCGACGTTCCAGGTCCCCCGCGTCCCCCCGGGTGTGGCGAGGATGACTGCGTCATCAGACCCGGCCTCGCTGGGGTTGGGCAGCTTGCCGCGCCGCGCCAACGGCACCCGCCGCCGCAGGACAAGGGGCACCGTCTCGCCGCGTTCGTTGACGTAGTCGTACTGGACCTCGACCTCGGGCACGACGAGTTCGGCCGGCCGGATGCGAGGGCATCTGGCGGTGATCGACGTCTCGACGGACTTGCCGGCATCTACGCGCAGGGAGTTGCTTTCCGGCGGTTCAAAGGTCCAGGGCCCCCCTCGGGGGTTGCCGCGTACGGTGACCGTGAGCGGGCGGTCGAGCGGGTTGTGGACGATGACGCGAACGGGCTCGTCGACTTCGCCCACCTCGGGGCTGGGGATGGCGGCGAGCACGCCCACCTTGTCCCGCCCCAGGAACCGGATCGTCTCCATGTTCTTGAAGTCGGCGTGCGTGACGAAGTCCTCGGGCAGCACGCTCCCCGGGCGAAGGTGCGCGAGCGTGAAACCGTCCGGCCGGACATGGAGCAGCGAGAAGTGCTCCAGGCCCCCGGCGCCCTCGGGGGAGTAGATGCGCCCACCCGTGACGCCCATCACGTAATGCCGGATGCCGTCGCGCTCGATTGACTTGTGAGAGTGGTGGAAGTGCCCGGCGAAGACCGCCCGCACGTCGTGCTCTTTCAGTATCGCGTGGACATCGTCCCAGTTGCTCTTGGCGTATTCCCAGGCGGGCTTATGCACAAAGACAATGCTTTGGCGGCCGCGACTCCCTTCCAGGTCGCAGGCGAGCCAGTCGAGCTGCTGCGCGCTGAAGCGGGGCAGCGACTGAAGCGCCTCGTCGCTGTAGAGGACGACGAAGTGGCAGTCGCGGTAGTCGAACGAGTAGTAGAGCGGGCCGAAATGCTTCTTGTAGAGCGCTTCACCGCGATGGTCGTCCGGGTCGCCGGTGCCGGTGATCACGTCATGGTTGCCGGCGCAGGGGTAGAAGGGCGCCTCCAGGCCACCGATGATCCCTTCGAAGGCCCTGATGTCCCCCTCCCACTCGGCCATGTCGCGCTTGTAGCCGGGCACCTGGTCTCCGATATGCACGACGAGGTCAGGGCGCAGCCGGTTGATGTCGTCGACGGCCTGCCGGAGGACTTGGAGCCCTTCCGGCTCCCCGTTCGTGCGGTCGCCCAGGATGGCGATGGTGAATCCCGGCCGCTCGGGGGGCGCGTCCAGCGCCGCGCGCGAGGCCGTGCCCGCGTTGATCACGCCGGAGCACGACGCGCCCGCGACGCCAAGAACAAGGGCAGCCAGCAAACCGCAGAGCAGCCGGTTTCTCATCGCTACGCGCTCCTTCGGCGGCAGGTTCCGGCCGCCTCAGTCCACCGCATCGAACAATTCCTTGCCAACTCCGCACAGCGGGCATTCCCAGCCTTCGGGAAGGTTCTCGAAGGACGTGCCCGGCGCGATGCCTCCCATCAGGTCGCCCACATCGGGATCGTAGACGTAGCCGCAGATGCGGCATCGGTATTTCTGCATGATCGAACCGTCCAAATAGTATAATGTCCCCGGGCGGGCCGCCCCCGCCCCTCTGCCAACCGATTATACCAGCGAGTTCCCGGCGGCTCCAATTGCGGCCGTGACGCGCGCGGCCCACATGGTTGATTTTGCCCGGTCGACCTGCTACAACACCTGCCCAGCGTGTTCATCCGCCGTGGTCGGCAGAGGACGGCAATTCCAGATTCAGAGGGTACTGAAATGGCTCGCAGGAAACTGAGAGTAGGGATCGTCGGTGTCGGCGGGATGGGCGGTTCACACTGCAATGCGTGCGGCAGGTTGGACGAGGTGACGCTGACGGCGGTTTGCGACATCGATCCGGACCGGGCGCAAGAGATCGGCGAGCGGTTCGGCGCTCCGCACTTTGTGAAGCCCCGGGTCCTGCTGAAGTCGGGCTTGGTGGACGGTATCATCATCGCCACGCCGCATTACTTCCACCCCCCGATCGCCATCGATGCGTTTAGGGCCGGCCTGCACGTGCTGAGCGAGAAGCCCATCGCCGTTCGCACGAGCCAGGCCGCGCGGATGGTCCGGGCCGCCGAGAAGAGCGGCAAGGTATTCGCCGCCATGTTCCAGCGGCGCACGGAGCCGACGGTGCGGGCCGCGCGCAAGCTGGTGGAGAGGGGCGTGCTGGGCGAGGTCACGCGCACGCTCCTGATCTTTCCCACCTTCCGCTCGCAGGCCTACTACAACTCCGGAGGCTGGCGCGCCACGTGGGACGGCGAGGGGGGCGGCCCGCTCCTGAACCAGTCGCCCCACACGTTGGACATGTTCACGTTGCTCGGGGGCATGCCCTCGAAGGTGACGGGCGTGACCCGCACGCTCACGCACGATATCGAGGTCGAGGACGACGCCGCGGCCCTCCTGGAATATCCGAACGGGGCGAGCGGCTACTTCTACGCCTCGACGTGCGAGCCCGGTCCCGGCCACCTCATCGAGATTGCGGGCGACAAGGGGAAGCTGCGGCTGCAGGACGAAACGCTCACCGTCCATCGCTACAAGGGCGGCATAGCGAAGTTCAACAGGGTCAACAAGGCGATGTGGGGGGCGCCGAAGGCCGAGGAGATGGAGATAAAGCTCCCCGAGGGCGAGTCCGGCCACGGCGTGATAATCAGGAACTGGGCGCGCGCCATCCTCTACCGCGAGAAACTCATCGCTCCGGGGGCCGACGGCGTCAGGTCGGTGGAGCTCGCCAACGCCGTTCAGCTCTCCTCCTGGAAGGGTGAGCCGGTCAAGGTCCCGATAAATCGCCGCGCTTACGACCGGGCGCTCCAGAACCTGCGCGACACCTCCAAGTTCAAGAAGAAGGTGGTGGCGACCAAGCGGGAAACCGACCCGCGCATCAAGTGAGCCGGGCGGGGGCCGCTCGGCTCATCGGAGGCTATTTGGCAGGCGCTGCTATGATCGCGGCAGCTTAACGAGTTGGTGGCTGCGCGTGCATCATAGCCCCGCGTTCTTTCAAAAGGTCCTGTATTATGCGGCCGCGTCCCGTTTCCATTGCCCAATCCAGCGGAGTAGAGCCGTTCAAACCATCTCTCGCATTTACGTCAGCGCCATTTGCCAGAAGCACCTCAACCATCTTCTCTGGATTGCCGGCATGCCTCAAGGTCCAGAGGAGAGGGGTCATCCCCATTTCGTTCCAGGCATCAATGTTGGCCCCCAGAGCCAGGAGCAGTCTTGCCTTTTCTGCTGGCGGGTCTTGCTCAAAGGCGACATCATGGAGAAGCGTACCACCCATGGCATCGCGCCCGCTCATATCACGAGATGCGCGAATGAGAAACTTGATGAGTCCTTCTTTGCCGCTTCCAGCAGTACTCGCTAAGACGTGTTCGTCGATCCTCCCTCCGGCATCAATAAGTAACCTCAATACGTCGCATTGACCATTCTCGATCGCCCGTGCAAGTGACCGGCTTGTGATGTCTGCACCTGCATCCAGCAGTAGCGTCGCCACGCCACTGCGGCCCTCGCGAGAAGCAGCTTCGATGGGACTAACCCCCTGGGGTGTTTCAGCGTTGACATCTACGCCTTCTGCAAGGAAGACGTAGACAAGCTCGTGGTGACCATGCGAAGCGGCCTCACATAGCAACACGGCACCTTTCTCGTCGAGAAGGGCTGGAGACTCGTATAGGAGAGCTTTCACGCCAGATACGTCCCCCCTACGAATGGCCCGCCCTACAGTATCTTGGGCCCAGAACATCCAGGCACCCACAACAGCCAAGCCAAGCAGAGAGACGCATGCACTGAGAATCCTAACATGCACTCGTTTCCATCGGATAGGCCATCCCACTCCCCTTGTTCCCCTTGCCACAATTACAGCACGGAAAGCGCAAGAAGTCCGTAGAGAAACTCTCGTTGCTACGCACCCCAGCCTTTCGAGAGCACGAGCACGTTATAGAGCGCGTGCATCCAGGCGGCCACGCCCAGGCCCCGCGTCAGGAAGACGATCCCGAGCATCAGGCCGCAGACCGTGCGGAAGATGAAGACGAAGCGGTCGAAGGTCTCCCCTATCGGGCCGGCGTGATGGGCGGCGGAGAACGCCAGGCTTGAGATCACGAGCATCAGCGCCATGCTGGGCATCTTGCGGAACTGGAAAACTCGGTGAAGCACGAAGACGCCGCCGGCGAGCAGTATCAGCCGGAAGAGCAACTCCTCGTATACACCCGCACCGACCGACAGCCACAGTTTCGGACCCAAGGAAGCGTTGCCGGCGGATAGCATGTCCATGGCGTGGCGCTGGACGAGGCGGGCCGCCGCGTCGGCGGTGAGGAACATCACGGTGGCGTAGATCACGGCCTCCAGCACCATGATGAAGAGGAAACTGAAGCAGACGGCGCCCGTGCGCTCCAGCCTCCACAGGGCGACCAGCAGCCCGACCATCACGATTATGTTGACCGCAGTGGTGGCGTGCACCCCCAGCAGCGAGAACGGCCCGGTCAGCCACACTTCGGCGATGTTGCGCACGCCGGCCCGGCTCCGCACGATGCCCATCTGGTATATGACCACCAGCGGCAGCATTGCCAGGACGCTTACGCCCAGGCGCCGCGTCTCCGCCAGGTAGCCGCGCCCTTCGACTCGGGTCTCCGGGCCGGTTTCTTCCGGGACATCTTCCTTCTTCTTCGCCATGCGCGTCCCTACGAGATGAAACTAAGGATGAACAATGCCAGGCCCGCAGGCAGGCAGTAGGCCGCGAACCAGTGAAGTTGTCCCCGCCGGATGATGCGCAAGAGAAGCCGCAGGCACGCCCACCCGCTGAGGGCCGCCACGACTGTCCCGCAGGCGATGGCAAGAGACGGCCCGCCCCCCGACGGCACCCATGCCTCGCCGCCGCTCCCGAGGCTCATGGCGATCTTGAACACGCCAGCGCCCACCATGACGGGTACCGCAAGCACGAAGGAAAACCTGACGGCCGCGTCGCGCTTCAGGCCGAGAAAACAGCCGGTCACGATGGTCGATCCCGAACGGCTGAGGCCGGGCAGGATGGCGACGGCCTGGGCGATTCCGATCAGGAAGCCCCTGGCCGCGCCGGGGCCTTCCCGCAGGCCGCGCGGCGCCAGCCGGCTGGCCGCCAGCACGAGGCCGGTAATGACGAGCATGGCGCCCACCAGGCGCGGGTTTGCGAGGCTCTCCTCGATCCCCCGCCTGTGGATGAGCAGGCCCACCGCAGCAGCCGGCACGCTGCCCGCGACGACCGCCAGGGCGGTGGAGAATTCGGGGGCAGCTTCGGCCAGCTCGCCTCGGCGGCCGCGAATCAGGAGCCCTGCCCCCTTGACCCCGTCGACGGCCAGCTTCCACAGGTCCCTGCGCAACACGAGAAGGACCGCCACCAGGGTGCCCAGGTGAAGGCATACCTCCATCAGCAACCCTTCCTCCGATTTCACGCCCAGAAGGTTCTTCAGGAAGAACAGGTGCCCCGAGCTGCTGACGGGCAGGAACTCCGTCGCGCCCTGAAGCAGGCCCAGAAGCATGTATTTCAGGACCTCGCCCATCGGCAGGCTCTCTGCGAACTACGAGTGGGTCGGCCGGCGGCCCGCCCCCCGGACCGCTGCCGGTCAATGCGTCAATCGGTCGGCGCTTCCTCGTGGCCGTGCTCGTGCTCGCCCCCCTCGTCAACCGCGTCGATTTCGTCGACCTCCGCTTCCTCGGCCCCCTGGAAGGCATCGAGCAGCTTCTTGAGTTCGGTGATCTCGGCTTCCAGGCCCTTGTTGAGCGAGCCGGCGCTCCGGAGGTCCTCGATGTCCTTCAGGAGTTCCGACTCGTTCAGGAATGCCTTGCCGACGTGCTCGTCGAGCGCGGCCAGCTTCGCTTTGACCGCCTCGAAACTCGTGGTGAGCCTAGCGTGTTCCTCGCCTTCCTCGTCGACTTCCGGCATGTCCACCAACCGCGGCAACTCGGCCATGAGATCCCGTGCCCTGTCGGCGAGCTTTCCCAGCACCTCTTTGCCCGCCGCGTTCAGTTCGTGCAGCCTCGGGGCCATGCTCAGGTCACGCGCCAACTCTCCGAGGCGCTCGGCCAGCTCGTCGCCTCCCTCCTTGATGTAGCCGGCGAACGCCTCGCCCGACTGCTCGAGCTGCGTCCTCATCGCCACTGCCGTCTGCTGGAGGCCCTGGTTGCCCTCCTGAAATTGTTCGACGACCGATTGGATCAGTTTTCGCTGCTCGGCGAGGTAGTCTTCGTACGCCTTGATGGCGGCTTCCACATCCGCCAGGGGCTTCTGGGAGGCCTTCTGGATGGCGGCGAACCACTTCTTGTCGGCAACGCCATTCAGGAACGCGACCGACTCTCCAAGGTTCTCTCTCCTGGTGGCCTCCCGGACGGCCGCCTTCTTCTTTTCGAGCAGCTCGACGATGACGGGCTTGGCCTCCTCCCACGCGGCGCTCAACTCTTCCGAGTATTGCGTGGCGAGCGCTTCGGCTTCCTGCTTCGCCTGCTGGATGCTGTCGCTGAAGGTCTCACGAAAGGCCGCCATGAGCTGTTCTTTCTCCTGCTCGGCCTCAAGTTCCCCCGGCCCACCCTCCTGCCAGCCGAGCACCAAGTGGAGTCGCGCCCCCGCGCGCGGTCCTTCCCTGCCCTCCGCCCACGGATAGGGCGCGGCCCCGACGATCTCCACGGCCGCCTCCCACTCCTTCGCACGGGGCAGACGCAGCATGCGCCAGGTGGCATAGGCGCGCGCCTGTTCCAGGGTCAGCCCCATGACCGGATCGGTCATCTTGGCCGACTCGGGCAGCAGGGCGCCCGGCACGTTCTGTCCGGTCTCGCGCAGGAACTCCACGAACTGCCCGACCGTGATCGGCCGCGACGTGATGGACACCTTCGGTTCGTCCGCGTCGACGTGGACGAACCCGGCCGGGGCGGCGACGGCTGGAACGGACTCACCGGTGGTTCCGTCCTCGGGGGTCTTCTTGCGGCACCCGCCCGCCAGCGCGACCACACACAGCATCAACGCAACCGATTTCCGAAGCATTCTTCGCATCCTCCTTGCTGGCAAGCCGCGCCGCCCTCACCGGGCGTTCGGCAATCTCTCGACTGGCTTCATGATAGTGGCCTTGCGCCCCCCGTGTCCAGCCCTGGACCGGTTGCGGGCCGGCCGTGCGAGAGGGGCGCGCCTCAAGCCCCTCCGCCCCGTTCCGCGAGGGCCTCGGCGAGGCGCGCCTTGATCTCTTCCACTTCCTTCTGGAGCGCCACGAGCTTCCTGTGCATATCCGGGAGCCTGCTTTGCATCGCGAGTATGCGCATCCCTTCCCGGGCGGGGTATGCGGGCGTGCCCAGCAGCACGGCCCCCGGCTCCGCGTTCTTGAGGACCGTCGTGCCGGCCGCCATCTTCACCCCGTCGCCGATGTCCATGTGGTCCACCACGCGGGCGTCCGCGCCCATCATTACGCCCTGGCCGACCCGCACGCTCCCGGCCAGCCGCGCGTAGCCCGCCATGATCGTGTGGTCCCCAACGCTGCAGTTATGCGCCACGTTGCAGTGGTTGTCGATCTTCACGCCGTCACCGATCACCGTATCCTCGACCATCCCGCGGTCCACGCACGCGTTCGCCCCGATCTCCACGCCGCTCCCGATCCTCACCCCGGCCACGTGGGCCAGCTTGACGCTGCGGCCCTCCCGCTGGATGTATCGGAACCCGTCCGCGCCCACTACGCAGCCCGAGTGCAAGATGCAGTCCTCGCCGACCTGGACCCCGGCGTAGACGGTCACGTGCGCGTGGATGATCGTGCGCGCGCCCAGCCGCGAGCCGCGTCCCACGTAGCTCAGCGGATAGACCGTCACCTCGTCCCCGAGCACCGCCCCTTCCTCGATCACCGCGCAGGCGCCCACACTCACCCCCCGGCCAAGGCGCGCGCCCGGGCTGATGGACGCCGCCTCGCTCACGCCCTCGGGCCGCGGCAGCTCCAGCTCGTGGACCTGCTCCAGCAGTTTCGCCACGGACAGCTCGGGGTCCCCGCAGACAATCTGCGGCCCATCGTAGCCATCCACCAGCTCCGCCGTCAGCAGCGCGCCGGCAGCGCTCCGGGCCGCCGCAGCGTGCATCTTCCCGCCGGTTACGAACGCCAGGTCGCCCTGTCCCGCGGCGTCAAGGGAATGCACGCCGCCGATGCGAACGTCCCCCCCGCCGTGTAGCTCGCCGCCGGCCAGCTCGGCAATCTGTTGGGTCGTGAAGCTCATCATCCGCCTGCATCATCCTTTCTGGCCCCTTCGGGCCGGCAGTGCTTGACTTCCCGCTTCGCGGACGCTTACATTCTACATGACCCGCCCGCGCTGGAACAATGAACCGATGCTTTCGGCGCCCCGACGCGGGCCTAAAGCCGGGCCGAGCACGGACAAGACCGAACAGAAGGAGACGGCTGTGAAGGTGCTCATCACCGGAGCGCAGGGCCAAGTGGCCCGTGGCGTACGCAAGGGGTTAGCAGGGAGACATTCCCTCCGCCTCATGGACATAGTTCCGATTCAGGACCCTGAAGGCGAGGCCATCAGGGGCAGTGTGGCCAACCGGCGGCAAGTCAGACGGGCCGTGAAAGGCATGGATGCTATCGTCCATCTGGCGATGCGCCCGCACTTTAACGCGCTCGCATTCGACGTGAGCGTGAAGGGGACCTACATCCTGCTGGAGGAGGCGCTGGCCGAGGGGGTCAAGAAAGCCGTCTGCACTAGCACCCTGTCGGTCTATTGCGGGCCGAGTTCGCATCCGTTCGGCGCCCCCGAGACAAATGGGGTGACCGAGGATGCCCCTCTCGTCCCGGATTACTGGGGATATAAGATGATGAAGATCTTCGAGGAGCACGTCGTGCGCCATTTCGCATGCGAGATGGGGCTGCCGACGGTGATTCTTCGGTTGACGCTGCCGACGGCGGCTGAGGATTGGGACGCGATGGCCGCGGCGGGAACCGGCTCCCAGCAGATGACGCATCTTGAGGACGTGGCGCAGGCGTATCGGCTCGCGCTGGAAAAGGACGGCCTGGGGTTTGATATCTTCCACATCGGCCCGGTGGACCGGGACGGACGATTGCCCATCGACAAGGCCAAGCGCATCCTGGGCTACGAGCCCAAATGGTCGTTCTGAGCGACGAGAAGGAGACGACTGTGAAGGTGCTCATCACCGGAGCGCAGGGTCAGGTGGCCCGTGGCGTACGCAAGGGGCTGGCAGGGAGACATTCCCTCCGCCTCATGGACATAGTTCCGATTCAGGCCCCTGAGGGCGAAGCCATCAGGGGCAGCGTGACCAACCGGCGGCAAGTCAGACGGGCCGTGGAAGGTATGGATGCCATCGTCCACCTCGCGATGCGCCCACATTTTGAGCACGGGCGCGGGTTCGACGTGAGCGTGAAGGGAACCTACATCCTGCTGGAGGAGGCGGTGGCCGCCGGGGTCAAGAAAGCCGTCTGCACCGGCACCCTGTCGGTCTATTCGGGGCCGCATTCGCATCTGTTCCCAAGGGGCGTGACCGAGGATGTCCCCCCCGTCCCGGACCACTCGGGATATAAGATGATGAAGGTATTTGAGGAGCACATCGTGCGCCACTTCGCCGTGGAGATGGGGTTGCCCACGGTGATTCTTCGGCTGACGCGTCCGACGTCGCCTGAGAAGTGGGACAGGAAGGCGGCGGCGGGGACGGGCACGCTGTGGATGACGCATCTTGAGGACGTGGCGCAGGCGTTTCGGCTCGCGCTGGAGAAGGACGGCCTGGGGTTTGATATCTTCCACATCGGCCCGGTGGACCGGGACGGACGATTGCCCATCGACAAGGCCAAGCGCATCCTGGGCTACGAGCCCAAATGGTCGTTCTGAGTGCGCTGGCGGCAGCCCGCGCGACACCCCGTTGGCCCGAACGCACCTGTCCCGCTGAACCCACCAGCGCCTCAACAGCGAAGCGACCGTTAGTTAGCGCTTTCAGAGTTGCGAGACCGCCTCAAACCTGATATAAGTGATTATGGAGTCCTGGGGATGAGAGAAAATGGTGGGAACGCCTTCGCCCATCTACGGCAGCATGCACCAAGCAAACCTCTTAGGGGGCGCACCGGCGGCATTCAGGTCAGAAGACCGCGAGCTCGCCGCAGGAAGCTAATCGCGTTCGGTTGGTACGGGGGAAGTTCAGCCACCTAAAAGGGCTGCTTCCTCTGCTGCCTCCATGCAACTGCCACTGCGAGCCGTTCGGTGGTTCGGCAGCCGTTCTTCTGAATCGCCAACTTTCGCCCGTAGAGACCTATAACGACATCGACGGCGAAATCATCACTTTCTTCCGTATTCTCCGCGAGCAGACGGATGAGCTTCTCAAGGCGATTGCGCTTACACCTTTCTCGAGGGAGTGTTCTTTGTGGCTTGTTCTGGACAGGAAGATGGTATTTCTGAGGAGGAGAGGGCAAGACGCTTCTTCGTCCGTGCCCGGCAAGTGCGCACCTGCCTTGCGCAGATGGCGAGCGTGGGGCGTTGGGCTATCAGCCCGTGGTGAAAGTCACGTTTTGTCCTGATTGGTACTTGCCTGATATGTTAGACTCGC
>CAZHPE010000013.1:0-20829 GCA_964534775.1 uncultured candidatus Brocadiaceae bacterium
TGTTCGCACACCCGGACGAATTCGCGGAACTCATCCGAAACGATGAACTTCGAGATCTTCTGCACATCACTACTCTCGGCCATTGCGACCTCCCCATTTCGCTGATGGCATGCATGCTCCGCCCGCGTCCTTGGTGCCCTTCCGCATGCACTCGGGAGCTACCCAGATCAGTGTGGCCCCTGGCTGTAGGCCACTTTATCCAGGGTCGCGAGGATATCGTCAATCCTGCTTGGTGCCAAAAAGAAATGGGTGCCTGGCGGTTTGGGGGGAAACTTAATCGGCTCTCCTTCAGCCGGTTTCTTCGACGCCACCAGGACTATTACGGGCGTATCTTGCATCTCCGGGATTGGGCCACCGGGCAAAGCTTCGAGCGCCTTCTTGTCTTCCTCGGGAAGTGGTTCAGCGACTTCCTCGCAGGAATCTCAGTATGTGTCCCACATAGGTTCCCCCACATACGTAAGGTCCACCGCGGTGGCAAAACACGGGATGCCGATCACGTCGGGCGACTCGCGTTCAGCGTAGCACAGGACCTTCTGGTGCACCTTGCACCATTCGAGAAGAGTCATCCCCAACCCCGTATCGTCCGATGCAAGAAGGAGCTGGTTCACCGCAGGTCGCTTGCATCGAGGATATTCGATGCGCAGCAAGGCCCGTTCCGCGGTAGCCCTGATCGCTACGGATTGTTCTACCTCCTGCAGTACTTCGAGGAACGGGAGGGAAAACGCGGTTCCGCCGTAGAAAAGCGCCTCAGCCACCGCATACCTCACTTCCGGGCACGAATCAAACAGCATTCGGTGCAAGGCTTCCAGCATGGCGTCGGGTAGGTCTGACTCCACGTGCCGTACATAATCACGTATCTTCTGTGCCGCGGCGAGGCGCATAAGCCTATCTCCCGGTCTCAGTACACACGGGCAATCCATTCCAATAAGCAACGGAAATGCACCATTGCGCCCATACACACTCCCAAGCCACAACGCTGCTCTTGCCCTACTCGTCGGCAATCCCTATCATCTTCCCGCCATGGGACGTTCCTCTTGCCGACGTATCTTGTGCCGCGGCACCAGATTCTTCAGCGCCATGTTCCCCACGTCCTTCCGATGCCCACGCGAGAGAGGGCCAACGCGTCTGCCTTACTGGCCTTTGCTCTCGATTCTGCGCGGTTTCAAGTCCTCCCGTTTCGGGATGACGAGCCGCAGCACGCCGTCCTTCATGCTCGCCTCGACCCCGCTGGGATCAAGGCCCTCGCCGACATCAAAGGCCCGGTGGTAATGGCCGACTTCGTATTCCTGTATGTGCAGGGTCAGGCCGCCTTCCTCCTCGGAACCCACCTCGCCGTCCATCGTCTGGACGCCCTTCTCAAGCACCACACTGACGTCGTCCCTGGACACTCCGGGCATGTCCGCCAGCACCACCGGGGAGTCCGGCTTCTCCAGCACGTCCACGCGCGGGGCGAAGCTCGGCCCTGTAGTGATCCGCTCGGCCGGCGCCTCTGCGCTTGGGCCATGTGTCACTTCGATCTTATCAGCCATCGTCTTTCACCTCCCGAATCGCCGCCGTGTTTCGGCGGTTAGCTCTCCGTGTCACACCCGGCTGCATGCGGCCGCAGTCAGCCGGTAACCTCGATCCTCTTCGGCTTGCTGCGCTCGCTGCGCGGGAGCACGATCCTGAGCACGCCTTCCTTGTAGGTCGCCTCAACCCCGGCGGAATCGACGGAGTACGGCAGCTTCACTGTGCGCGTGAAGGAACCGTGCCCGCGCTCGTGCCGCCGGGAAATGTCGCCCTCGCCAATGGGCTCCCTCTCCCGGGAGCCACCGGCGGCGAGCACGTCGCGCTCCACCGAAACGTCCAAGTCTTCGGTGTTCAAACCGAGCAGATCGGCCGTCACAACACGGCGCTCCTCGCCCGTCCAGACGTTCACGGCAGGGAACGGGGCCAGGAACCGGGAGGGGCAGCCGGTTTCCAGCACCCTGTGCACATGCTGGTGCATACGGCCAAGCTCGTGCCATGGGTCCCAATCCCAGCCTCCCAAGAACCGATCGTTCAGAGCCATCGTTTCATCCTCCCTCAGCAAACATCCGTTTCTCCACCTTGCTTCACGGTACTTGACGATAGTCTTCGCAAACATCGCGCCAGCGATGGGAAGCCGGCACAGTGCTTCCGTAGCTCTCTGCCCATAGCGCTGTTACGCATATCGGACCACCCATGCTATGTTGCCCGATCCTCGCACTGCTACCACTATGGCAGGTCCTGGACCACCCGGCGGACCCCAGCAACCGCTGGCCTTTCCACCCGACTCGAAAGCCGTTGTCTTTCGCAGTACACCCCCCGTATAATGTTGCGAGTGCAGTCCGCAAGTGCCGGACTCGCAAGCGGGCCGGCGAACAGGGGAATACCTATGGGCAAGGAGAGTGCGCGGGAGGCGCCGCACGTTGCGGGTCAGACGAGCACGCTTGGGCACCGGGAACTGCGGCATAACTTCCTGCTGGAAATGAGCAGGCGCGCCGCCGACATAAGCGGCGAGAGAGACGTCTGCGCTTTCGTCTGCGAGGGGGCTGCCCTGCTGCTTGACTGTTCGCGCACGTCCATCATGCTCCATGACCCCCCGGCGGATGCGCTAAGGATCGCCGCCAGCGTGGGCATACACCAGGACATTGCCGAGGCCACGTTGGTGCGCCCGGGCGAGGGGATCAGCGGCAAGGTGTTTCAGAGCGGCAGGGAGATGTTCGTCGGAGCCGGCGATACGATGCCGCTGGCGACTCTGCGTGTGGGCGCCCTGAAGAACAGTTCTTCCTTCCTGAGCGTGCCGCTCTCCATTCCGGTCGATGGCAGCGACGACGCCCGGGTGCTCGGCGTGCTGAATCTGACGCGCAAAATTGTCGGCAGCGGCTTCACGCCCGACGATCTGGAGCTCGTGCGCGCCGTGGCCTCACACACCGCAGCCCAGATCCACAAGTGCCGTCTCATCAAGGGAGAACGCCGGCGCAGGCACCTGGAGGAAGAGCTGAAAGTCGCCGCAGAGATCCAGCTTCGCCTCCTGCCGAGCGAGCCGCTACTGGTCGGCCCGCTGCACGTGGCGGGCGCGTGCCACCCGGCCGCGCAGGTGGGCGGCGACTTCCTGGATTTCTGGGTCCACGACAACCGCGTGTGCATGCTCCTGGCGGATGTGAGCGGGCATGATCTCGGCGCCGGCCTCGTGGCCACGGCCCTGCGCAGCGTCGTGCGCAGCGAATCATACCCCGGACGCTCGGTCGCCAATCTCACCCAGCAGGTCAACCGCATCATGAACGGCGACCTCGAGCGCTCTGAGCGCCTCATCACCCTCTGCTACCTCGAACTCGAACTCGAGACGCAGGTCCTCAACTCCTGCTGCTGCGGCCATCCCTACCCCCTGCTGCTGCGCGCAGGACAGCCCATCTGGCTCACCGAGGGCGGCCCCCTGCTGGGCATTTCGGAGGAGGTAACCTTCGAGATGCGCCAAACGAAGATGGCCCACGGTGACATCATCGTCCTCTATACCGACGGCGTCATCGAGGCCGGCTTTCCGGCGAACCAGCCCTTCGGCACGGAACGCCTCCTGCGCGCGGTGAAGCGGGATCGTGACATAAAGCCCGCCATGCTCGCGGATCGGGTGATCAAGGCGGTGCGCGAATACGTCGGGTCGACGGAGCTTGACGACGATGTGGCGGTACTCACCGCCCACTATACCGCGTTGGTCTGAGGCCCGAGCGGGACCGTCGGCCGCCTCCCATGTCCTCAGCCCGCCTTTGCCCGTCCCTGGGCCTGGCGGGTCTGGCGGCGCATCTCCTCGAGGCGGCTGTCGACCTCCGAGAAGTTCACCGCCACCTTCTGGCTTACCCCGTCTTCGCGCAGCGATATGCCGTAGAGCGTCTGCGCCGCCCCCATGGTCACCTTGTTGTGGGTGACGATGACGAACTGCGTGTTCTCGCAATACTCCTGCACCAGCGAGATGAAACGGCCGACATTGGCCTCGTCCAACGGAGCGTCTACCTCATCCAGCACGCAGAAAGGGCTGGGCTTCGCCTTGAAGATCGCGAAAAGCAGGGCCACGGCGCTCAGGGCCTTCTCGCCGCCGCTGAGCAGCGATATCGACCGCGTTTCCTTGCCCGGCGGCCTCACCATGATCTCGATGCCGGCCTCCAGCACGTCTTCGACGTCCCCCTCCAGCATGATCTCCCCAGCCCCACCGCCGAAGAGCTTGCGCACGATGACCTGGAAGTTCGCCTGCACGGCCTCGAAGGTCTCCAGGAAGTTCTGGCGGCTCTTGACGCTCAGCTCCCGGATTATCTCCAACTCCTGGCGGCGGGCCCGGTCCAGGTCGTCCTTCTGATTCGTCAGGAACTGCGCGCGCACCTCAAGCTCATCCTGCTCCCGGATCGCATCCAGATTCGCCCCGCCCATCTGGCCCACCTGCTTCTTGAGGGTCTCGACACGCGCGCCCGTGGCCTCCCAGTCCGTCTCGGGGTCGTTAGCAATCCCCAGAACTCCCTCGCGCAGCTCGATCGCATCGGCGAGGCACACCTTCCTGCGGCCCGGCTCATCCGCACTCTCCTCGGCCTCGGGGGGGGCGCTTTCCGCCTCGGCGTACCAGCGCGCCACCATGGCCTGAGGCTGCTCTTCGTGCGCGGCGAACTCATCGATCTGCACGTCCGTGAAGGGCGGCTCTTCGCGCCACGAGTCGGGATCGCGTTCCAGCGCCGCCAAGCGCACGCCGCACTCCTCGGCGACGCGTTCGCCGAGGTTCTCAAGCTTCAGCCGAAACTCGTTCTCCATCAGCCGCAGTTGCTGCAGGTCCCGCTCGGCCCCGTCGCGCTCTTCGGTGGCGCGCTCGGCCAGGGCCTGCCGCTCCTCCATCGCGGCCCGCACCTGCTCCACCGCCCCCGCCTTCTCCCTCGCGAGCGCGGCAAGCACGGCCCTCTCCTGTTCCAGGACGGCCTGCTCCGCCGTCGCCACCCGGATCCTTTCGTCGGCCTCACGGCGCAGCCCTTCGCCAGCCTCACGCTGGCGGGCCAACCCACCCAGTTCCTCCTGGCGATGGCGCAGCTCGCCCCGCTGCCGCTCCGCAAGGGCCTTGAGGCCGCTAAGCTGCTCCTCCCGGCGCGCAAGCTCACTGCGCAGCGCACTCACCTCGCCCATCAGGCGCTCCTGCAATTCGCGCTCGCGTCGCAGTTCCGCCTTCAGCCCCTCCAGTGCCCCTTCCCGCTCAGAGCGTCGGCCCCGGACACTTTCCGCCTCACCGCTGGCCTGCACGGAACGCTGCTCCGCCCCCTCGATGTCCTCGCTCAACGAGGAGATCTCCGACCCGATCAGCTCCAGCTCCTCCGCCCGCTGCTCCTCCTGGCTGGTAAGCAAGGCATGGCGGCTGCGCAGATCATTCTCCTGCTCGCCCAACTCTTCCCTCTGCGAGGCCAGGGCGGCCCTTTCCCGCTCCAAGGTAGCCATGGACGCGGCGCACCGCTCGCCCTCGCCCGAAAGTGCGTCTAGGCGGGACTTGAGCTCCCCGATCTCTACAGCCAGCTCGGTCAGCTCGCTGCGCCGGCTGATGAGGCTACCCGTCTCCGGCTCGCCGGCCGACCAGAGGCCGCCCGGCTCGAAACACTCGCCCTTCCGGGTCACAATTCTCACCCCCGAGGGCAGCTCGCCTGCGAGCAGGCGCTGCGCCGCCTCGGCCTCGTCCACGACGAAACAGTTCCCCAGCAGGGCCTCCACCGCCGGCTCGGCCCCGCCGGAGACGCGAACCAAGTCGGCAAGGCGGGCCGCCTCCCCGCCGCCGCGCGAGACTTCAAGCCGGGGCGCGACCGCCAGGTCCTCGAGCACAATCACCTCGGCCCGGCCCTTGCGGCCCCGGCGAAGGAGTTGCAGGGCCTCCACGGCCTGAAGGCGCGTGTTGACCACGATCCCCTGCACGCGGTGTCCGAGCGCGGCCTCCAGGGCGAGCGCGTCGCGCCTCGGCACCTCCAGCAGGTCCGCCAGCAGGCCGGGCGAGCCGGCCAACGGGCTCCCCGGGCGGGCGATCTCCGCCAGAATCAGCTTCACTCCGCTTCCGACGCCCTCGGCGGTGTCCTGGAGGTCCTGGATTACCTGTCGGCGGCTGATACGGCCCTTGAGCTCGGCCTTCATCTCGCCGATCTCGGAGGTGAGCCGCCCCATGTGGAGGGCAGATTCGGACAGGCGGTTGTCCACGACGGCCTTGTCCCCGCGCACCTGTTCCAGTTCCCTGCGGACCGCGGCCAGCCGCCCCTGCACCTCGGTCCTCTCAGCGCTCAGGCGGTCCCGCTGCCCGCTCAGATGGTCCCGCCGATCCTGCTGGCGCTTGAGCCGCCCGGCGAGGGTCGCCTGCTGCGCGGAGAGCATGCCGATCTGGTTCTGCAGGTGCGACTCCTGCTGCATGAGCTCGAATACGCCAGCCTTCTCCCTGTCCAGGCGGCCCTCCAGCTCGCGCAGGCCCTCCTCCGCCTCGCGCAGCGCCGCAGCCTGCTCCTCGCACGTCGCGCGGCGTCCATCGAGCGCTGCCGCGCCCCCGGCCATCTCCGAGTCGGCCTCCGCCACCTCCTCGCGCACCTTTCGGATGCTTTCCTGGGCCTCCGCAGTTCGGGCATCCTCCTGCCACCGACGCTCATCGAGTTCGGCGCAGCGGTTCCGATTCAGCTCGATCTCCCTGCCCAGCCCGTAGTGCCGCGCCTCGATCTGCAAGAGCCGCTCCTCGGCCTTGGCCATCTCCGCGCGGTGATGCTCTAGGTCCTGCTGGGCCTTCGACAGTTCCGCACGCAGGCCGGAGAGGCGATCGTTGAGCTCCCGACTCAGCGCCTCCTGGGCCTCGATGGCCCCGCCGTTCTGCCCGCGCTCATCAAGCAGCCGCCGCCACACGTGCAGCCCCAGCGCCAGACGCAGGCGCCGAAGCTCATCGCCGAGCCTCTTGTAGCGTCTGGCTTTGGCGGCCTGGTAGCGCACGCTGCGCAGTTGGCGCTCGAGTTCCTGGACGATGTCCGTGACCCTCAGCAGGTTGGTCCGCACGCGCTCGAGCTTGTTCTCGGCCTCCTTCTTCTGCGCCAGGAACCGGCTGACGCCCGCGGCCTCCTCCAGCACGCGCCGCCGCTCCCGCGAGCCGGCCCGGATGAGCATATCCACCTGCCCCTGCTCCATGAAGCTGTAGGCGCTCACGCCCACGCCCGTGTCAAAGAGGAGGGATCGGATGTCCTTGAGGCGGCACGGCTGCCCGTTGAGGAGGTACTCGCTCTCGCCCGAGCGGTAGCACCGGCGGGCGATGCAGACCTCCTGATACTCAACCGGCAGCAGCCCCCGGTCGTTCAGCAGCGTCACGCGAACCTCGGCGCAACTGAGCGCCGCGCGCGTGGCGCTGCCGCTGAAGACCATGTCGGCCATCTCCGCACCCCGCAGGCGACGCGCGCTCTGCTCGCCCAGCACCCACTTCAGAGCGTCCACCACGTTGCTCTTGCCGGACCCGTTCGGCCCGACGAAGGCCGTCATGTTGCCGTCGAACTCCACGACGGTCTTGTCGGCGAAGGATTTGAAGCCGATCAGTTCGAGTTTCTGCAGTCTCATCACGTCCTCATAGTGCTGCGGCGTTGACGGGGAGTTGGGGCGCTGGCCCGGCTCGCGATCCGTTCAGGCAGCATCAAATGATGATACTCGACGGAGCCGGAGGAATGTCAATGCGATTTTCGCGACGCCCTCTGCCGCTCCCTCCGGCGATCCAAGCAGGTGCATCAAACCCCTGCTTCGTCGCGCATCGCCTAAATGCCTATCTCTTGGGCTGACAAATACTTACTCGCTCGCCGGGGCCGCCGCTCGGCCCGGTGCCGCGCCGCCCCCGGCCGGTCTGGCCCACGCTCTGCGTAGCCCTAACCTTGCGGAAAATGCCCCCACCTGGGCCCCGATGGCCGGCAGCGCTGCACTGCCCCCGCACTCAGCCGGCGCTCCGCACGGCCAGCGCACGCTCGCGGCCGCGAACGACCACTCGCTCGGCCACGCCCCCCAGCACAGAGGCCAGCGCGTCAACCTCCTCCGGCATGTAGGGCTCGACCGTCCGGAGCGTGAGATCGAGGCAATTGTCGGGCTGGAAGTTCTGCACCACCACCGTCCGGGCGCCCTGGAGCTCGGGCGCCATCCGTTCCAGCTCCTCCGCGCCGACCAGCCCGGGCACGACCGTGATGCGGAACTCGTGCGGTATGCCGCTACCGATGATGTGGCGAACGGAACGACGCACGTCCTCGACGTCCACGTCCCTCCCTGTGACCCGGCGGTAGTCCTCGCGCGTGAGCGGGGCCTTCAGGTCCATCGCAATCGCGTCCGCCCGGCCCTCGCTCACGAGCCGCTCGACCCAGCCGGGGCGCGTGCCATTGGTCTCGACCATCACCTCCACGCCCAGCGCGTGCACCTGCTCGATGAACTCCAGCAGGTCCTCACCGTGCAGGGTCGGCTCGCCGCCGGTGATCGCCACGCCATCGAGCCATCCCTCGTGCTCGCGGATCGTGTCGAGGACGCGCTCGCGGCTCACGCTCTCCGCCTGCTCGCCGCCGATCAGGCCGCCGGCGTGGCAGTAGCGGCAGCGCAGGTTGCAGCGGGGCACGAACACCACGCACGCCAGACGCCCTTCCCACTCCAGCAGACTGTTCTCAATGAAGCCCTTGATCTCCATCGGTGCCCTCCCATGTTCACGCAGCGGCGTACCGGCCTTCCTCCACGCACAGGTGCGCGCGTAGGTCCTCGGAGGAGGGCGGCTTGGTTTCCCACCGGGCGAGCACGCGGTCCTCGTCACTCAAGAGCAGGACGGACGGGATCTCGAACACATCGTAGAAATCCCCCTCGGCCGCCCCGTTCTCGGTTTCCACGTCCATGAAGGAGATCGGGACCTGCTCGCCAAGGTCGTTCTTGTCCAGAAACAGCGTCACCTTTCGCGTGGCGCTCTTGCACAGCCCACATTCCTGCTTCCCGTAGACTTCGATTCGCATTCGACTCACTCCGATGAATTGTCCATTCGATAAGGTATCAGGATACTCCGACGTTGTAGCGTCCACCGTGCCGGTCCTCAAGCTCGCCGAGCTTGGACTTGTTCCAGTTGTCGACGCGGCTGAAGTAGCCCACGATGCGCGTGAGGCCGTGCACGAGGGGGCTTCGGCACTGTCCGCACCGCTGCCTCAGGCCGGGGGTAGTGGCGTGGCACTCGTGGCAGATGGTAAACTCGGGGCTGATGGTGAGTTGGGCGGTCTGGGTGTTGAAGAAGGTCTTCTCGATCAGCCTCATGATGCTCGCAGCGGAGGGCCGTTCCTCGCCGACGAAGGCATGTATGATGGCGCCGCTCTCGATGGCGCGGTGGAACTTGCTCTGGAGCTTGATCCTGGTGAGCAGGTCCACGGGGGCGTCGGCCCGCAGGTGGATGCTGTTGGTGTAGTAGATGCTGTCGGCCTCGATGTCGCCCCTTATTACCTCCCGGGCCTCGGGGAACCGTGCCAGGTCGACCTTCGCCAGGCGGCGCGCGGCGCTCTCGGCCGGGGACTCCTCCAGGGCCACCTTCATGCCGAACTTCCCGCCCAGCTCGCGGGCCTTGAACTGCATGTGGCGCACGATGCGCAGGCCCATGCGGAGCGCCTCGTCACCCTCGTGCAGCTCCCGGCCGATCAGGTACTGAAGGCACTCGTTCAGCCCCACCAGGCCGATGATGTAGGTGGCCTCGGCGAGGTCCACGTACTGCCGGCCGTCCTCGGCGACCTTGCCGATCTGCCACAGGGGCTTCTCCGGGCCAGTCATGAGGCTGGCGATGAAGCCCTTCTTCTGGCGGTGGGCCTTGACGGCGAGCTCGATCATCTCGTCGATCTCCCGCAGCAGGCCCTCGTAGTCGCCGCGCCCGACGCGATATGCGCACTGTGGGAGGTTGATGGTGATGTTCTGGAACCCGCAGAAGCGCATGCTCTCGGGGTGGCGGATCATGTGGTCGTCGGTGATCGTGGTGCGCAGACGGCAGCAGGCGCTCAGGGTCACCTTGTCGCGGTCGAACACGAAGTATGGCGCGCCGTTCTCGCCGGCGATCTGGCAGGCGTGCTCGAAGATTTCGCGTTGGTTCGGGTCGGTGAACGTGTTGTCGTCGATATGGAGGTCGCACTTGGGGAAGGCGAACACATTCCCGTACTGGTCGCCATCCCGCCACACGTCCAGCATGACCTTGCAGAAGCGTTGGGCCGCCGATTCGTAGGAGCCGTAATTGCGCCCCGTGTACTTCCCGCCCGGACCGATGGCGGGCACCTCTTTGAGGTAGTCCGGCACGCCGGTGTGGACGTTGAAGTCCAGGAACAGGGTCTGCCCGCCCCGGCTGAAGGCGTTCTGCGAGGAGCTGAAGATGAGGTGCTGGGCCTCCTGCTTCATCTGCGCATAGTCCATGTCCTCGACGTAGGGGGCGTAGAAGATGTTTATGTAGCCCACCCCGAGCGCCCCGGCGTAGTAGGCCTGCATGGATGCGAGGAACGTGTTGAGGTGGCCGGTGAGCGTGGCGGCGTGGCGCGCGGGAGCGCTGGATGAGTCGAGGTTCACCAGGTGCAGGCCGTATTTCTTCAGGTACTCCAGCGAGTGGCTCGAACAGTAGACGCGGGTGGGGTATCCCAGGTCGTGCAGGTGGATCTTGCCCAGCATGTGGGCGTCGGCCACGTCCGTGCTGAAGACCTCCTGAAGCGCATACTGCTTCAGCGTGCTCTCGGCGATCATGAGGTTGATCGCCTCGGGGTTGTTCTGGGAGATGTTCGCGTTTTCTTTGCTCTTGGAGTGGATGACCGTGTCGAGGTCGAACTTCGGGATGCCGAGCACTGCCTGTTTCTCCAGGCGCCGGGTGAGCCCACGCTCGAACAGCTCGTTGTCCACCAGCTCGCGGATCAGGGAGGTGGATATCCTCTTCATGTCGCTGTCGATGACGCGCTTCTCGACACCGGAGGCGATCTCAGCGGCCACGGTCGGCGCCAGGTCAGCCTCAACCTCCAGGGCGCGCGCGATGCGGCCGCGGTCCCAGGACTGAAGCTCGTCCTGGCTTCCGGTGTTGACCATCAGGGCCATGTCCGTCGGGTCGCCGTTGCTGTCGGCAGGCTTGCGCACGCGCAGGGACCCTCGCACGCGGGTCCTGCGATCGCGGTAAAGGATGTAGGCCTTCGCGGTGCGGGCGTGGCCCATCTCGATCAGGACCTTCTCGACCGTGTCCTGGATATCTTCGATCGTCGGGGCCTCATCGCAGTAGTTCTTCTCCAGGAACATCGTCACCACGCCGGCGAGCTCCTCGGCCAGAACCCTGTCCTGCCCCCCCACCGCCTGCGCCGCCTTGAAGATCGCGTCGGCGATCTTTGCGCTGTTGAACGGCACGAGCCGCCCATCGCGCTTGCGCACGTGTTCCATGACGACGGAGTTCCCGTCCTGCCCTTTTTGCTCCCGTCCATTCACCTCTATCGACATGCTCCCGCCCTTTCCTGTTACTCGAGTTCTTCCGCTCCCGTCGAGTCTCCCGGGGGGGCCCCTGCCCCCTCGCCGCCGGACTCCTGGAGCATTATGTCTGCCTGTTCGACGAAGTCGCTCACGTCCTTGAACTCCCGGTAGACGGACGCGAAGCGGATGAAAGCCACCTGGTCCCGGTCCTTGAGGCGCCGCATGAGCAGCTCGCCGATCTCCCGGGACGGCACCTCGCCCTCAAAACGCTGGTGCAGCTCACGCTCGATCCCGTCCACGATCTCCTCGAGCGCGTCCGCGGATACGGGACGCTTGTAGCAGGCCTTGCGCAGGCCCGCCAGGATCTTGCTGCGCGAGAAGTTCTCCCGCCCCCCATCCTTCTTGACCACCCGGAGCACAGTATCCTCGATGCGCTCGTAGGTGGTGAAGCGGCGCCCGCATAGATTGCATTCCCGGCGGCGCTTGACGCTTGTGGCATCGGAACTCGTCCGGGAGTTCGCCACCCGGTCGTCGTCGGCTTTACAATACGGACAGCGCATCCCCCGTCAACTCCAGTGAAATCTGTCCATGCAAGCGGGAAAAGAACCAATGAAGGAGGAATCCGGCCACCCCTCTCCATACCACATGTAGCATGGTTGAGCATCATATATCGCCAGATATGGCCTGTCAAGCATTTTTTCGGAGATTTTTTGCGCCCGCACTTTCCACCTCATACAAGGCCTTTTCAGACAGTCATTTAGCGGCACGCCGCCCGGCGGCAAGAACCGCCTCTGATGCTCCATTGATTCCTCAGGGAATTCCGCACACAATGGGGGACTGTACCTCAGTCCCCATCCCGCGGACCCTGGGCACGGAGAACACGATCCATGTCGGACGAAATCATGGCGAGCGGATGCCCCGCCGCACTGGCCGGCATCTGCGACGGGTGCGGGCCAGCCAAGGCCCAGCTGCCCGACATTGTGAATGGCCTCATCGGGACCTTGGCGGCACGCGGCACTGTGGACCACGTCTGCACCTACCCCCTGCCGCGGCAGGACATGGTGGTGCGCATCATCAGCCTCCTGTCCAGGATATTGTTCCCGGGCCACTTCGGCGGGAAGGCCATGGACCGCTCGAACCTGAACTACCACCTGGGCGAGATGACCAACACGGCCTTCGAGTGCCTGTGCGCCGAGAGCGCCAAGTGCCTCCTGTGGTCGCGCGGGGACACCACGAAGGAGGCCCGTGAATCCTGCGCCAAGGAGGCGCACCACCATGCCCTGGCGATGCTTCAGAAGCTGCCGGCCCTCAGCGAGATGCTGGACCTGGACGTGCGGGCGGCCTACCTGGGCGATCCGGCGGCCACGGGCAACGACGAGATCATCATGTGCTACCCCGGCTTCCACGCCCTGCTCATCCACCGCCTGGCGCACAAGCTGCACCTGCAGGGCGTGCCCCTGCTGCCGCGGATGATGGCCGAGCACGCCCACAGGGAGTCGGGAATAGACATCCACCCCGGGGCGACGATCGGGCGGAGCTTCTTCATCGACCACGGTACGGGCGTAGTGGTGGGGGAGACGACCGTGATCGGCGACAACGTGAAGATGTACCAGGGCGTCACGCTCGGCGCGCTGAGCTTTCCGACCGAGCCGAACGGCACCCTCAAGCGGGGCTTCAAGCGCCATCCGACCATCGGGGACGACGTAGTCATCTACTCAAACGCGAGCATCCTGGGGGACGTTATGATAGGGAAGGGCTCGGTGATCGGGGGCAACGTCTTTCTCAGCCACAGCGTGGAGCCCAACAGCAAGGTCACGCGGGAGAGGCCGAGCCTGAAGATCAGGCGGCGCCGGTCGGAAGATGAGTGAGTTCGGCGGCACCGAGGGCGGTGGCGCTGCCCACGGGGGTGCGCCAGTTGCACCCGTCAAAGCAAGGTTGACGGAGCACTCGTAGTCCTTGACCTCGCACGAGCCCCCCCGGCTCAGCCCGGGAAGACCCAGGGCCCGTACTCGCCCTTGACGAAGCCGACAATGATCCAGATGCCGGCCGTGCCGAACTCGCCCAGTATGAGCCCTAGGAAGAACGGGCGCAGGCGCTTGAACAGCCCGCCGCCCCCGAACTTCAGCACGGCAACCTTGACCATCCAGCCGATGAAGAACGAGAACGCCACCCGGGTGCTCTCGAAGTAGCCCTGGCTCATGATGTAGCCCAGCGGGTGCAACGGCCACCACGCGAAGCCGCGCCGCATGAAGATCAGGAACCCAGATACGGCCGCCCCACCGACCATGTAGGCCACGGCCGTGTAGTCCGGCCCCCTCGCCTCGTTGATCCACTGCATCATCGGCGTCAACCCGTGGCCGGTAGGCCCGGCGGTATAGAACCAGCTGTAAGCATTGCTGGCCCCGCCGGAGTAGCACGCCCTCACCGTGAGAGTGCCGCTCACCAGGATCACGATGACGACGGCGAGGACGAAGGCCACCAGCGTCTTCTTGGACCGGTCGCCGACGGTGTCACGCCCTTTGCAGCCCTGCATCAGCGCGGGCATGAACAGCGTCTTCAGGTCGAACATGGACACGTAGCGGATGAAGCCCAGGACGGTGAAGCTGACGGGATCGATGGACCTCGTGCCCAGGAGGGCGCGGATATAGTGCTGGGGCTGGGCGCTCTCGAGCTTGACGAAGAGCAAGCCGCACTCGGCCACGGCGCGCGTGATGCCGATAATGGTAATGACGAAGAAGAAGAAGACGAAGCAGGCCACCCACACCTTCATGCCCATGAAGCTGCACCAGGCTACCAAGCCCGTCACAGTGATGATGAGGCCGAAGAACGAGGCCCGGTAGCCGATCAGCTCCCCGCTGTCGTCGACGCTCTTGTCCCCGAACACGGCCTTCCGGAAGACGTCCCACAGATGCCTGCGGGCGGCGTAGAGGCCGAAGAGCACGAACACGATCAGTGCGCCGTTGAACTGAGCCGCGCCCGGGGTGTTCGGCTGATCCATTACCCCCGGCGTGCCGACCCAGTCCAGAACCAGCCTCTGGAACCGGTTGATTACCCAGAAGAGCCACACCGACAGGCTGATCTCGGTGCTGAGCAGGTAGCAGAACCCGAAGACGGAGAAGAAGACAAGCGGCCACACACCGCCGAACGGCTCCAGAGCGGTGCCTGCGAACGGGCTGAGCCTCTGGCGGAGGGGGTTCTGGTTGTAGCCGACCGGCGAAACGTAGTAATGCTTCAACTGCGTTGTGCTGTGGACGAGGAACGGCACGAGAAAACCGGCGATAAGGAACCGATTCTTCAGTAGCGGGCTGATCGCGCCCGGCTCCTCCTCGCTCTTCGCCATCTCCACCGGGAGCTGCATGAGCGGGAACAGGAGCTTCTCCCTCTCCGCCCACTGCTTGCGCAAGATGGAGACGAGGCAGAACATGAGCCCGTAGAGCAGGGCGGCAAAAAGGCTCCAAGCGAGCACGGGCTTGACCCACGGCCCCCACGGGATACTCTGGCCCTCCGGAATGCCTTCGTAGAACCACTTGGTGGTCAGGAAGTGGGCCTGGCCGACCTGCTCGAAGTCCAGATTCCGGTTCACGGCCTTCAGCATCTCAACCGGGTCGCCGACCACCATCCAGTCTGGAATGTACTGGAAGGCGTCCACCCACACGGCGTCGGGGGTGGCCAGGTACTGCCAGCCATTCATCATGGGCACCACCGTGGCGATGAAGCCGAAGCTCGTGATGCCGCTAGAGATGAGCATCATGCTGAAGATGAGGATCAATTCGCGGGCGTTGAGCGACCTGCGGCCGATCAGCAGGGTCAGGATGATGGCCAGGCCGATCGCAGCCACCCCGCCCCACAGCAACCCCTTGAGCAGCCAGTCCGGGTCCCCCAGATAATGGGCCCACAGCATGGCGCCGCCGAAGCCGACGATCCCCCCGGAGATCAAGTTCCCCAACACGCCCAGGGCCTTGACCGGGAGGTTCAGCCCGAGCACGACCATCAGGAAAAGGAAAATCGGCGCCGGGGGAAAGTGGCAGCCGCCCAGCTCGGAGGTACCCTTGATGACATCGAAGTAGGAGACGGCGGAGGCCATCAGCACGCACAGTAGCGCGCCGAGGATGATGCTGCGGATCGTCACGGCACGCCGCTGTTCGCTCGGCTCCGTGCCCAGTTCGGGATGTGACATGGTCATCGGCCCTTACCGATAGCTATGGTCGGCTCAGCAGAGCGGGAATTCTACCCCCTGCCGTCCCGCCGATCAAGCAACCGGCGGCCGGGCGGGCTCCCGGCTGGAAATTCGCTTGAAAAATCCGGCGAAAAGCGGTTCACTATATGGGGTGTCTTTCAGGCAATGACCCCGGCAGCGTCCGGATGTTCGCTTTGGCGGAGGGCCCCGTGAGCGAAGGCCAAGACCGGAAGGAAGAAGCGCGCCAGGAAGATGTCCCTCGCGCCGACGAGGACTGGAAGAAGACCGTCGCCGAAGGGCGCGATAGGCTCAGAGAGCAGAAGGAAGAGCCGACCCCGCCCGAGGGCGAGCCCGTGCAAGAGCCCCCGGAGCAGCCGGAGGCAGGCGGCGAGGCCGCCGAGGCGGGCGAGGAAGAGCCGCGCAGGCTGCCGCAGCCGGACTTCCGGACGTTCCTGGCCGGTCTCTACACTCAGACGCTCATGGCCCTGGGCGCGGTTGAAGACCCCATTACGAAGGAAATGAACAAGGCTCTGCCGGAGGCGAGCTTCCTGATCGACACGATCGGCATGCTCCGTGAGAAGACCGAAGGCAACCTCACCTCCGACGAGCAGAGCTACCTCAACGCCCTGCTGCACGATCTGCAGATGCGATACGTGGAGGCCACCGGCGGGGCCGAAGCACAGGCTGCCCGGCAATAACAGGAGAGCAGGAGAACGCATGCCCGTGGACCTGGCCATCATCCTCGACGATTGGCCCTTCGACGAAAAGGAGGAGGCCAACAACATCCGTAAGGTCGTCGGCATGGACGGGCAGCTCAAGCTCCAGCTGCGGTTGCGCGACGGCGTGATCCAATGGGTGCTGGAGGGCCGGCCGGACGGGTCCAGACCCTACGGGTACGAGAGCGTGCTGACGTATGCGCGGTTCCTGATAGCCGGCCACGGGGAGGCGAATGGCAGCTCGCCTTTCCGCCTGGAGCAGAACCTACTGGACGAGCTGGAAGATGAGCTGGTGGACTACTCGCGCAGGCTCGCGGCGTTGCTGCGGATAGGGGACTACGAGCATGCACGCCGGGATTCCACTCACGCGCTGGACGTGCTGGCGACCGTGAGGCAGCATGCCGAGGACGTGGCCATCGCCCTGGAGTGCGACCGCTACCGCCCGCAGCTCATCAGCGACCGGGCCAGGGCCGAATCTCTCCTGGAAGGCCGGCGCGAACGCTGGGAGGAAGCGGTCCATGCTCTGAACCGCGGCATAGCGGAGATCAGGGACTATTTCGACGAACACAGCAACTTTGCAGATGCCGCCACCAACCCCCAGCACCAGAGACTGGTGGAGATGCGCCGAAGCCTGCGGGAACGCCACAACATCCCCCTGACCAATTACGAGCAGCTCCACAGCCTGGAGGCCGAGCAGCAGGTCGCCATCAAGAAGGAAGACTTCCAGATGGCGGCGCGGCTGCGCGACAAGATCAGGCTGCTGCGCGACAGGCTCGGGCCGGCGGGCTGAGCGCGCCGGAAGGCCTTTGTCGTCCTCCTCGGCGAACGCGGCGCACCCTGCGGCGCTCTCATTGTCGCCTGCCTGAGCTCCCGGAGCCGATTCGCAATGAAGAAACCCCACCTCGGCATCCTGGTGAAACCGGCCTCCTGCGACTGCAATATGGCGTGCGGGTATTGCTACTACCGGCCGGTGGAGGCGGTCCACGCCGGGGGCGCTCCGCCGCGGATGTCCCTTGAAGTTGTCGAGGCGATCTGCCAGCAGTACCGGGCGCTGGCGCCCGCGCAGATCAAGATCGCTTGGCAAGGGGGCGAGCCGACGCTGATGGGGCTGGACTTCTTCCGAAGGGCGCTGGAGATCGAAAGCCGGCACGCGAGCCGGGGCGATTGCTGGGGCAACAGCCTCCAGACCAACGGGGTAGTGCTGGACGGGGAGTGGTGCGAGTTCCTCGCGCGAAACCGGTTCCTCGTCGGCCTCAGCATCGACGGCCCCCCCCGAGCTCAACGCGCACCGCAGGTTCCCGGGCGGCCAGCCGACCCATGATGCGAGCATGAGGGCGCTTGAACTGCTGCGCACACACGGGGTCGAGTTCAACGTCCTTGTCGTCATCAGCACCGCCAACGTGGATCATCCCGAGGCGGTGATGCGCTTCATGGTCGAGAACGACATCCACTTCTGCCAAGTCATCCCCTGCACCGAGCCGGCCGAGGGCGGCGGGCTCAGCGAGCACTCGATCACCAGCGGGCAATACGGGGAGTTCATGACCCGCCTGTTCGATGCGAGGGTGGAGGTAGATGACCCCGGCTACTACGTGCGGCACATCGACAATTGGCTGCACCTTTATTTCGGGCTCGTGCCGGAGTACTGTGAGTACCGTCAGGGCTGCTCGAACCTCCTCACGGCAGAATGGAACGGGGACGTCTACCCGTGCGATTTCTTCGTCGAGGAGCGCTACCGCATGGGCAGCGTCCTGGAGCGCACGCTCCAGCAGATGCTGGGCGGCGGCGCGTGGCGGGAGTTCGTGCGGCGGGCCGAACACGTCCCTTCTGTCTGCCGCGGGTGCGAGTGGCTTGCGTTCTGCCACGCCGGATGCTATCGTCACAGGTCCAAGCTCGGGCTGGGGCCCGACGAGAGGCCTTACCCGTGTGCGGCGAATGAGAGGATATTCGGCCATGTCTTCGGGAGGTTTAATGAGTTCGAGGCCAGGCCCGGCAGGCCCCGCTTGCACGAGTTCCTGAACCGGCTCGAACGGAACATCGCCGCAGGCGCCTCCCGGTCGGCGGCCGGGAACGGGCGAAGGCAGACGGGCGGGCCAAAGCGGGCGCGCTTGCTCCGGGGAGCGCTTGCTCCGGGGAAAGGGAGCATGAGAGAAGCAGGCAAGATAGAAGTAGCCATTCTGGGCAAGACGATCTACGTGCGCGCCAGCGGCTACGCCACGCAGGCCAACAGCCTGGGGCTGCCCGACATCCTGGCGACCATGTTCGGGCAGGGTTGCACCAGCGTGACGTTCGACCTGAAAAAATGCCGCGGCATGGACAGCACGTTCATGGGCGTGATAGCCGGCGCCGCCATTTCGCGCACCCGCCCCAGCGGGAAGGCCGTCGCCGTCATCAACACCAACGACAAGACGCGGCAGGAGCTCGCCTTCATCGGACTTCTGCCCGTCATCGCCCTCGTTGAAGATGAGGTGGCGCTTCCGGAAGAGCTTCGGCTCGCGCGCGCCAGCACGGTCCATTGGCCCAAGACCGAACGCGCGCGCATAACCAAGATCAAGAAGCTCCACGAGAACCTGATCGCCCTGAACGAGAAGAACAAGGAGCTGTTCGGCGCCGTAATCGAGATGCTTGAAACCGAGCTCCGGCAGGAGAATAGCAGCGAGTAGAAGCCATGCCGGTCCGGTTCGCCATGTGCAACGAGTTCTGCGAGGGCTGGGATTTCGAGCGCGCCTGCCGTCTCGCGGCCGAAACAGGATACTCGGGCATCGAGTTGGCCCCCTTCACCCTCAGCGAACGCGTCGAGGACCTGGGGCCGGAGGAGCGGGACGCGCTCAGGGACACCGCCGCCCGGAACGGCATCGAGATCGTCGGCCTGCACTGGCTCCTGGTCACGCCCGGGGGGCTTTACATCAACCATACGGATGAGGCGATTCGCCGCCGCACCACGCGGTACCTGCGCGCCGAGATCGATTTCTGCGCCGACCTCGGCGGCCGGGTGGTGATCGTGGGATCGCCGAAGCAGCGGAACGTCCTGCCGCAGGATACTTACGCGGCCGCGTGGGATCGCACCGTGGAGGTGTTCCGGGAGCTGGGGCCGCATGCGACGGAGCGCGGCGTATGCCTGTGCCTGGAGCCGCTGGGAACGACTGAGACGAACTTCCTGGCCGCTTCGGGCGAAGTGCTGCGCATGGTGGAAGCGGTCGGCCAGCCCGCCGTCCGGATGATGCTGGACGTGAAGGCGATGTGCGCCGAGCGCGAACCAATCCCGGAGACCATCCGCGCGTGCGCCGCTCACGTGAAGCACTTTCACGCCAATGATGAGAACCTCTGCGGGCCGGGATTCGGCGCGACCGACTTCCGCCCGATCGCAGCCGCCCTGAAGGAGGTCGGCTATGAGGGCTACGTGTCCGTTGAGGTGTTCGACTTTTCGGCCGGTCCGCAGGCCATCGCGCGGGAGAGCCTGCGATACCTGAAGGAAGTTTTCGAGCAGTAGCTGCATTCCGGCAGAGGCAGGGGTCACAGTGAGCGAAGTGAAAATCGGCGTCGAGTCCGGGCAGCGCGCCAACGTGTTCTGCCCGGTGAGCGTGGAGATCGACGTCCCCACAGAACGCGCCGCCGCCATGTCCCTCCTGGACTGCCGGCGCGCGGCGGTGCCTTTCCAGATCGAGAAGGCGGGGCCGGGATGCCGGCTGCACTGGATGGTCGAGTCCATCGCGGCGGGCCATGGCCTCGACTACGTGCTCACCGACGCCGCGCCGCCCGCAGCCGGTCCGGGCGTCGAACTGAGCCGGCAGGATGGCGACCGCATCGCCGTCACGGTCGGCGGCGCCCACCTGACGACCTATCGCTACAGTCCCACCGACGCCCGGCCCTCGCTCTACCCCGTCATCGGCCCCTACGGCGGGGGCGTGACCCGCAGCTTCCCCTTCGAGGACGTGGCGGGGGACGACAGGGACCACAAGCACCACCGCTCGCTCTACTGGGCCTGGGGGGACGTGAACGGCGTGGACGTCTGGGGCGAAGAAGAGGGCCACGGCTGCGTGCGGCACCGCGAGTTCGAGAGCTGGGGCGACGGCCCGGTCTTCGGCTGGATCAAGTCGCGCAACGACTGGATGGACGCCGACGGCGGAAAGCTCATGGAGGACCGCGTGACGCTGCGCTTCTACAACATGCCCGCAGGCATGAGCCTGATCGACTTCGAGGTTACCCTCCTCGCCACCGAGGGCGAGGTGCGCCTGGGCGACACCAAGGAGGGCGGCATCTGCGCGGTGCGCGTGGCCACGAGCATGAACGCAGCCGCAGCCGGCAGGATCGAGAACTCCTTAGGCGGCCTCGCCGAGGCCGAGACCTGGGGCAATCGGGCAAGCTGGTGCGACTACTCGGGGCCCGTTGGCAGCCATACTGTGGGCATAGCGATCTTCGACGGCCCGAAGAACTTCCGCTATCCCACCTACTGGCACGTGCGGAACTACGGCCTGATGACGGCCAACCCGTTCGGGCTGTCGC
>CAZHPE010000013.1:20839-27411 GCA_964534775.1 uncultured candidatus Brocadiaceae bacterium
GGCAGCCGACGGCTCTTTCGCGCTCCCGGCAGGCGGCAAGCTTGCCTTCCGCTACCGCCTCTACATCCACGCGGGCGACGCCTCGGAGGGCGGCGTGCGCGGAAAGTACCTGGACTGGATATATCCGCCGGCAGTCACGGTGGGAGAGTGAGCAGCCGCTACCGGCCAGCCGCCAATGGCCAGCAATCAGGGGAGCGCACGAGGGAATGGACATCCTGCAGCTCGCACCGGAAGCCGTGCTCAAGCCGTGGGGACTCCGGCACGGGGGCGTGGCGGCGTGCAGCTCGATCACGGTCGGCGTGGGCGAACTCTGGCTCGCCTCGGCCCAGACCGGGCCGGGCAACCGCTCCAACACCATCGTCGCACCCCACCTCGGCAAGACGCTGGCCGAGGTCCTGCGGGAAGCCGCCGCGCAGGGGGATGCGGCGCTCGAGGCGCTGATCGGGCCGCGCCCGCTGGCCGCCCTGAAGGAGAATCCGTATCGGGGCAAGACCGAGGCGTGGTACGTTCGCGAGGTCGCCGGCCGCACGGGCGTCGTCGCCGGCCCGCGCACTTCGGAGCAGAAGGAAAGGATACGCGCGCTCCTTGAGAGCGGCGAGGTTGGAGCCGACATCGAGAACTGGCCCACCGAGGTGCGCGAGCTGTTCGGAACCATCGAGCCGCTCAAGGGCGGCGAAGCGTTCCTGGTGCTATGCGGCACGCTGCACACGATGTTCGCCATCGGCCCGGAAAGCCGCCTCATCATTGACGAGATTCAGCAGGGCTACGGCGACTGCCCGCTGCCGACGCTCTCGAAGATCCTCATGGTCCAGGACAGCCTCCTGAGCGTCCAGGTCCATCCGTGCGACGAGACCGTGGCTGCCCTTGCGCGCGGGGAGCTGCGGATCGAGCAGGACCTGAGCGCGAACCCGACGGTGCGCATCAGCGACTTCGGACGCCGGCCCGGCGAGTATCCAGATCTGGGCATGCGGCTCACGAAGGTCGAGGTCGGCGCGCGGCTGGTCAGGCCCGTGGCGGTGACCCTGGAGGGCGGCGCTACGCTGGAGTTCATGATCGCGTGCCGGCACTTCGCGAAGAGCCGCCTTACGCTGCCGGCCGGCGTGCGGACGGCACTGAAGCCGCTCTACGGGAGCTACCGTGTGCTGCACTGCACTCGGGGCTCCGTACGGCTCGAAGCCGACGGTGCTGAAAGTCACCTGGCCCCCGGCGAGACCGCCCTGGTACCGGGCACCCTGGAGGGGTCGCTAGCCGTGACGGCCGAGTCCAACTCCCAACTCTTTGATGACGCCATGCCGGACCTGGACGCCATTCGCGCCATGCTGCTCGACTCCGGGGCGAGCGCTGCCGATGTCGACGGTCTCCTGGACCCGCCGCGCGCCTTTCCAGCGGAATAGAAACCTGTCATAACGCCATGTGCGAAATGCCGGACATACTCAGGCGAATCTGCGCGGCCAAGCACGACGAGATCGCGCGCCTGCGCGAGCGCGGCACGCGCGACCTGGAAGCCATGCTCCGGCGTCAGTCTCCCCCGCGCGGATTCCGCGCCGCGCTGACGGCCTCGGACCGCGTGGCCCTCATCGCCGAGGTCAAGAAGGCCTCCCCGTCGAAAGGCGTGATCCGGGAGGATTTCGACCCCACCGCCATCGCGCGTTCCTACGAGCGCGGAGGGGCGCGGTGCCTGAGCGTGCTGACCGATACGGACTTCTTCCAGGGGCGGCTTGAGGACCTGGCGCAGGCGCGAGAGAGCGTATCGCTTCCGGCGCTACGCAAGGACTTCATCCTCGACCCGCTCCAGATGCTTGAGGCGCGCGCGTGGGGTGCTGACGGCGTGCTGATGATCGTGGCAGCGCTGGGCGATGGCGTGCTAGTGGAGCTGCTGGCGACGGCCCATGGCCTGGGAATGGACGCGCTGGTGGAGGTGCACGACGGGCGCGAACTGGAGCGCGCCGTGGCCGCCGGTGCGGACATGATCGGCATCAATAACCGCGACCTGCGGACGTTCGAGGTGGACATCGAGACCACGCGCCGCCTCGCCGCCGGCGTGCCTGAGGGCGTCGTGCTCGTGGCCGAGAGCGGCATTAGCAGCCGCGCCGACATCGAGTCTCTGAAACCCTGCGGCATCGACGCCGTCCTCGTGGGCGAGGGCCTCATGCGCGCCGCCGACATTGAGGCGGCCGTCCGCGAACTGAGCGACGTGTAGCCCACCGAACGAAGACAAGCGACGCCGCCCGTCGCGTCTTCGCCCTGTCAATCCGTATCCAGAGCAGCGGGCAGCAGCGGCAGCAGGTGCGCGTAAAGCCCGTCATAGGCACGCTGGTAGCCGGCGTAGCTGGCAGCAACCTCGGCACGCGGCGAATACACGCGCGGCCGGCAGCGCTCCAGCGCCGCGTCCCCCTCCTCCAAGCTCCACAGCCCCGCCCCTACCCCGGCGAGAAGGGCCGCTCCGAACGCCGCGTCGCGCTCGGGCGGATAGACTATGAACCGGCGCGCAGTGATGTCGGCCTTGATCCGGCACCAGGCTTCGCAGCGCGATCCCCCGCCGCAGCTTCGCAGGTCCGCGACGTTCAGCCCACCGGCCTCGGCAATGTCGATGTTCTGACGCAGGGCGTAGCCTACGCCCTCCATGACGGCCTTGACGACTTGCGGCCGCGAGGTTGCAAGCGTCAGCCCCACGATCGCGCCCCGTGCCTCCGCGTCCCATACAGGCGCCCTTTCGCCCGCCATGTAAGGCAGGAAGAGCAGGCCGGTAGGCCCGTCGGTGAGCCCGGCGACCTCCCGCTCCATCAGCTCGAACGGGTCCGCGCGTTCGCCGCCGCCCGGTCGGCTATCAGGCGCGCACAGCGCATCCCGGCACCACGCCAGCGACGCCCCGGCCGCCGACATGGGCGCATGGTTTATGTAGAGGCCCTCGAACAGGTGCGGCGCAACCCCCAGCGCACGGTCGGTCGAAGGGTTCTCGGAGATAATGCCGATCCCCCCCGAGGTGCCGCTCACCTCGAAGGCGCGTCCGGGCCGGAAGGCGCCGACGGCGAGCGCGGCGCAGGCAGTATCCATCCCGCCCGCTACCACTGGCAACCCCTCCGGCAGCCCGCAGCAGGCCGCGGCGTCCGCGCTCACACGCCCGACCACCGCGGTCGAAGGCGCCACGGGCGGCACCTTGCCGGTCGGAAAGGTTCGCGGCGCGGTAAGCTCATCGCTCCACGCCAGGGTTCCCAGATCCATCGGATAGCCGACCACGTTGGCCCGGTCCAACACCATCCGGCCGCACAGCCTATAGGTGATGAAGTTGCCCGCCTGGAGCAGCCAGCGGGACCGCCGCAGCACCTCCGGCTCGTGCCGCGCCAGCCAGAGCACCTTCGGCCACACCAGAAACGTCGCCGGGGGCCAGCCGGTGATGTCGCGCACGCGCTCCGCGTCGAACCGCTCGGCAATCTCCGCGCACTGGGCAGCGCTGCGCGTGTCCTGCCAGATGATGGTATTGCGGACCGGGCGCCCGGCCTCATCGACGGGCACGAGCGCGGTGCTCTGGCCGCTGACGGCGACGGCCGCGATGTGCTTCGCGGCCCCGCCCGCCGTAACCTGACGCGTGGCATCGCAGAAGGCCTGCCACCACACTTCGGGGTCCTGCTCCGCCCATCCCGGCCGCGGCCGGTCCGGTTCGTACGGGACGGCCGCCGTCGCCACCGCCTCCCCGGCAGCCGAGAGCACGCACGCCCGGCAGCCCGTCGTGCCCACGTCGACCCCGATGGCCAGAGACGCCTCTGTCACGCTGCTCGTCCTTTCCCCACACGCAGCCGATCACGGCCCGACCCGCGCGCAGCCTACCCCCTCGCGCGGCGCCCGTCAAAGGCCCGGTCCCGGCACCGTAATGTCCTTGGAGGGAGCGCGGGTTTCTGATAGATTATCGCTGCCGTCACACGCACGATTGAAAGGGGACCGGAGTGATCTGCGACTTCCACGCTCACCTCTACGAGGAACAGGGATATGCCGATGCGCTGGCCGAAACGGCCCGCACCCTGGGCATCGAGAAGATGTGCATCGGCGGGGGCGAGGCGCGCTACGGGATGGCCTCTAACGAGATGGCCCTCGAGCAGTCCGAGCGCTACCCCGATTCGTTCGTGCCGTTCGCGCTGGTTCGGCTTGGGCTGGACGGGCCGTCGGAGGTCACACGCCTGAGCGAGATGGGATTCCGTGGCCTGCGCGTGATGGCGCCGCCCGCGCCCTACGACGACGAGCGGTTCTTCCCGGTCTACGAGGCCGCACAGGCCCTGGACCTGCCCATTCTGTTCCACACGGGCATCCTGCCGCCCACGCCGCTGGACCGGGCGTTCGACGTGCGCGCCGACCGCAGCCGTCCGATCCACCTGGATACGCTGGCGCGCGAGTTCCCGACGCTCGGCATCGTGGGCTGCGGGCTGGGCTGGCCGTGGTATGAGGAGGCGGCGGAGGTCCTGAGCCTGCACGCGAACGTGTATTTCGACCTTTCGGGGGTGACGCTGCACAAGAAGGGGCCGGACTTCTTCGCGGCGCTGCTGAGGGCGGCTCCGGCGACGCTGCTGGGCCGGCCACAGAGCGGCGCGGCGTGCCGTCGGCTGCTCTTCGGCACAGGCGCGCGCCCGGAGAGGATGGCCGACATCGAGTGCGAGTACGAGCGCCTCTTCCGCACGATGGCGCTGGGCGGTGACGCAGTCGACGAGATAATGGGCGGCGCGGCGGCGCGCATGCTCGGCCTGACGCAGGAAGAGTGACCGCAACATAGGGATAGGGGCGATATGGGCGGCGAACGGGAAACCAAGGTCTGCAGGACGTGCTACGAGCAGATGGACGCCCGAGCGGTAGCTACAGCGGCCAGTCAGCGGTTATACTCTACTGGCGTGGCGGAAGGGTGAGGCCGTGGCGTCGGCGGACGTGAGCGCGGAGATCATGGAGTTCGGCACAGTGGAGAAAGAAACCGTATGAAACTCCTAATGGGCATGGGGCTGGTCGTGTGCGCGCTGGCGGCCATGGGCTGCGGTCACGTGGAGCGATACATCCTTCTTCAAACGGATCCGCCCGGCGCGCCGGCCTGGGTGGATGAGGAGTATGTGGGCCTGACGCCCGTGAAGTATGAGTTCCAGCACTACGGCCGCCGCAGGATACGGGTAGGACCCGTCCGGGAGGTGCTGGAGGAGGAGCCGGCAGACACTGTCGCTGAGACCCCCGTCACGGAGGACGGGCAGCCCGTCCCGCCCGATGATTCCGGACAGCTCCTGTTCGAGGCCACGGAACGGATGTACGTGACGGAGGTCCCCTCGTATCAGGTCTTCCCGATCGACTTCTTCTATGAGGTCCTCCTGCCGACCAAGCGGGTGGACCGCCACGAGGTGACAATCAGCCTGCGCCCTGTGAGCGCGTGGCCGGCCGAATCCGGCCAGGAGGCGGCCGAGGCGCTGGTCGAGGAAGCCGATGCGTTCCGCCAGAGGGCCTTGGCCCCGGCCCTGGAAAGCGAGGAGTGATGCGCGAGTGCGGCGCGCGACTAGCGGAGGGCCGACATGGCCGATAAGATACCGATTCAGTGCGAGACTTGCAGCAAGAGGTTTCGGGTGAGCCTCGAGACCGCGGGCAAAATGGTGCGCTGCCCGTGCGGTGCAGCCCTTAGAGTGCCGGCGGAGGCTCCTGACCCGAGAGCCGCTAAGACGCACGCGGGGTCCATGCCTTCCCCCGCCGAAAGCCCGCCATCGCCGGCCGGCGACGAGACCACCCCGTCAGAACCCGCCCAGGGGCCTGCGAATGAGTCGCTGGTGCGTAAGTGGTACTACGCCCGGGACGGCGAGCGGTTCGGTCCGGTCCCCCAGAGCGAGCTCCAGCGGCTTCTGGAGGCCGGCGAAGTGAGCCCGGACGAGTTCGTCTGGGGGAGGGGCATGGAGCAGTGGCGGCCCGCCGCAGAGGTGGAAGGGTTCCGCACGGCCCCGGCCGACTCGCCCGCCGATGAGGCGCCGACGCCAGCCGCGGACCCTCCTTCTGCCGCAGAGACCGATCCAACAGTTGAAGGGCCTCCCGCGTGTAGTATCCAGCGGGGCTTCTCGAAAGCAGTCACCCTCGCCGGCGCGGTGGGATTCGTTGCGGGCCTGTGCGGCCTCGTAGACCGGGAAGAACCGCTCGTCGTAGTCGTTGGATTGGCGATCGCCGTGGCTGTCATGGGCTTTGGACAGCTCATCGGGCTGACCATAGACGCGCGTCGGGAACTGTGGCACATACGGCACTCGCTGAAGCAGCGGGAGGAAGGGCCGGACGGCGGCGAGCAGGACGAAGAGGCCGAGGACGATTCGCCGCGCGCTCCTTAGGCGCTATTGCAGAACCCGCTCCGTCGGCCCGAGACCGAGCGAGAGCGTCGAGGGCAAGTAGGCCGAAGCAGGCAATTCAAAGGCCGGAATCGCCGATGCAATCGGTTTTGGTGATACAGGCGAGGTATGAGGGATGCGATGAAGGATGTCTTTACCACTAAAGGCGGTTGCACCGCCGATGAAGGCCGACACAGCCATTCGGCACCCGCAGCCGGACGAAGCCAGGATGGGGTTTTGCAACAGCGCCTT
>CAZHPE010000014.1:0-26980 GCA_964534775.1 uncultured candidatus Brocadiaceae bacterium
CATGCCTAGAACACAGGATTGTGAGGCCATGTACTGCATTCCGGCCAAAAAAAAGGTCTCCAAAATATTCAAAAAAACCTGCAGTGCGACGACATTCGCGACCTTTTTTTTCTGGCCCGCGCTGACGGTTGTTCTGTCGGTGCCAATACTGCATCGGCGGGCGCGCTGGACCCTGGCGCTGGGCTGCGTACTGGCCGTCGCCGGCACGGTCATCGTGGTGCTGGGCAGCGGACAGTTCCGCTGGGACAGTATCCGCCGAGCCGGTCCGGGGATTCTGGCGCCCCTGGCGTTGGCTCTGGCGGCGGGGGTTCTGTGGGCGCTGTATTCCAACCTCGTCAAACGGTGGGGACGCTCCGGGTACGGGGCGATTCCGCTGTTCCTGCTCGCCTCGGCGGGGGCGTTGGCGCTCTTGCGGCTGAAGGGCGCGGAAGAGCCCGCCTGGTCCGGTCGGGCGGTGCTTGAGCTGTGCATTCTCGCCGTCTTCCCGGCGGCCATCGCCTACACGCTCTGGGAGAACGGGATGCGGCGCGGCAACCATCTGCTATTGAGTCTGATCAGCTACTCTCTTCCCATAACCTCCACCGCCTTTGCCGCGGCCTATCTGCGGTTCCCGCTAGGCGGGAACCTCATCATCGGGTGCCTCTTGATCACGGCCGGAGCGCTCGTCTGCAAATATTCCCTGACCGAAGAGGGCGAGCCAGCATCCGGCACGGAGAATTGACGCTGCCGCCTGGGGTGCGGATTCTCCGCGCCCGTGTTCATGGCGAAAGATTGGGGGCACGGTTGGTGGCGCTGGCCCATCACATACGGGCCACGCATCAATGGAGGTTCTCGTGGCAAACATCATATGCGCGGGGGCCGCGAGTGCTACCGCTTCGGCCTCCACCGATGTCGCACAATCTGTCCCAGAGCAGCAGACGGCCCCGACGGCTGACTGTTGCGTCCGCGCCGGACAATGCAACAGTCTCAGGGGTGCCCTATCGAATCAGTCACCTCCCCCGTGAGGGAGTAGACCGTGCCGTTCTTGACTACCCTGTCCACCGTGAAGACGGCCGTGCCGGAGCGTCTCAACCAGCTCGTCCTGGTGGTGATTCTTCCCCGGGCGTCGGTCGTCCCTGACACGGTTCGGGCGTAGGTGCCGCTCCAGTGCCCTTCGACCCTTGCGCCGCGGATCGGGACCCATCTGGTTTTTTTGGCGTTGGTATCCTTCATCTCTCTCACCATCACCCGCGCTCCGGCTATCCACCACCGCCGCCGCCAGACCCGTTTTCGCACCCGAATGTCCAAGGTGGCGAGCGCCGCCGCCTGCACGGTGACGGTCACAGTGCCAACATCGCTGCCGCCATTGCCATCAATAATGGTATAGGTAAACGCATCGGCACCGCTGAAACTGCCATCTGGCGTATAGGTCACCGTCGTGCCGTTCGTGGTGACCGACCCGTCGCTGCCCTGCGTCACGCCACTCACCGAGAGCGCGTCACCGTCGGCATCGGTGTCGTTGCTCAGGACGCTGACAACGATCAGGGTCCCCTCGGGTGTGTCCACGTTGTCGCCGCTGGCAACCGGCGCATCGTTGAGCGGATTGACGGTGATCGTCACCGTGGCCAGGTTGCTCTGCCGCGAGCCGGCGAAGGCCCTGTAGGTAAATGTATCGATACCGCTGGAATCGGGGGCCGGCGTGTAGGTGAAGGAACCATTGCTGCCGAGGCCCAACACGCCATTAGTGGTGCCCTGCGAAAGGACCGTGGTCAGCGGGTCGCCGCCCGGGTCGCTGTCGTTGCCTAGCACTCCGGGTACGCCTACAATGAGCACGTCATCCTCGTCGACGCTGTAGGGGTCATCCACCGCCACCGGCGGACTCTCGACAGTGACAGTTACGGTAGCACCGTTGCTGTTAACCGTGCCGTCATCGGCGATGTAGGTGAACGTGTCGGTGCCGTTGAAGCCGCCGTCAGGGGTATAGGTCACCGTCGTGCCGTAGATGGTAACCGACCCATCGGTGCCCTGCGTAACGGAATCCACCGTGAGCGTATCGCCGTCCACATCGACGTCGTTGGCCAGAACGTCGATGTTGAGGGGCTCATCGAGGTAGGTCGACGCCTCGTCGTCCTGGGCCACGGGATCATCGTTGACGGGATCGACGGTGATTAAGATCGTGGCGACGTTGCTCCCTGCGCCCTTATCGTCCGTGGCCTTGAACGTGAAGCTGTCCGAGCCGTTAAAGTCAGGATCGGGCGTGTATGTCACCACAGGAGGCGCGCCGACCAGCGAGCCGTTCGCCGGAGGGGTGACAATAGAATAGACGACGGGGTCCCCGTCCGGATCAGTAGCCGTGAGGGTTACGCCGATGGACGTGTCCTCATCGGTGGTAGTAGCTTGGTCGTGGGCGACAGGGGCTGCGCTCGACGGAAGGAGCACCGCGCCCGCATCGACGATGCCGTGCCCGTAGAACTGGTCCCATCCGGGAGCGCCTTTGTCCTCGGCAGTCGACTCCAGGGCGGCCTTTACCGCGTCCGGCCCCGTTGTCCCGTTGGCGATGACCAAGGCTGCGACGCCGGCCACATGGGGCGAAGCCATAGACGTTCCCTGCCAGAACCAGTAACCGAAGTCCCCGCGATTGGACTGGCTGAACGTCTGCTGGAGCACTCCGTCGGGCCAGCCGTCCTCGTTCTGATCAACCCACGTATCGCCCCCCGGCGCCGTCAGGTCGAGCGAGGTGCCGTAGTTGGAGTAAGAGGAACGCGTCTCGTCGTAGCGCGTGGCACCCACGGCTATGCAGTAGTCGTCGTAAGCGGCTGGATATGAGACCTGCGATCCGTAGTCGTTGCCCGAAGCGGCAACGAGTGTGACGCCTGCGTTATAGGCGTACTCCATGGCCGCGCGAACAGTCTCCCCCGGGTCATAGCCACCGGACCATCCGAGGCTCATGTTAACAACGTCGGCGCCGTTGTCGGCCGCGAAATAAAGCCCGTCGGCGACCGTCTGGGCCGTCCCAGACCCATACATATCCAGTATCTTCACCGGCATGATCGCGCATTCGAAAGCTACTCCCGCCACGCCCGTAGCGTTGTTGGTGCTCTGCGCTATAGTCCCCGTCACGTGCGTGCCGTGGCTGTGATCATCGTTCGGATGGGTATCGTTTTCGATGAAATCAAAGCCCGGAACGAAAGTCGTGCCAGCCAGATCAGGCGCCTGGTAATAACTCTGCCCGGTCCAGCTATTCGTGTAGTTTTCATAAGCCACGCCGGTGTCCAGGACGGCCACGACCACTCCCGCCCCCCGCGTGACATCCCAGGCCGTTTCCACGTTGATCCCGCCGCCGTTCGCGCCGCCAAACGGATTGGGGCTCGCGGAATCGTCCAGATGCCACTGATAGGAGTAGTAGCTGTCGTTAGGCGCAATGAAGGCGCGGCAGATGCCGTTCGGCTCGACGTACTCGACGGAGGGGTCCTGACGCAGCGCATTGACCATCTGCTCGACAGTCGTGCCCTTGGGGATGCGCAACCGCGTGAAGCCGCCGCGCGGGCTGCGGTAGAGCTGACGGGTCCCGTAGCGTGTGGCTGCTGTGGCGCTCAGGCCGGGCTTGAACTTGACGATCACCTCGCTAGCGACAAACTGTCGGCCCTTGAGGTTACTGCCCCCTGAAGGCTCGGCGGCAAAGGCGTTCGATGCAGGTGCAAGGACGGCCAGAACCACCCCCAGGATAACGCCCATCGTTCTGCGCACGTTCATTCCTGTTCCTCCGGCGTCCAGAGTAAGCCGATCCGTCCACGCCCCCATGGCGGACGGGCACGCGTCCAATCCCCAGTGTATTATAGCCCCGCCCACGCGCCCGAGCAAGAAAAATGGGCCTCAGCTCACTCAGGCCGGAATCCGCTCGTCTTCGGGACCTGGCCCTGCGCCGTCGGATGCTGCAAGACGCCCGGAGGCGGGCCGTCGCGGGGGAGCGGCATTTCTTTTCCCGCTTGAAACCGTTAGAATCGCAGCGGTTGCAGGGTCGTGCCGCACCCCTGATCGGTTCAAGGGATGGCCGGCCAACTCCAGCGCACACTCATCATTCGCGTCCCTGACACATGATCCCGCTTCGCGACAAGAATCCGTCCAATATCACCCCCTGGCTGGTCTACGCCCTGATCGCTGCGAACGTGTTGGCGTTCCTGTTCGAGTTGAGCCTTGACACGGCGGCATGGGTCGAACTGCTAAGGACCTACGGCTTTGTGGCGCACACGGCGAAGCTCACCCTGCAGGGTGAGGCCGGCCTGCTGATGGGCCTCGCGGTGCCGGCCTTCACGTGCATGTTCCTGCACGGGGGATGGCTGCACCTTATCGGCAACATGTGGTTCCTTCACATCTTCGGCGACAACATAGAGGCCCGGCTCGGGCGCATGCGGTTCGCGCTCTTCTACCTCGCCTGCGGCCTGGCCGCGAGCGGGACGCAATACTTCCTCGACCCGGACTCGACGATGCCGATGGTGGGCGCAAGCGGCGCGATAGCCGGCGTGCTGGGCGGATACATCCTCTGCTGGCCTCGCGCGCGAATCACGACCCTCGTGCCAATCTTTTACCTGATAACGTTCATCGACCTCCCGGCCGTGGCGGTGCTAGGCCTGTGGTTCATCATGCAGTTCTTCGGCGGCATTGCCAGCCTGGGGACGGACGTCGTGCCAGTGGCCTACGGCGCCCACATCGGAGGGTTCGTGGCAGGCCTCGTGCTCATCAAACTCATTCCTCAGGCCAGACCGAAGAGAGGGCCGGTCAAGATCACGCGCATACCGCGTCGGAAATACCGGAATAAGCGCAACAAACGAGGCCGGTGAGCCTCGCGTGCAAGGGGGTCCCCGGCGGCCGCCTCACGGACTGCTGACGGGCACAGGATGGGCCCTTGAAGGCCCTGGGAGCGTAGCATGGATGCTGCAGGTGATTCAGGCGGCCGGAACGCTGAAAGTCCCGGCCCATCAGGTGCACTGAGCTGCCCCGCGTGCGGAGCGGATATGGCACTCTATGCCCGCAGCGCAATGACCCGGTGTGGGGGGCTGCTCATAGTGTACGCAGCCGTCATAGTCCTGCTCGCCTCCCCGCGGGAGGCTTGGCCCCTTCAGCTGCTGGCGGCCCTGGCGCTGGGTGCGGTCGGATGCGCGCTGGCCAGACGGCGGGAGCGATGGCACTGCCCCGAGTGCGGACACGAACAGGCGACCATGCCGACCCGTCCGCCGAGAGGCTGACCGTCGGGCCCCTATTCGTCAGACACGTGGCCGAACTCCGCAGGGGGCGCGGGCTGCTGCCCGTCGGAATCCTCAAGCTCGCGCTGCCTGTGCTCGCGAACGAACTTATCGTTCTTGAACAGCACCTCCGCCCCCAGGACGAGGAACTGGTCGGAGCACCGGATCAGCTCGTTTGAGGTGCTCTGCTGGAAGGAAGCGACCTCCACGTAACAGCCGCGCTTCTGAAGCGCGTCGGCAAGCGGGACGAAATCGCCGTCGCCCGTCACGAGCACGACCGCATCGAGCCTTGCCGCCATGTTCAGCGCGTCGATGGTCAGGCCAACGTCCCAGTCCCCGCGCGCCGAGCCGTCGTCACGAAGCGTAAGCTCTTTCCGCTTGGTCTCGAAGCCCGCGCGACGCAGGGCCTCAAGGAACGCGTTCTGGTCAACGTCCGGCCTCTGCACCACGTAGGCGATGGCGCGCACCAGCTTGCGCCCGCACACGAGCTCGCCCAGAAGCTTGCTGTAGTCGACCTTCGACTGATGCAGACTCCGCGCGGAGTAGAACATGTTCTGCACGTCAACGAATATGCCTACCCTCTGATCTGTGTTCCGATAAGTTGAATATGGTGGCACAACACCTCCCCTGACGTTACAGGAGTCACCCGTCACCGACCGCCCTAATGGGCACAGCACATTTCTACAGCCACCCGTCACAATAGCACACCAGCCGTCCGATTCTAACAGATGCCGGAACCCCGTGCAAACGAGCGCCGCTGCACCGCTGAAGCCAGGTTATGACAACTGGCCGGGCAACCGTCCCATAGTCGACTTTTCGCATGCGCCCGGCCCTGCCGGCCGCTATAATCGAGCCATCGGAATGGCGCGCGCAAGCGCCGGCAACGGCCTCGCCGTCAGCGACACCGAGAACTCCGGAGATGACATGGCAAACCGTGGCGACCCCGTCCCCAGTCCCGCGCAACCGTCGCCGGAGCGCCCGGAAGCCGGACCCCATGGCTTCCGGCCGTCCGACTGGCTCGAAGACGAAGAGGAACTGGGCGCAGCGCCGACCAACTTCCGGCGCAACATCTGGCTTCTGCTGGTCATTATCGGCGCCGTCCTAGGGGCATGGTTTGCTAACAGGCTGGAAGAGAGCCTGGACCCGGAGTACGTTGGCGATGCGGTCCCGTCCCGGTCGCACCCCACGGTGCTGGCGCTGGAGCCAGACGAAGGGCAGGCGGCCCGGTAGGCCGTTGCCGAAGCTCGCGACAGCCGTCCGCTTGCGGCCACAGTCGGGCGGGCTCAAACCCCACCTTTCGCATCCCGACAGCCCATTGCTCCGTTAGGTTTCCGCTGGAACGGACGGGCGCTGCTTTTTGGGGGTTGACTGGGCCTAAACAATCGTATAATATCGTGCTATTATGGCATACAAACTTACAGACCGGCAGCGACAGGTTTTCGAATTCATCCGGGAAACTACGCACCGCGACCACCGTCCCCCCACGGTGCGGGAGATCGCGGAGCATTTCGGCTTCCGCAGCCCGAAGGCCGTCACCGATCACCTAAGCGCCCTCCAACGCAAGGGTTATATCACGCGCTCGCCCCGCAAGTCGCGCAACATCGAGATCTGCAGCGAGTTCGCCACGCAAGGTATCCCGGTGGTGGGTCGGATCGCGGCCGGCAGTCCGACCCTGGCGGTGGAGAACATAGAAGGGTCGCTCTCGCTCGAATCCCTCCTTGAACCCACGGACAATACGTTGGCTGTGCGGGTGCACGGCGACAGCATGAGGGAGGCGGGCATCCTGGACGGGGACTACGCCGTCGTGGACGGCGGCGCCCCGGTAAGAAACGGGGCCATCGGCGTCGTGCGAATCGGCGACGAGGCCACCGTGAAGCGGGTATTCTTCGAGGGCGCCACGATCCGGCTGCAGGCCGAAAACCCGGACTTCCAGGACATCACGCTCGGCGCAGGGAACCCGCAGGTAGAGATATGCGGCCCCGTCAGGGGCGTTGTGCGGAGGGTATAGGCGATTCTATTTCACGCAAGCACCAAGGCAATGCGACTCGGTCTTGTTCTTGTGGTCGCGGTTAGCATGACGGGGTGCGCTACACCCGGATACTGGAGCGACCGTGGGCGTAATGCCGCTGACATCTTCAGCGCAACGGTCGGTAGGGGTGTTGGTCTCAAGGCAAGAGTCGGCCCCATTCATGCAGGAATGCTGTACAATGAAGGCTCCCTGGGGCTTCGGGGTGGCAGGATCCGGTCGCTTGGCAAGGTGAAGGCGCAGGAAGCAGAATTCCCACTCCCCCTCATAACCCAATGGTCCGGGTGCATTGGAGCACCGTACTCCTCGTGGGAATGGTACTTCCCGAACGAACGGGGGAAAGGTTATGAGTACAGTTCGTACCTGCCGTTTGTTACAACCGGCTTTTACGTGGTGGACAGCCGTATCTGACCCCCATGCGAACCGGCCCCGGCATCCCTACTTCACGCAGATCGAGGTGGTGGCGGGCCTTCTCGGGACGCTACGGCTCGGGTTCAATCCCGGAGAACTCCTCGACTTCATTCTCGGATGGACAACCGTCGATATCTTCAATGACGATCGGGAAACGAGAGAAGCAAAAGAGCAATCGAACCAATGAATCGACGGTACCGTCGCTCACGCGCCGAACCGTCGTTCGGTGTGCTTGGGGCGCCGGGGCACCGAGGGCGGGAAGCCGGACGCCGGAGCTGCCCAATGGCGAGGGTTCCGCCTCACGCCCATCCGGGAGGGCGTGACGCTTTCCAACCCGGGGCCGAGTTACTCGCGGCCCTTCCCCGCGGGCTCAATCCCCTCGAGCCGGCGCACCTGCTTTTCCAGCCGGCGCACCCGCTCCAGCAGAATGCGGTTCCGGTCCTGCAGGAGGCCAATCATCTGCTCGTGGGCCGCGCAACCGGTGCTTGGCAGCACCCGCTCGCCAGGGTAAGACTTGCCTCGCCGCCCGGGCCCCGAGGGACGGCTGATAAGCAGCGGCCTCACGCCCACCGTGATGGAAGATTTCCCTATCTTGTTGCCCCGCAAGTAGTTAACCTGCACGTCTTCCCACGGTGCCATGCCAGCCACGGCATTCTCGAACACGACCGGCTCGCTGATGGGTTTGCCCCCGATCTCCAGCAGAACGTCGCCTGCCCTGATGCCAGCGTTATGGGCGGGGCCGTTAGCCAGCACCCCGTATACCACCAGGCCTTCCCTTGTTCCCGAGCGGGCCACCACGACCCCGAACCAGCCGAGCCGCCGCGTCTTGCCGGCCAGCAGGCCCGTAACGATGGCCTTCACCTGCGCGGCAGGAAGCACGTAGGACCACGCCGCACCGTCCGCCGTGCTACGCACCTCCAGCATCACGCCAACCATGCGCCCTTCCATGTCCATCACGGGCCCACCCGCGCACCCACGCACCGGCCGCAGGTCCGCCACCAGAAGGCCATTAAGCGCCGAGCCGCAGACCTTCAGGGCGGCCCCGTCGTACGAAACCAACCCCGACGGAAATGAAAGCTGCAGCTTGCCCGGGGACGGGCGGAACCCGCAGGCCACCATGACCCGCTCGCCGACCGCCGGGCGCTTTTCGCCGTGCTCGAGCGGCTCGATATCCCGGAGGTTTGTCTTCAGCAGCGCGAGCCCCGTGAGTTGATCCAGGGCAAATAGCCGAGCCTCGGACTTGCGCCCGTCCCAGGTCTCGACGCTCAGTCGCGTGCTGCCGCCCACGGCGACTGTGCTTGTAAGCACGTAGCCACCCGGCCCGATGACAAACCCCGTGTTGATAGCCTTCAAGGGCTGACCAGACCCGTCGCGCCCCGCCAGGTGGTTCTCCACAAGGACTATGGCCGGACGGGCTTTCTCGACCGCCCCGGTCAACTCCGGCTGAGTCCGCGCCTCCCCCACCAGGCCCGCCGCCAGAGCCACGCCCAGAACCGTCAGCCGCCGCACCAGGGACACATGCCTACGCATTTCACCACCAATAGCCGGCTTCCTCGGCGTCATAGAGGACATTTCGGACGGGTGCCTCCACGCCCAACGCGCTGCTGCGGATCACGCGCATCATCTGCCGCCCTTCCATGGGCCGGTCGCCCTCACGCAACCCCGGCACGAAGTAACCGACCACATCCCGGCTGTTCGCGCTGGCATGCGCGGCCGTAACCATCACGCTCTCGGCCCCCGGCGCGGGCGCCGGACGGAAATCCCCAACGGCCACCTCGGCCGGAGCGGGCACGTCCGTGCCGCGTAGCACGGACCGGATATCACTTGCAAGGTACGGAATGCAGACCAGTACGGCCGCCGCTGCTGCCGCCCCCAGGAAACGGCGAAACGTGATGATCTTTGATGTCGACCGAGCACCCGCCCCCGCCTCCAGAAGCCTGTGGAAACGCTGCTGGGTCAGATGCCCCCCGTCCGGGGCCAGGGCCGGGAGCGAGTCCAGCAGCGCGACGCGGCCAAGTTCAAGCTGCCCGAACTCCTCGCGGCACGCGCTACACCCTTCCAAATGCTCCCGGACAAGGCGTTCCGCCGCGGGATCCAGGGCACCTTCCACCAAGTCAACCAGCTTCTCTCTGACCTGCTCACAGTTCATGTCCATATTCTCCTGTTCCTTGGTGCAGGAAATCGGTCGCAGGGTTCAACCGGCCCGGCGATTTTCGCCGTCTAATCCTTAAACGAGCCCGTCCTCGTCGATCTCCAGTGCGATGCGCTTGAGCGCATAGTGGACCCGCGACTTCACCGTGCCCAGCGGACACGAAAGGGCCTGGGCGATATCCTCGTAGGACATCTTCTCCAAGTAGCGCAGCACCAGCACGTTGCGGTGGTGCGCGGGCAGGCGCTGGACCGCGGCGCGCACGATCTCCGCCGTCTCGCGACTGGCCACCCGCTGAAGCACGCCGACGTCGTCGTCCGGCAGCATGTCCGCCGGGTCGCCCTCTTCGTCCCCGTGCCGAGCCAGGTCCTGGAGGGAAATGGGGCCCTTTTTGTTCCTCAGCCAAGCCCGGAACTTGTTCAGCATGATCCCGTAGAGCCACGTGTAGCGCGAGGAGCGCCCCTCGAACGAATTCAGGGACTTGGCAGCGCCAAGGAAGGTCTCCTGCACAAGGTCCTCCGCGGCATCCTCCCGGCCGCACATGAACACTGCCGCCCGGAAGAGCCGGTCGTAGTGGTCGTGGGCCAACTGATCGAGTCTGTGATCCTGGTTCACGGCTGCTTCCGCACACTGGCATCGGGGCAGGACGGCCGCGGGAACTCCCTTCGGAACCCCGGGGCATGCAAGCAGGCTTGCTTCTTCACGCCGCACGAACCCCTTCCCGACTCCGGTGCGGAGGCTTCACCGCAGACCGACTGGCGCTGCCTCACCGGCCTGCGGTCGATCTATCTGCCCGCAGACGGTATGCCGTCAGGAGTGCGCGTTCCGCAGTCCTTCTCAGTTCAGTGCTGGGCAATCTGGCGCCGTAGTAGCGAAGCGCATCGAAGGCCTGGGCGCCATCGGGCAGGTAGGCGATGCCCGTCAGGGCGGCACTCTGCACGGCCTGGGGGGAACCCACTTCGTGCGTCAGGACGTGAAACAGAGGGCCCGACTCACCCAGCGCGCCCAGCGCCCTGGCCACCTCCGGGAGCGGCCCCTTTCCGGCCTGAAGCAAGTCACCGAGCATCCTGCGTATGTCGACATCGCCTATCTGCCTCGCCACCGCTACCACGGCCTGCTGGTTGCGCTCCTTACTCTCCTCCTTGTAGCGGCCCTCGAGGTAGGCGGCCGCAGCATGGTCGCCGCCATGTTTCCATATCGTCAGGGCTGCCCACGGGCCAAAGCGCGCGCTACGCAGCAACCCATGGGCCTCGTCCTTAAGCGCGGCCGCCACCATGGGCCCGGAACCGCCCCAAAACTCCTTCAAGCAACTTGCCCGGAACTCCATCTCTTCCAGCCAACTGTGATCCGGGGCCTTGGGCGCCTCAAAGGGTTGCTTGGCGCGCCCCTTCTTCTCCTTGCCCTTCGTCTCTTCCGCGTCCTCAGGCCCTTTGGCCCCGCCTATGCCCTGTTGGCGCTCCCAGCGCTCCCGATACTCCTCGCGCATGCCAGGGGGCGGTTCCCTCCCGCCGGGCCCCCGCGTCGGGGCGGGCGGAGGGGGCGGGGTAGGCGAAGTAGCCGTCTTCTTTTGCGCCGGTTTCTTGCCTCTTGCCCGCTTCTTGCCCTTACGTCGGGCTGCGCCCTTCTTCTTCGGCGCGGACTTGGGCGCCTTCTCCTCCTTTATCTTCAGCGGCAACTCGGCAAGCCCTGCAACGGCCTCGTAATAGTGCACCGTGCGCGCCCCGCGAGAGTTCTTCATGTGCTCGAGAATCCCCCCCCCGGCCTCAAACGGCAGCACCCGCGCAGAAGCCGCCATCAGTTGCCAGTCCCCAGGGTCGCCGCGGGTGGCAAACCGCTGGCATCTCTGCGCCCAGTGCCCCCGCACTTCCTTGTCCTTGAGCCATCCCGGCAGCACTTGGGCGAGTTGCTGGCGCAGGCCATCATCTTGGGTGGCGGCGAGGGCATCGATCACCGCCACACGCACCGGCACGGGGGCCTTCTTCCGGTCCGCGCCGATAAGCAAACTTACCAACTGCCGCGCATCTTCCGGCAGCCGCATCCCAGCGCTGCCCAGGGCACGAACCGCGCTCGCCGTAATGCCCGCGGCCCCGGGCTTGGTCCCCACGGTCAGTTCAGCAGCCTCCCCAATCTCCGCCACCTTCTGGAGCAGGTCGCGCGCGCCCTCCTCGCCGCCCGCCACGTCCCGCAACGACAGCCTTTCGGGAACCGACGTGATGGCCTCGCAAACGCCGCGCTCCAGGATCAGTGACCATGTCCTCTTCGCGTTGTCATAATCGGCGTCCTTTCGCATCTTTTCGAAAGCCGTCTTCGGGGGCGGGCCTTCCTCCAGCATCGCCTTCAGCGCCGACGCGACGTTCGGGTCCCCGGCGGCCACCAGGCCCGCTATGGCGGCCATGCGCACCTGCAACACCTTGCTCATCTCCTTCGGGTCCTTGAACTTCTTCTCCCGCTCCTGCGCCATGCTCCGCAGAAACCCGACCGTCTCCTGGTCGGCCACCCGGCCCAGCAACTTGAGCGCCTTACACTTGATCTCAGTGTTCGCCGCCTTCTCCGCCAGGCGGCGCAGATCCGGGAGCACGGCGGGGTCGAGGTTCTCCGCCAACAACTCCAGCGCCCGCATCTGCGGCGAACCCTCGGCAGCCTCGCGACTCTCCTTCAGCGGCCGCCACATGTCGGGCCCCTTGGGCTTCGGCTCTTTGGGTGTGGCCCTCGGCCCCCGGGCCCCGAGCCCACGCCCACCGGGCCCACGCCCCTCCGGCGGCCCGGAGAACCCCAGCCCAGGCCCCGACGACGGGCCTCCACGGGTGACAGGGCTCGTCGTGGCCGACGGCTTCTTCTTTCTTGCCGTCACCGGCGTCAGAGCCACGGCGACCAGCGCCCCGGCATCCGGCTTCTCTCCCAGCCTGCCCAGCAATTCCGCCGCGCGCACCCGAACCTCGGGCCCTTCCCAATAGCGGAGGACCTCTTGCAGGAAATCGACCGCCGCCGGTCCGTCAACTTCCGGCTTCCAGATGAATCTCCCGCCGGGCTCCGGGGCCTTGCGCCAGGACTCGAATATCCTGTCGAGATTCTCCGCGCCGGTAGCGTCTTTCGCCTCGGCAGCCGCTGCAAGGGCCTCGCCAGTGCCCAGCAGCGCGATAGTTTCCACCGCCTCCGAGACCTTGCCCTTCACGGCGGCCTCCTTCAGGACCGCCAGGGCCGCCGGACAACGGGTCTCAGCAATCAGCAGCGCGGCCGCGCGCGCGTGCTTGCCGCCTTGCCGCAGCATTCCGGCCAAGCTCCCCACTAGCGGGAGCCTCTCGGCCGGCGGCACTTCGCTGACGACCTCCTCGTACGGTCTTCCGGCTTTCGCGATCAGATCCGCCAGGACCGACATGGCCGCGTTCCCGCCGGTGCGGCCCAACTTCCGCGCCATGACGGCACGGTCCTCTTCGGACGTATACAGGGGCAGGACGCGCTCCAAGGCGAGCACGACGGTCGGCACGTCGATTCTCACCAGGTGATTCAGAAACAGCTTCTTGGTCTCCGGCTCGGCCTTCAGCGTTTCCGGCAAGCCGGCGAGGGTCGCCCCATCGCCCGCCGCGGCCAGTACAGCCAGCTTCGCGGCCCGAACCTGGGACTGGATCGTCACGCCGCGGCATGCCGCCAGCGCCGGCGCAGTGCCGATCGACCCCAACGCGAGCAGGGCCTCGGCCCTCACTGCCGGGTTCCTCGCTGAACCCGCAATCCCCTTCAAGGCGGCGACTGCGGATCCGCTGTTGGCAAACCGCAAGTGCCACGCCGTCTCCTTGCTTTCCCCGGGACTCTCGTCGCCGCTGGCCGCTGCCACGCGCGCGCTCTCGCCCCGCAAGGCCACTGCGCTTTCGGGCATGAGCGGTAGCACTGCCGCCTCGCCCAGGGCCTCGAAGTGATCCGCCACTCCCGCCCCGCAAACCGCGGCGAGCGGTCGCCGGAACCGCTGCCAGTTCAGATAGAGCATGTCTTCCCGCTCACCCTTGCCAACGCGGGAGGCCTTGTCGGCGCCGGCCGGCAAGGCGCGAGCGCGCTCCTCAATCTGCCAACGTTCCCATTGCTCGTCCTGGCCCGGCTTGAGCTCGCGGGCTACCCACAGTTCGCTATGCCATCCGCCAGTCCTCTTGCCCCGGGCCTCAGCGTCCCTTGCCTGCGCCTCCAGGCGCTTGCGGCTCGACGCCTGCGCCTCCTTCACCGCCTCCCCGCTCAGCCTTCTGGACGCCGCCTGCACCACGTCACTGAGCCTCGGCCCAAACCGGGTCTCCGCCGTGTAGGTCAGCCGGCCTGCGCCATCGGCGGCTCGGTAGATGGCCGTGCTCTTGCCGTGCCGCACAAGCCCCGATCGCACCTGGGCCTTGGTCCCGCGGCCCATCAACTCCAGCCTCACCGGCAGCTCCTCCGTGCCCGTGAGCACCCAGTTGTCTTTCTCAGAGGATAGCTCCAGCTCGCCCACCACCGTCACGACGCCTTCCCGCACGTCGAAGAACAGGCCAGCGTCCGGCGCGCTGGTGAGCTTGGCGCCCTTGAGCCGGATCGAATCGAGCACTTGCGACTCGCCCAGGCTAAACGTCACAGCCGGCTTTCCTTTGGCTTTGAGCACGTACCCCTGCTTGGTCTTGGCCCAACCTCCCTCCTTCGACGGCCCAACCCCCCTCCAAAGCGCCCAGGCGCGGTAGATATGCTGCAGGGCACTGGTGGGAACCAGCTCGCGCTGGTAGCGGCCAAGGAATGTAATGGTCCCAACCTCTCCCTCGCGCACGCGGATGCCCGCAGCCCCCCTGACCCCTCCCGACACCGCGCCCTCCTGGAAGGGTATCGCAACCTCACCGGGTTGCACGGTGAAAGTCACCGACCGCCCCGCCGAGAGCGTCTTGGTGCGCCCCCCTGGAAGCTGCAACCTGATCTCGGGCAGCATCGGCTCGTTGTTGACAACCCTGACCTGTGTCCGGAAGCCCTGAAGGAACTGCGCCTGCTCGGCCGTGACCGCGAAGCCACGCCAGGTCTCAGTACGTCCCAGCCGCTCATTGACGTCCAGGTCGCGCGGCTCGAGGAGCGCGGCGCGATGCCAGCACTGCTCCGCCTCAGCCCGAAGACCATTGTCCCGGCAGAACTCATACATGTCGGTCCACCGCGCCGCCATCTCGTCCGGCCCGCTTGCCGTCTCGCGGGCCGCCGCCGTATCCTTCAGACGTTCGCGGTAGTCTGCGATGGTCGCCGCGAGCTTCTTCTCTTCCTCGCCGGGAACATGCTTAGGAGCGCTATACGCCTTCTTCGAAGACCTCGAACGCCCCCTCGACGTGCGTTCGCCGCCGGCCCTCGGGCGCCTGCTCCGGTTGGATCTCGCCGGCATCTTGGGCCCGCGGTCGACGGGCGCCTCCGCCTTCTGAGCGCCGGCCGCGCCTTCCTTGGCGCCCGTGGTGGCGTCCCACTTCTTGATGACCAGGTACACGCCGCCGCCGACCAAAGCAAGCACAATGACGCCGATCCCGGCAATCACCAGGGGCACCACGTTTCTCTTCTTCGCCCCCCCCGCCTTCGCACCCACCGCGATGCCGGTGCGTACGTCGGCACCGCACTTGGGGCAGAAGACGGCCCGCACTCCCAGCACGGCTCCGCACTTGCTGCAGACCTGCCTGGCGGGATGGTGGCCCGGCGGCATGGTCTGCCCCGCACCTCCTTCCGCCGTGCCTTCCGGTTCCGATGCAGGCGTCTTTGCAGCAGCCTGCCCACCCGCAAGCAGCACCTCGATCGTGGCGCCGCACTGGGGACAACGCACCTGCTTCCCCGCCAACTCGTCCTGCAGGGACAGAACCATGCCACACTGGGCATTCGGACACTGGGCTTCCACCGGCATAGGGCGCAAGCGACTCCACATTAAGGTGAGAGGGGCGTCCCCTACGCAGTTTATGGGAGCTAGGGACCTCTGTCAAGGCCTGCTCGCGGCCTAGGACGGGTCCCCTGGGACGGGCAATGACGGCAGCGAACCCGCCCTGCCGGACCCCGCTAGGTCGAAGGGCAAAGAAGAGGAAAGCTTGACCGGTCGTAATGCATTGGCACCCCATCACTTACGACCTTCCCAGGCCGGGGGAGGCGGCTTCCCGAACGGTTTTCCATATTGACGAAGCGAACCCGTTCTGCTATGATTAGAGGTCGTCCGGCGGTTTCAGAATTACCCGCTGGATGTCTATAGTTTCGGGTTTTACCGAGTCAGTTCCTCGGTTGAGGCTTTCCTTGGGGGAGGAGAGAGGTATCGGATCGAAGTGCAGCCGGCATGCCGACCCGGGGCAGAGCTTGGACGTAAGGGTGAGAGTTCGCCTGTGCGCCCCGGTCGCCCGTCTGTCGAGGTGTGGCGGTCTTGTCGGGGGGAAGTGCGGCCCCGTTTGAACAATATGCCGGGCGGTGGTGACATAACATGTGCGGGTCTGGCAGAGTATAGGGCTGGCGAAAGGCTGCCTGAGGCTCAAGAGCGTACCATGGTGGCGAGGGCCATTCAGCATCCCCAAACACTTGAAGGGTGCAAAAGGGAGCCCGTTGGGGCCGGCGCAGGGCAGCTTGGCGCTTGATCTGCCCCCCCACCGTCTCCCTGATTCATCGCGATGAACGACGCCCACCAAAACTACTACGAAGTGCTCAAGGTCCGGCGAACGGCCTCCCCGTCCGACATCAAGCAGGCCTTTCGCCGCTTGGCCAAAAAGTATCATCCCGACACCAACCCGGGCCGCGCTAAGGCCGCCGCTAAACGCCTCAAGGAAGTGATTGCGGCCTACCGGGTGCTCAGCAACGAGCGCGAGCGGGCGCGCTATGACGTGCTGCTCCAGACCAGTCCGTCCTTCGGCAAGAGGGTGGAGCCCGGCCGAGGGAGCGCCATGACGGTCCGCGCGAAGGGCATCCTCGAGGACCTGCTGCGGGGCGATAGCAATGGGGCCCTCAAGACCTACGACGATCTGGCCAGCCACAACGGGTTCTCCCTTCAGGCTCATCTGGAGGTGCGCAACTACCTGGACTGCCTCTTCCTGCTTGCGGAGCAGATGGAGCGGATCGGGCGCAACCGCCAGGCGGCCGAGTTCTACGAAGAGCTTTATGCCCGCGAGAAGGAGCCGCCCCGGCACCGTTACTTCTTCGACACGGTGAAGGCGCGCCTGAAGAGGCTCTACAGCCGCAAGCTCCCCCGCGAGGCCCGCAGCGCGAGCGAAGAGATCGCCTACTATAAGCGCATCCTGGAGTTCGACGTCGACCGCAGCGAGAAGGCGTTCATCCTCAAGAAGATCGCCGAGGTGTACGTCCGGGAGGGGCAGGACGAGAGGGCTAGGAAGATATTCAAGAAGGCCCTGGACCTGAAGCCCGGTCTCAAAGGAACGGCAACCATCCGCGAGCACCTGGGGTTTGAGTAGGCGTGCCGTGCTGATGATGGGCCGCTGACGACGCATATCTTGCCATGACGGACGACGGTGTATCGCAAGCTGACGCTGACCGCGTCACGGCCCATCTCAAGTGGGGCGACACACTGGCGAATCCCGAAACTGAGAAGCTGTATCCACCTCGATACGGCAAGAGGGACAAACCGTAACGCGCGCGTAGCTAAGAGAAAGCGAGCACTCCCATGGTGAGGAAGATTGCTTTTGTTGTACTGGTGCTCACACTGATGGAGGCGGTACGAGGTCCCGCCTCCCCCTGAGGGGGGGGGCCCGAGATTACGAACTGGGATGCTTTGAGCGGCGAGATGGTCTGGTCCAATGCATTCGATGCTGACGGGACAAGGCTGGGCGGCAACCGCCGTTACAAGAACCCGAACTACTATCCCTACCGCACCGAGGAGCAGGTTGTGGCCCAGCTTGAGGACCTTACACAACAGCGCGCCGGGGCCCTCGAAGCACAAAGGAGGAAAGAGGGCGAAGTGGATCCCAGCAGAAAAGGACAAGAAGGGGAGTAACACTTCGGCCAAATGAGTAGGCTGGTTCGAGAGTCCGCGCGAGAAAACGCATCCCGAGCGCAGAACCGCCTATTCCTGTGTTCCTTCCGCCTCCTGCCACTCCAGCACCGCGGCGTCGCCCCAGAGGAGTTCCAGGTCGAACAGGCTCCGCGTGGGCACATCGAACAGGTGGACGACGACGTCCCCGAGGTCCACAAGCATCCACCCGCTCTCCGGCGTTCCCTCCATGCCGATGCATCTGCCCCCGAGCGCCTTGACGCCGGTCTCAACCTCACGGACCACGGCCTTTAGCTGCCGGACGTTGCGCGCGCTGGCGATCACGAAGTAGTCCGCCAGCGTCGTCAGCAACTCCACGTGCAGCACCCGAATGTCCTCGCCCAGCGTCTTGTCGACCAGACCGGCACACGCCTTCGCTAATGTTTCGGGCCCCAGCGGCAAGCGTCAGTTCCCCCCCAGGCCGATAAGGTCTTGGATCACGGGCGAGAGCTTCACCACCAGGGCGGCAAAAGCCACCGAGACCATCGCCATCAGCTTGATCAGGATGTTCAGGCTCGGCCCGGACGTGTCCTTGAAGGGGTCGCCGACGGTATCGCCCACCACCTTGGCCATGTGCGCCTCGGACCCCTTCCCGCCCAGGTTGCCCTTCTCTATCCACTTCTTGGCATTGTCCCAGGTGCCGCCGCCGTTGTTCAGGAGGCAGGCGAGGCTAAACCCCGCAACCAGCGAGCCGGCCAGCAGCCCCAGCACCCCCGCCACGCCCAGCACCAGTCCCACCGCCACCGGCACCAGCAGCGCCAGGAGCGATGGCACAATCATCTCCTTTTGCGCGCCGGCCGTGGCGATCTCCACGCAGTCGGCGTAGTTCGGGATACGCTCCCCGTCCGCCGCCACGACGCTTTCCGGCCAGTTGTCGGGATCGCCCACATTCTCTTCGCTCATCCCGCCGGCCACGAGGGTCAGGCGGAGCTTATCGAACTGGCGGCGCGTCTCGGCGACCATGTTTCCCGCCGAGCGCCCCACCGCGCGCATGGTCAGGCCGCAGAACACGAAGGCCATCATCGCGCCGATGAAGAGTCCGCCGAGCAGCATGGGATTGAGGATGTGCAGCGCGTACTCATCAATGGCGTCTTCAATGCCCGTTACGGCCGGGTTGTAGGTGCCCAGCAGCACCACGTAGGTGGCCAGCAGGGCCAGCGCGGTCAGCGCCGCCGAGCCGATGGCGAAGCCCTTGCCGGTGGCGGCCGTCGTGTTGCCCAGGGCGTCCAGGGCGTCGGTGCGCTCCCGGACCTCCGGGGGTAGCTTGCTCATCTCGGCGTTGCCGCCCGCGTTGTCGGCAACCGGGCCGTAGGCATCGGTCGCCAGCGTGATCCCGAGCGTCGAGAGCATCCCGACGGCGGCGAACGCCACCCCGTAGAGGCCCATGTTCATGTCGCTGAATCCCCCCGCCACGCCGTACGACACCAGCACGGCCGCCACGACCGTCACGACGGGTATGGCGCTGGAGAGCATGCCGACGGCGATCCCCTCGATCACGGTCGGCGCCGCGCCCATCGGCGTCAGCTCGGCCACGCCGCGCGCCCAGCGGTATTCGTCGGCCGTGAACCATTCCGTTGCCTGGCCGATGAGGAAGCCCGCGGTTAGACCCGTGATTATCGAGCCGAAGATCCCCCACGGCAGACCCGTGCGCCACACCAGCACGCCGGCCGCAACGGCGACCAGCACCGTGGCGCCCAGAGTGCCCAGCAGCAGCGCCCGGAGCAGGTTCTTCTGCGACGCGTCCTCCTTGCAGCGCACCAGGAACACGCCCACCACGCTCAGGATAATGCCGAGTCCCGCCACCGCCATCGGCGCAACTACGTAAAGCCCGCCACCGGCCTGCCCCGCGACCGCCATGGCCGCGCCGAGGGCCGCGGTGGCGAGGATCGATCCCACGTATGACTCGTAAAGGTCGGCTCCCATTCCCGCCACGTCGCCCACGTTGTCGCCCACGTTGTCGGCAATCGTCGCCGGGTTGCGCGGATCGTCTTCCGGGATGCCCGCCTCGAGCTTGCCCACAAGGTCCGCGCCGACGTCGGCGGCCTTGGTATAGATGCCGCCCCCGACGCGCGCAAACAGCGCCATCATCGACGCCCCTATGCCGAAGGTCAGCATGGTCTCGGTGATGTGCCGGAGGATTTCCGCGTCTTCGAGGCCCTTGCCGAGGCCGAAAATCTGGTGCCGGTAAAGCAGCGTCAGGACAAAGTACCAGCCGGCGATACTCAGCAGCCCGAATCCCACCACCGTCAGCCCCATCACGGCGCCGCTGCGGAACGCCACCTGGAGGCCTTCGTCGAGGCTCTTGCGCGCCATGTTCGCCGTGCGTGCCGAGGCCAGCGTCGCCGCCCGCATCCCGATCCAGCCGCACAGGCCGCTGAAGAAGCCGCCCGACACGAACATGATCGGCCCCAGCGGACGCATCAGCTCGCGCCACGCCAGCACGACGAAGATGGCGAACACCACGCCGAACACGATCGCCACGACCCGGTATTGCCGCGCAAGGTAGGCGTTCGCCCCCTCGCGCACGTGGCCGGCTATCCGGCGCATCGCCTCCGTGCCCTCGTCGACGGCCTTCACCTCCCTGAAGAACACCAGCGCGAACACCAGCCCAACCACCGCGCCTACCGGCGCGACCAGCACGAGCGGGTGCACGCCGGCAAACAGGCCGGACGATACCGCCGCAGCGACCACAAGGGGCTCGGACACTGTTCGACCTCCCAACGGGCAAGGACGTGAGAACTTGCCTTGAGCCAGCAGGGCCTCGCCCCGCAACACACAAGGAGCGGATTATACTCGCCCGCGCCGTGCCCCGCAACGCTACGCCCATCTGACGGCCCTCAGCGGCCCTCAGACGCCCAATATTTGCTTGAAAAGCACAGGCTCTTGAGGTAGAACGCCGGTCGGACATCAGGATCTTTGTAAGAGGGAGGAAGAGCTATGGGACGAGGAAGATGATGCTTCTGCTCGCGCTGATGGCCGCGGGAATTCTGTCACTTGGGGCAGCAGCCCAAGTGACGAAGGATGAGTTCGATGGCCTTGCGAAACGCGTGGCGCTTCTGGAGGCGCGAGTGAAGACCATGCGCTGGCAGTTCAAGGAACTCAATCAGAGCGTTGAAGATATGGAAGCAAGGGGCGCCGCGCTGGAGCCGCCTGGTGACGAAGCCGCCGGAGTCGAGAACGTCCCGCCTGGAATGAGGTGGAAGCCGGTCCACGGGTACCCCACGTCGGGGCTCGCCCTCGGACCGCTTCCCAGAGATCATGATGAGGAGCAAGCCTTGCCTTTCTTGCCAGCCCGAAACGCGAAGGCATCGGGGGTAAGGTACTTCGGAGCGTGAGAGCCGAAAAGCGGGAAAAACCCGGTGGCTGGTTTACGGGCAATCCGCCGGGGCACACGACTTATTATCTCCTTCACTTCTACGTTCCAAGCCAGACGCCAGTCATATTAGGGACAAAGCCGGGCCATGCAGGGCATGCCATCACAGTGTTCCATGATTCCGAGGTGGTTTCCACGTCGGGTCGTCTCATGTTCCACGCAGGGTTCAACGTGCTGGTTGTCAAGCTGTACTCGAACGGCAACGGGGCCATGCAGTTGTCCCTGCGGGGCAGGGGTATACAACAGGAGAACGGGCAGCCCAGGTGGTAGATCGGATTGAAAGCACGTTAGGCAAGCGGGTCGGGAAGTCACCCAAAACCGCTTTACGCTCTCGGGCGGGCTATTGGGGGTCGGCGGGGTGCAGGAGCGCGGCGATCGCGCGGCGGCTGGCAACCGCGTACTCGACGGCCGAGGCGATGCTGAGCGCGCACATGGTCAGCACGGCACCGTAGAAGGCGGCCGCCAGCCCCGGCCACGGCAGCAGCCCGGCCCGCACGGCGAGGAACGCGATGATGCCGGCGCCCTGCGCGAGCGATGCCACCCGCGCGCTCAGGCGCGGCACAGCGCCCGCGGCCCCGCCCGCGGCGAGCTGGTGCATGTAGCCTTCCAGCACGTAGCAGCACATGAGTACCGTCGCCAGCAGCACGGGCCAGATGTTGCCCCGCACCCGCACACTGGCGTCGGTCGCGAAGACCAGTAGAATGCCGAGGCGTCCGGCCGATCGCCCCAGCCGCACCAGGAGCCGGCGCGCGGCGTCGCCCGCCTCGAGGGTGCGGAGCACGCCGCCGGAGCACGCATTGCTTATCTCAAACGCGACCGCCAGCGCCAGGGCGACCACCGCGGCCCGCTCGCGGACGAGGAACAGGACGGCGAAGATCGGCCCGAACGCCAGCCGCCCGGCTATGAACGCGTCCACCATCCCGGCCCGCTCGCGGACGGCGTCGGCCGAAGGGCCCTGCTCGCGCGCGCTCACCATATGGGCCAAGTAAGGGTAGAGCGAGCCGACCGAGAGCAACGCCACGCACAGCAGGAAACCATGCGCAACCCACCTCAACTCGTCCTTGTATGGGCCGAGCAGTCGCGGGAGGACTTCAAGCGCGCACACAACCACGATCATCCCGATCCCCACACCCGCCTGAAGGCCTGTCTTCAGTTTGCCCAGCATCTTGGCCTTCAGGACCACGTTCTTCGACAGCATGTATGGCCGCAGGAAGGTGTGCATGAAAAGTTCCCGGAGGGCCACCATGGCGAACAGCACCAGCGGCATCCAGTCCGTAGCGACGAAGCTGGCGAAAAGCCCCAGGTTCAGGAACGCGTCGGCCATCGGGTCGAGCAGGCCACCCAGTGGGGAGACGATGCCGCGGCTGCGTGCGATGCGCCCGTCCAGATAATCGGTCACCGTCCCGCCGATGAACGTCACGAGGGCGATGAGCGCCCCCCACCATGTGCCGATGAGGAACGCGGCCACCATCACGGGCACAATGACGAGGCGCGACACTGTGAGGATCGTCGGAAGTGTCATTGTCAATCCTAACTTGCCGTTTTCGCTGCTATAGGTGGCGGTCGAGCCAGGCGATCACGTTCGCCCCGAACTCGGGCGTGATGTCGTGCACGGCGACGCGCGCCTCGTGGGCGAAGCTCTCCGCCGCGCCGAGCGCCCGGTAGACGTCCCCCACCTCCCGCACGACGCGGTCGTAGCCGCTGATTGGGAACCAGGTATCATTCACATTGTTCTGGATCAGGAGCGGCCGGGGGGCGATGCAGGCAATGATGTCCTGCGTGTCGCCGTGGCGTGCCCAGTCCGGGATGTAGGTGCCGAGGCAGCCATGGCCTGGTGTCCACGTGATGTATTCCTCGACCAGTGCCTCGTAGGTCGACACGGCACAGACCGGACAGGCGGCCTTCACGCGCCCGTCCAGGGCCGCGAGCGTCCACGACTGCATGCCCCCCCAGCACAGGCCGACCACGGCCAGCCGGTCGGCGTCCACCTCGGGGCGGGCGGCCAGCACGTCAAGGGCGCGCTGGTTGTCCCAGGTGTTCATGCCCATGAAGGTGAAGCCGAACAGGCCCGCGACCGGCACGAGGTTCATCTGCTCTTGGTCTCCGTTCAGGAGGCGCCGGCGTTCGCCGCTGAAACGGTTGTCGGGAAAGAGCACCACGTAGCCGGCGGCGGCCAGGCGGGTCTTGAACTCGGGGAACGTGTGCTTGTCGAGGTCCCAGCCCTGGAGGAGCAGGACGCCGGGGAGCTTTCCGGAGGGGGGGGGCGAGGGCCGGTAAAGGTGCGCCGGCACGCGCACGTCCTCTTCGGTGCGATAGACAAGGCGTTCCTGCACCGCGCCGGTGCAGGCTAGGGGCAGTTCGGCCACGGTGCGGGCCTCCGGATCGAGGACATCGGCCGGCCGCGCGCCAAGGCATTCGAGCAGGGCCGTTCGAGTATCGCGCTGGCGCGCCCCGATCGCTTCGGGATCGGTCGGCCAGGCCTCGCGCCTCGCCAGCGCCTCCCTCATGCGCCGCTGCAGCGTCTCCTGAACTGAGAAATCGCTCATCTCACCTCCCGCAGCATGCATTCCGAGTGGAAAGCCGGAGAAACCAAAGGCGTTAGACGCGCGTGGCACAGGGTAGCCGCGCCGGCAGCATCTCTCGCATGAGCGGCCTCGTGTTCATCGAACGCCAGCGCAGTATACGGGAAGGGGCGCGGGACGGCAAGAAACCCAGCCGGACGGGGAGCCGGCGAGCGCAATCGAGCGGGAAGCCCTTACGGGGGTCAGACCTTCATGATGCTGGCGGTCTTCTTCTCAAGAAGCTCGCCGATGTTGCCCTCGTACTGGCCCGTGAGGTTCTGAACCTCGTCCTTGCAGGAGGCGCAATCGTCCTCGCCGATGGCGGAGTCCTTCTTGAGCTTGTCCAGGGCCTTGTTGGCTTCACGGCGAACGTTGCGGATGGCGACCCGGGCGTCCTCGGCCAGGTCCTTGACGCGCGCGGAGAGCTGCTTGCGCCGCTCCTCGCTCAGCCCAGGCACGACCAGCCGGACGACCTTGCCGTCCGACTGCGGGTTGATGCCGATGTCGCTGGTCTGCACCGCCCGGACCACTTCCTCGATGACCGAGAGGTCATATGGCTTGATGACGATGAGCTGCGGGTCGGGCACGCTGATCTGCGCCAGTTGTTTCAGGGGGGTCTGGGAGCCGTAGTAGGTCACCCGGATGGACTCGACCAGCCCCGGGCCGGCGGCGCCGGCTCGGACGCCCTTGAGGGCGTCCGAGAAGACCCCGGCGGTCTTTTCCATACGGTCTTCAGCGTCCAGCAGGATGTCGTCGGAGGGCTCTTCGGCCATTGCCTAACTTCCCACAAGCGTTCCTATCGGTTCGCCCTGAAGGGCGCGGCGGATGTTGCCATTGACCTTGTAGTTGAACACCCGCACGGGGATGGCGTGCTCCCTGCACAGGCTCACGGCGCACATGTCCATCACGCCCAGATTGCGCGCCATGACTTCTTCGTAGCTCAGGCGCTCGTAAAGCACGGCCGCCGGGTCTACCTCCGGGTCCGCGCTATATGCCCCGTCGACGCGGGTGGCCTTGAGCACGACCTCGGCGCCCAACTGGACGGCCCTGAGCGCGGCGGCGGTGTCGGTGGTGAACAGGGGATTGCCGGTGCCGCCCGCGAGCAAGAGCACGCGCCGCGCTTCAAGCTCCGCGCGGCAGACTTCCTCGCCGAAGGGCCTGACGACCTCTCCGATCGCATGCGCCCCGTAGACCGCCGAGGGCACGGCGACCGCCCCAAGGGCATCCTGCAGCACCAGCGCGTTGACCATCGTGGCGATCATGCCAGCATGGTCGGCGCGGATGCGCGCCGGTCCGTGCGGCCTGAAGACGGCCCCGCGGAGGATGTTGCCGCCACCGACGACGACGGCCAACTGCGGACAGACGGCGTGGCCGGCAGCGATCTCACGAGCGATGAACCCGACGCCAGCCTCGTCGATGCCCCTGCCGCCTTCACCGGCCAGGGCGTTGCCGCTGAGTTTCAGCAGCGCCCGTTTGCAGCCTCCCTGCGACCCCATTGTGGCCTCCCCCGATGCAAGAATGACCTGCTGCAGGTCCATAGGCCCCGAGGCTGCCCGTGCACGCCGGGCTTTGCGGGCCGAGCGGGCGCTTCACTCATCCTGCCCGCCCCCGACCTGCATGAACGCGAAGCGCCGGACCTCGATCTTCTCGCCCAGCTTCGCGATGGTTTCATCGATCAACTCGTGCACCTTCTTATCCGAGTCGCGCATGTAGGTTTGATCAAGCAGGCAGACCTCGGAGAAGAACCTCTCGAGACGACCCGAAACGATCTTGTCCACGATCTGCTGCGGCTTGCCTTCGGCCTGAGCCTGTGCGGCGAGGATGGCCTTCTCCCGGGCGACGAGTTCCTCCGGCAGTTCCTCGCGCCTGACCACGCGCGGCTTGGCTGCGGCGATCTGCATGGCAAGTTCCTTCACCAGAGTCGTGAACCCATCGGTACGGGCCACAAAGTCCGTCTCGCACGCCACCTCCACCAGCACGCCGAGCTTGCTGTTTGAGTGGATGTAGGAACCGATTACGCCCTCCATCGCACTGCGTTCCTGCTTCTTGCCGGCCCGGGCGATTCCCCTCTCGCGAAGCAAGACCAACGCCTTCTCCATCTCGCCGCCGGCCTCGTCGAGGGCCCGCTTGCAATCCATCATGGGGGCGCCTGTCTTCGCCCGCAGTTCCTTCACCTGTTGCGCACTTACGGCCATTGTTCAGGCTCCGTATTTCAGTCCGTTCAGGTCCGCACGAGCGTGAGCTGTGCGGCCGAAATGATAGAGAGAACCGGCCCGCTGCTCCGTACCGCCCTACGCTTGCGGCCCCCCCTCGGGGGCGGAAGTCACTACGGCGCTGTCGGGGGCCTCCGGGGCGGCTGGCTGCTCGCCGGTACTCTTGGCGGGCTCAGCCCTGACCTTGGTGGAAGCGCCCTCGGCGACCTCCCGCGCCTCCAGGGCCGCGTCTGACATGACCCGCATGAACAACCGGATCGCGCCCAGCGCGTCGTCGTTGGCCGGAACGCAAACGTCCAGGGCATTCGGATCGCCATCCGTGTCCGTCCATCCGATGGTCGGGATGCGCAGCTTGACGCCCTCTTTGACGGCCAGATGCTCGCGCTTGGGATCGATGATGGCGATGGCGCCCGGCAGCTCGTTCATTTGACGCACACCGCCGAGGTTACGGTTGATCTTGCGCATCTCGCGCCGCAGCGACGAGACCATCTTCTTGCTGTAGAGGTTGATCTCGCCCGTCCTGTCCAACTCTTCGAGTTCGAGGAGCCGGTCCAGACGCTTGCGGATGGTGCCGTAGTTCGTCAGCAGGCCGCCGGGCCATCGCTCGCAGACGTAGGGCATGCCGCAACGCTGGGCCTCGGACTGTACGATGTCCCGCGCCTGTCTCTTGGTGCCGACGAACAGCGTGCACTTGCCCCGCGCCGCGACAGCCCTTACCAGGTGCCTGGCAGTCACCAGGCCCCGGAGGGTCTCCCGCAGGTCGATGATGTGGATGAGGTTCCGCTTCTTAAGTATGTAGGGAGCCATCCTCGGATTCCACCGGCTCGTGCGGTGACCGAAGTGCACTCCCGCCTTTACCAATTCCCTTACGTCGACCAAATCCAACTCCTCTCGCGCGAGCATGTGCCCAGATCTCTGTTGCACGCTCACAACACAATGAAGCCGCACATACCCTCGGACGTAGCGGGGCACATTCAGGAACGCCGGGCGTCCTGGCGGGTCTGGCGGCTGCGGCGCCCTTGACGACTTGAACCAAAGGCCTGCTAAGGT
>CAZHPE010000015.1:0-26037 GCA_964534775.1 uncultured candidatus Brocadiaceae bacterium
CCAGGGAAGCGAAGATGACTTCTTCTATCGTTCCCTTTCCTTGTGCCGGGGCTTGATGGGGCCGATGTACTGTTTGGCGATCACGATGTTGTCGAACCGGACCTTGCTGACGTGGCCGTGCGGCGCCTTGGCTATGTAGAGGTAGACCCAGACGTAGTTGACGGCCAATTCCTTCACACTGCGCCACCGGAATCCCTCGAACGATCCGTCGGCCTTGGCATCGGGCCCCCACCATCCGCCCCTCCATTTGCCTTTCGGGAAGCCCTCGCCTATATGGCTCACCACCTGCCCGTCAAAGCGCCACCGCTTGCCGTCAATCCAGAACGCCTGCTCGCCGTTGGATTCGCTGACGGGTCATTTACTTTGACCATCATCTCCACGCAAATCCATTTCCCCCGTTCGACCTTCGGCTGCTGCGCCCCTACCAGGAAAGGCGTGCCCCAGTGCCTGCCGTCGCCATGCACATGCATGCCCTGCCAGTAGGTGTAGAAGTCCCACTGCCACTTCTTCTCGCCGAAGGGCTCAGCGCCCGTGGTGAAGCGTTTGTCCCCATGCGGCCTTGATCCTGCGCCTCCCTGCGGCCATCGGGTTGGTGGATTGTATCCGCCAGGTGCGTGCCAAAGTGGTGAATGGGGCTGCAGACGGGGTCGAACTTCACGTAGAAACGTGCAAAGACGCGCTCGTGGCCCGGTAGCAGTCGCCTGTAGAGGAGGCCTCCTGTGCCCTTACCTCCCACAATATGTCAACAGGAGTGATCGCCCCTTGGCGTGGTCGTCGGGCACGTCCGGCGAAAGCGACATGATCCGCTTGTCCTTGACGTCCTCCCATCGCTTGAAGATCACCTCAAGAGATTTGGAGTCAAAATTCTCGACGAAGATGACGTTCGGATCCCTTTCGATGCCCTTGTCGCCGGGATACCGGCCGGCGATTCCGTTGTGGCCCTCGGGCAACCTGGCAACCGCTTCCGACGCCAGCTCACGGCCGGGTAAGGGCTTTTGCGCCATGGGTCGGTGCCTGGCCGCTCCCTCCCGGTCTAACGACAGGCATTCACAGTGACCTCCCCCTTCTTTACCGAGATGTCCCGGATGAGTCCCTCTCGGCGGGATTCGCCCCGCCGGGGTGTGAGCGTACACCTGCGACAGCGCCTTGTCAAAGCTTTCTCACCCTGAGTCCGGGATCTGGACTTCGCCTGAGACAACAGAATCGCTCAAATCCGAGACTTTTCAGTGCCCTTCTCAACGTTGGGGCAGACCCTTCGTATCAATGGCTGCCGCTGGGCACTCAACTGGGTACAGAGAGCTTAGTCGGTCAGGTCGGGGCCGGCGCAAGCTGTTGAATCCTCCCGAGAATCGCGGCGAACAGTTTCCTAGGGACGGCCACCTCGGCAAGCCGGAAGATCACGTACCGCGAGTGTCGGACGACCTTCGCCCCGATCTTGATCAGCTTCTTCCTGAGCGTGGTGAGCGACCAGTGACGGATGCCCCTGGGCAGTGCAAGCCGGGCTTCTGAGCTCTCTGGCTAGTGTTCCATGCCGCTTGATATAAGTGGCCAGACCCTTGGTGCGGGGGGCCCGACTGCATGCAACGATGCCATAGGCTGAGCACCGGGCCCATCTTCCTTGGTCGATGTTCCGATTACGATATGGAACCGTAGGGGCACGCCATGGCGTGCCCGAAGTCCGGGCAACGGCGAAGCAGGCTGGCGTGCCCCTGCCCTTGCATTCAGGACCGCAAGGGCGATAGTTTACCGGGGCTCAATAACGCTAAGGAGACAGCGACAATGACGGAGCGCAAGAAGGTTCTGGGTCTGGACAGGGTGATACACTTCTTCGGCATCGATGTGTGCATGGGTTCGTCCACGCTGGTGTCGAGCGACGACTGGCAGTCCCTGAAGGAGAGGGGCATAGTCGCTGCCGGCAGCGCCGGAAACGAGATGCTGAGGGCGCCGGTCGAGCAGGCTGCGGAGGCGTTTGCCAGGCGCGACTTCGGCGGCAACCCGCATCCGGTCGTTACAATTGACGAGTTCGGTTTCGACTACGGCGGGCAGATCGACATCAGGACGGCCGAGACATTGAGGGCGATAAAGAAGGCGCGGCCCGAGCTCGCCTTAGTCGTGTGGCAGATGAGGGGGCCGGTTGGGCCGAAGCTGGCGGAGGCTTATGGCGAGGTGGTGGAGCTTGTCATGCTGGAGACGTACGTGAGCCCCGTGAACATCTGGTTGATCGGGGCGCAGATCAAGGCGGCGGAACTGAGCGGGCTCGGGCACAAGAGCATAGTCGGGCTCGGCGCCGGCAAGTGCGCGCGTGACAACATCCCGTGGGCGATGACCAAAGATGAGATGGAAGAACAAATCCGCTTCACTAAGCTCGTAGCTCCCGACGCGCACGGCCTCGCCCTTTTTGCGGTGGAGGGCAACATGAAGGACCAGCCCATAACGCTGGAGGAGATCGAGGAAATATGCGGCCGGTGGGACGAGATTCCGACCGACGGCACCGGGCTGCGCCCCGAGTTGACCGAGCTGGCCCAGGTCTTCACAAGGCGCTACGAGAAGCCCGCGATTGTCAGCTCTTCGCTCTGGGTGCACCCGGCGCGTTGCCTCGACAACAGGCGTAACGTCGTGAGGCCCGTGACTCTTCGGGCCTTCATGATGAACCTGGGCGAGGAGGATGCCAGGGGCGTGAATGTCACCCTCCGAAGCCCGGAGGATCGCGGCGGCGACGTCCTTGCCAAGGGAGCGGTGGACATTCCGGCGAAGTCCACCGCCGTGGCCGTCCTGCCCAAGGTCGGGGACTGGGATGAGTGGAAGCTGAGGTGGGACATGGAGCTCGAGACGGTGTACTTCTGCCGATTGGAGGTAGAGGCCCCCGGCTGTGAGGTGCTCAGTTTCAGCTGGGCCGGCCCGCTCTGGGAGTAGCAGGCCGCGGGCGGGCGGACAGTTGACGCGCATGTCGCGGGCTTGGGCGGAAGAGAGAGAGGGGGGTGGTAGCAGTGTCTGCCTCGGCTGGGCCGTGCACGAATCGCCTGCGCCTTGACTTTGCACGCGCTCTCTACTACATTGTCAGACAGATGTCCGTGTCGCACGGCGAAGGCGAGGAGGCGCGCGGCAGTTGTAACATTCGTATAACTAAGGACTTGCGAAGAGCGCGCTAGTGTAGCTCAACGGCAGAGCAGCGGTTTTGTAAACCGCAGGTTGGGGGTTCGAATCCCTTCACTAGCACCAGACGGAACCAGCGGTTATTCGGGCGGTGGTCTATCGGGCTGTCCGGAAGATGCGGTGAAAGCGTGGGCAGGTGCCCGAGTGATCAAAGGGAGCAGACTGTAAATCTGCCGGCCTAGCGCCTACGGAGGTTTAAGTCCTCCCCTGCCCACCAGCAAGCCATGCGGGCGTAGCTCAATTGGTAGAGCGCTGGCCTTCCAAGCCAGCTGTTGTGGGTTCGAGTCCCATCGCCCGCTCCAGGATTGAAGCGGCCGGGTTGTGGTAGCTTGTCGGGGCGCAGAAGTCGCTTGACAAGTTTGCGTGCTTGCGCTATCCTACGGCAGAAGCAAGGCTGGACAAGTGCTGCAGGTTAGCCTTGTAGGCGTATATTACGGCGTCTGGCTGAGGGTGCCGGTCGTTGCAAAGGGTGGTCGGCAGGGTGGTTGTGTGTGTCCGGGTTCTTCAATGCGGGTGGACGGGGGCCTGCTTCGGTGGCCTGGAACAATTGCCGCCCGAGGGAGGCGTCGGATTGTCGCGCCGGCAAGATGCTGCTGTAGCTCAGCCGGCAGAGCGCGTCCTTGGTAAGGACGAGGTCATGGGTTCGAGTCCCATCAGCAGCACCATCCGCATTTTTTGCACCGTAACTATAGCGTGCGGCGGCGCGGCGAGTCCTCATAAGGCGGGGCCGGTGCGTTGTGGGCGTGTGAGCGTTTTTAGTTCGTTAGGGTGTGTTCGTCGACAGCGGCTCTTCTAACTCGGGTTTTCAGGCGTTTTGGAGGCATAGCGAGACGATGGCGAAGGAGGAATTCAAGCGGACCAAGCCGCACCTGAACGTGGGGACGGTCGGACACATCGACCACGGCAAGACGACGCTTACGTCTGCATTAACCCTCTGGTTGAGCAAGAAGGGCATGGCCGAGGCCCGTCCCTTCGACAGCATCGACAATGCCCCGGAGGAGCGGGAGCGCGGCATCACGATCGCCACGCAGCACGTCGAGTATGAGACCGAGAGCAGACATTACGCTCACGTCGACTGTCCTGGGCACCGTGACTATATCAAGAACATGATCACGGGTGCGGCTCAGATGGACGGCGCCATCCTGGTGGTGAGCGCCGCTGACGGTCCCATGCCCCAGACGCACGAGCACGTACTGCTGGCCCGCCAAGTGAACGTGCCCGCAATAGTCGTGTTCCTGAACAAGACCGATCAGGTGGACGACGATGAGTTGCTGGAGCTGGTCGAGATGGAAGTGCGCGAGCTGCTTGACAAGCACGAGTTCCCCGGCCAGGACGTGCCCGTAGTGAGGGGTTCGGCGCTGGGCGCGATGGAGAACCCGGACGACGAGGAGGCCACGCGCTGCATCGTCGAGCTGTTGGAGGCAGTCGACACCTACATCCCCGAGCCCGTGCGCGACGTCGATCGCCCGTTCCTGATGCCGGTGGAGGACGTTTTCAGCATCAAAGGGCGCGGCACGGTCGGAACTGGTCGTGTGGAGCGCGGGGTGGTGAACGTTGGCGACGAGATTGAGTTGGTCGGCCTGACCCCGGAGGTCAGGAAGACAGTTGTGACAGGTGTTGAGATGTTCCGCAAGACGCTTGGCACAGGTCAGGCGGGCGACAACGTCGGGGTGCTGCTGCGCGGGGTGGAGAAGGATGAGCTCACTCGCGGCCAAGTCTTGGCCGCACCGGGTTCCATCACACCGCACACGAAGTTCCATGCCGAGGTCTACGTCCTGACCACGGAGGAAGGCGGGCGTCACTCGCCGTTCTTCGCGGGCTACAGGCCCCAGTTCTACTTCCGCACCACCGACGTGACCGGCACCGTTGCCCTGCCCGAGGGTCAGGATATGGTTCTGCCGGGCGACAACGTCTCGCTGCTCATTGAGCTGATCGAGCCGATCGCAATGGAGGAGCAGTTGCGCTTTGCCATCCGCGAGGGCGGCAACACAGTCGGCGCAGGCGTTGTAACCAAGGTCATCGAATAGGGCCCCAATCGAAATGCGCGAATACGTTGCCCTCCAGTGCGGGACGTGTAAAACCCAGAACTACCGCACTCAGAAAACTTCGCACGGCAACAAGAAGCTGGAGCTGAGGAAGCACTGCCAGAAGTGCCGCAAGCACACGGTCCACGTGGTGAAGAAGAAGTAAGGGCCCCCATTGGCGGTAGAGCGGCGGCCATGACGGCAGGTGCCATAATGGAAGGAAGTGCGGGTAGGCCAGTAGCTCAACTGGCAGAGCACCGGTCTCCAAAACCGGCGGTTGGGGGTTCAAGTCCCTCCTGGCCTGCCATCGCCGATGTTCGGGTTTTCGTCCTTTTCTTCGAGGCACCCTGGCGCGGCCCGTGTGGCTGGCGTGCGCCTGCAGTAATAGCGGCCAATGACCCTCTATAAGCCAAACCAGGGCGCTTACGCCAGAGCCACCGCCGCGGGAGCACTGTTGCTGGTGGACCTGCTGGCGAGCGTGCGGTTCTTCCAGTGGGCCGAGATCGAGCACAAGTTCTCGGTTTTCGGGCTCCAGGTGCCTTTCGGCTTCATTTGGGCGGCCGTGCTGTTTGTCGGGCTGGCCGTGGTGATAGCGGTCTTTACGGCAGGCTACGGCACGGGCATGCGCGGCATAGACGCCAAGACGCGAGGGTTCGTCGATCTGCTGATCGACACGCAGACGGAGTTGCAGAAGGTCTCCTGGCCGGACAGGGACGAGCTGGTTCGCTCTACGACGGTCGTTATGGTCTGCATGCTTGTGCTGGGCGTTTTCCTTTTTTGTGTCGACCTGCTGCTCTCTACCGCGATGCAGATCATCAACGTTCTGCCGAAGTAGTGGGCATCCGGGGAGCGGCCTGCAGGGGGAAGACAATGACAGCGATAAGACAATGGTTTGTGCTTCGTGTTCAGAGCAACCGCGAAGAGGACGTACGTGACAATCTCGACCGCGCTATCGAACTCGACGAGAAGGCGGAGCAGGTGCCTAACGTGATGGTGCCCACCCAGACGGTGAGCGAGATTCGCGGCGGCAAGAGGCACGACGTGGAGCGCAAGCTGTATCCGGGCTACGTGCTCATCGAGGTGGAGACCGACGATGGCGGGAAGATTCCCGACGGCGTGTGGTATCTGATCCGCGAGACGAGCGGAGTCGGGGACTTCATTGGCGGAGAGCATCCGTGGCCTCTGCGCCAGGAAGAGGTCGCTCGGCTGCTGGGCCAGGCCCAGGAAAGGGAGGAGGAGGCCCCCGAGTTGACGATAGGCTTTAAGGAGGGGGACATGGTGGAGGTGAAAGAGGGCCCCTTCCATGACATGAAGGGCCAAGTCGAGGAGATCAATCCCGCCAGCGGACGGGTGAGGGTTGTCATAAATGTGTTCAACCGCCCCACTTCGGTGGAACTGGATTACTGGCAGGCCGAGCCCGCCTGAAGGCCGGCTCATCCCTGCGCAGCGATCGCCAGATTAGGTGGACAGATGGGGAAGCGAAAGAAGAAGAGGGCTGCTGCCGTGCTCAAGCTTCAGGCCATCGGGGGTCAGGCCACCCCGGCCCCGCCGCTGGGCCCTGCTCTGAGCCAGCACCGGGTCAACATCGGTCAGTTCATCACCCAGTTCAATGAGAAGACGCGGAACCAGACGGGCGTGCCGCTGCCGTTTGTCCTGCAGATATACGTCGATGGTTCCTTCGATTTCGAGATCAAGAGTCCTCCCGCCGCGTATCTGGTGAAACGTGCCGCTGAGGTTGCCAAAGGCAGCGGGCTGGCGGGCCGCGAGGAGGCCGGATCGGTCACGCGCGGCCAGCTCAAGGAGATCGCCGAACTGAAGATGGAGGACCTGGACGCGCGAGACCTCGAGGCCGCGATCCGGATGATCGAGGGCACCGCGCGCAGCTGCGGCATCTCGGTCCAGGACTGAAGACCGCGTGAAGGTGACGGCCCCCGTGCCGGGGACCAGCGACAGGCGTTGTGAGAGGCGGACTAAGAATATGTCGAGTAGAGGCAAGAGGCGCACCGAAGTCCTTGAACAGGTCGACCGAAAGAAGGCCTATGAGCTGGAAGAGGCCATCGAGCTGCTCAAGAGCTTGAGGCCCGCCCGGTTCGACGAGACCATCGAGCTCGTCGTCCAGCTTCGCATAGACCCGCGCCAGAGCGAGCAGCAGGTCAGGGGGTCGTTTTCCCTGCCCAACGGTCTTGGCAAGGTGCAGCGGGTGGTCGTCTTCGCGGAGGGAGAGGCGGCCGAAGCCGCGCTGAAGGCCGGGGCCGACCACGTCGGTGCGGCCGACCTGGTCGAGCGGATTCAGGGTGGGTGGACGGGTTTCGACGTAGCCCTGGCCGCACCGGAGATGATGAGGCTCGTGGGCCGGCTGGGGCGCGTGCTGGGCCCGCGGGGGCTCATGCCATCGCCGAAGAACGGCACCGTGCGTGCGGACATCGGTGAGGGAGTGGCAGAGTTCAAGGCCGGCAAGATTGAAGTGCGCAACGACAGCGGCGGCAACATCCACGCCCCGGTGGGCAAACTGTCTTTCACGACACAGGCCTTGCTTGAGAACGCTGAGGCGCTCGTGCAATACCTGCAGCGGCTAAGGCCCGCGACGGTCAAGGGCACGTTCTTTCGCAAAGTCGTGTTGAGCTCCACGATGAGCCCGGGAGTGAAGGTCCGCGCGTCCGTCTGACACCGCGCAGGGCCGACGCTCGCCGGCGATAAGTCTCAAGAGCAGAGAGAGACCATAATGGGTCGCAGGCTGAAAGAGATCATAGTCGGGGAACTGGCCGACAGGTTCCAGGACCTCCACGAGAAGGGCTGCGTGGTGATTGACTGCACTGGCGTGAGCGGCCGGGACTCCTTCCAGATGCGCTCGCTCATGTCGCAGGACGGGGTCCGGATGACGGTCGTGCGCAACGCCATGTTCCACATAGCGCTGGACCAGGTCGGAGTGCCCGGCCTGAAGCCGCTTGTGGACGGGCCCACGACTATCGTGTACGGGCAGGACGCCATATCAGCCGCCAGGGCGACCCAGGAGGCGGCCAAGACAGTGCCCGCCCTCACGGTGCGGGGTGGCTACGCCGAAGGTCGCCTGCTGGACCCCGCCGGGGTGCGGCGGCTGGCTGACTTGCCGGACCGCGAAACGCTTCTGGCACAGACCATCGGGTGTGTGGCGGCGCCGGCCCAGAGGCTGGCGAGCTGTCTGGCGGGAGCGCTTGTGCGTTTGGCCGGCCTGCTGGAAGAGCTGCGGAAGAAACGGGACGAAGGACCCCCGGAAGAGACGCAAGGTGGCGAAGAGGCGGCCGAAGCTTTGGCCGATGAAGCGCCGCATCCTGAATCGTGACCAACACTATACTTACCCAGGAGGTAGGAACGTGGCTGAAGTAGCCGAGACGAAGGAGTTTTCGCCCAAGGTGGTAGAGGTTCTCGACAAGATTGGCGAGTTCACGCTTATCGAGGTGGCCGAGCTCGTGGAGGCCTTCGAGGATCGCTTCAAGGTGACTGCCGCAGCGCCGGCCATGATGGCTGTGGGCGCTGCCGGAGGCGCCGCTGCCTCCACCGAGGCGGAGGAGGAAGAAGAGGTTACGGAGTTCGACGTGATCCTGAAGAGCTTCGGCGACAAGAAGATCAACGTTATTAAGGCCGTGCGCACGATGACGAGCCTGGCCCTGAAAGAGGCCAAGAGCGTGGTCGAGAGCGCACCGTCTGCGATCAAAGAGGCCATCTCGAAAGAAGACGCTGATAAGTGTGTCGAGACGCTTAAAGAGGCCGGCGCGGATGCCGAGGTCAAGCCTCACGCGGGCTAACGGCGTGCAAGACTCTCTCTCTTTCGGGCAATTGACTCAGATCGGCCGGTGACGGCGCATGGGGTCGCTTATGCGGGCGGGGCGTAATGCCGTCGTTTTGGGCGTTTTTCCACGGTAAGGAGCGGAGCCACGCGGAATTTGAAATTACGTAACTTCTCGAAGATCGGCAACGAGCTCGAGATCCCCAACCTCACGAAGCTGCAGCGACAGTCCTACGAGGAGTTTCTCCAGGCCGACGTCCCGATGTTCAAGCGAGCCGAGCATGGGCTGCAGGCGGTCATCGGCGAGGTCTTTCCCGTGGAGAACGAGCGGCGCGACATCCGGCTGGAGTTCGTCGGCTACGAGCTGGGCAAGGCCCGTTACGGCCCCGAGGAATGCCGGCAACTGCGCCTGACCTACGGGATGCCGTTCCGCATCCGGGCCAGGCTGCACAAGGGCCAGGAGGCCATCGAGGAGAACGTCTACCTCGGCGAGATCCCCATCATGCTCGGCGGGGGCGAGTTTATCGTCAACGGCGCCGCGCGCGTCATCGTCACCCAGCTCCATCGCTCGCCCGGCTGTGACTTCTCCGTGGAGGCCGAAGGAGAGATGCGCCAGCATTCCTGCCGCCTCATCCCGGAGCGCGGGAGCTGGCTGGAGATGGAGGTGAGCCGGCTGGACGTGCTCACTTCCAGGCTGGATCAGAGCGGCAAGGTCCCGGCGACCACCGTGCTGCGGGCCTTGAGTGAGGAGTATTCCACCGACGAGGCGATTATCCGGCTGTTCTACGACATGCAGAAGATCGACTTCACCCCCGGCACCGCGGCCGCGAAGCTTCGCGACAAGCTCAGCGCGGTAACCATCGTGCTGGAGGAGGGTGAGGTAACGCTGGTGAAGGCGGCCGAGGTCATCACGGATGAAACCGCGCAGCAGCTCGCCCAGGCCGGCCTGCGCTCCCTGGAGGTCATCACCGGGGTTGGCGACCCGCTGCTGATCAACACGCTGCGCGAGGACAAGAGCGGGAACCACCAGAGTGCCGTCAAGGAGATTTACGCCCGCCTCAGGCCCGGCACGCCGTACAACTTCACCAAGGCCAAGGAGATGCTCTGGGAGAAGTTCTACGACACCAACCGTTATCGGCTCGGCTCCGTCGGCCGGTTCCGAATGAACCGGAAGTTCGGCCGCAACGTTCCCATCGAGCACCAGACCCTCCGCCCCGAGGACCTCATCGATGCCATCAACTACCTGATGAAGTTGCGTGGTAACGAGGGCTCCGTGGACGACATCGACCATCTGGGCAACCGGCGCGTGCGCACGATCGGTGAGCTGGCGTCGGACGAGATCCGCAAAGGGTTCCTCAAGATGCGTCGAACGGTCGAGGACCGGCTGAACCTGAAGGACCCCGAGAAGTTCACGCCCCGCACATTGATCAACTCCAAGACCGTAAGCGCCGCCATCAACTACTTCTTCGGGCGCAGCGAGCTTTCGCAGGTAGTGGACCAGACCAACCCCTTGAGCCAGCTCACCCACGAGCGCCGCCTGAGCGCCCTGGGGCCCGGCGGCCTGAACCGCAAGCGGGCCAGCTTCGACGTGAGGGACGTTCACATCTCGCACTACGGCCGCATCTGCCCCATCGAGACCCCCGAGGGGACCAACATCGGACTCATCACCTCTCTGGGCGTCTACGGGCAGACCGACGAATTCGGCTTCCTGGTCACCCCATACCGGGCGATCAGTAACGGGCGGATCACGGAGGAGATCCACTACTTGAGGGCCGATGAGGAAGAGGGCCTCTACATCTGCCCGGCCGACCAGAACATAGAGGGCAAGAAGCCCAAGGACATCGTGCAGGCCCGTCACAGCGGCGACGTGGTGACCGTTCCGCTCAAGGACGTGCAGTACGCGGACGTCTCGCCCAAGCAGGTGGTTGGCGTGAGCGCCAGCCTCATCCCATTCCTTGAGCACAGCGATGCCAACCGCGCCCTGATGGGCTCCAACATGCAGCGCCAGGCGGTGCCGCTGCTCAGGACGGAGCCCCCGATCGTGGCCACGGGCGTGGAGCGGTCTGTGGCAAGGAACTCGGGCATGGTCGTTCTGGCCGAGGAGGGTGGGACAGTCACTTACGTGGACGGCTCACGCATACGGATTGACGAGCACGAGTACGAATTGCACAAGTTCATAGCACTCAATCAGCGCACCTGCCTGAACCAGCGGCCGACGATCCAGCTGGGCCAGAAGGTCCAGGCCGGCGACGTCATCGCGGACGGCCCGGCCACCTCCGACGGGGAGCTTGCGCTCGGGGGAAACCTGCTGGTAGCGTTCATGCCCTGGGACGGCTATAACTTCGAAGACGCCATCGTCATCAACGAGCGTGTGGTCAAGGACAGCCTCTTCGCCTCGGTGCACATCGAGTCTTTTGAGGCCGAGATACGCGAGACCAAGCTCGGTAAGGAAGAGTTTACGCGTGACATTCCCAACGTGTCCGAACAGCAACTGCGCAACCTCGACGAGAACGGCGTCATCTGCGAGGGCACCTGGGTAGGGCCAGGCGACATCCTGGTGGGCAAGGTGGCCCCGAAGAGCCGCAGCGAACTGAGCCCCGAGGAAAAACTTCTCTACGCCATCTTCGGCAAGGCGGGCGAGGACGTGCGCAACGACTCCCTCACCGTGCCCAGCGGCGTCGACGGCGTGGTCGTGCAGACCGAACGCTTCAGCCGACGCTCATACATGAATGACGATGAGCGCAAGACACTCGACAAGCAACTCTCTGATCTCAAGAAGAAGTACAACGCCGACATCGCCCGGGTGTTCCGGCAGGGCTTCGCCGAAGTGCGGGAAGCGCTCGGGGGCGAGGTCGTGGACCACCGCACCGGCCGCACGTTCGAGATCACCGGTGAGATGAGCGAGGCCGCCCTCGTCGCGCTGGAGGCGGGGTTCGACACGAGCATCATCGACTTCGGCGGGGCGCGCGCCGACCGCAAGGTCGAGGCGGTCTACGGTCCGTACCGGGAGCAGCTCATTGCCTCGAAAGATGATCGCGACGGCCGTATCGGGCGCCTCAACCGGGGCGACGAGTTGCCAAGCGGCGTGCTGGAGATGGTGCGCATCTACGTGGCCACCAAGCGGAACCTGGGCGTGGGCGACAAGATGGCCAGCCGTCACGGCAACAAGGGCGTGGTCAGCAGGATCGTGCCGCAGGAGGACATGCCCTACATGGAGGACGGGACGCCGGTGGACATCGTTCTGAACCCCCTGGGAGTGCCTGGGCGAATGAATGTCGGGCAGGTCCTGGAGACGCACCTGAGCTGGGCGTCTCACGCACTGGGGTTCCAGGCCGTCACACCGATTTTCCACGGCGCCACTGAGCAAGAGGTTCGTGATCTGTTGGCAGACGCGGGTTTGCCCGAGGACGGCAAGGCGGTGCTTTGCGATGGGCGCACGGGCGAGCGCTTCGACCAGCGCGTTACCGTGGGTTACATGTACATGATGAAACTCGACCACTTGGTCGAGGATAAGGTGCATGCCCGGGCCACGGGGCCGTACTCGCTCATTACCCAGCAGCCGCTGGGAGGCAAGGCTCGTTACGGTGGGCAGCGGTTCGGCGAAATGGAGGTCTGGGCGCTGGAGGCGTACGGGGCCGCCCACATCCTGCAGGAGATGTTGACGGTCAAGAGCGACGACGTCGAGGGGCGCACGAAGATCTACGAGTCAATGGTCAAGGGCGTCAACGTCCTGGAGGCGGGGATTCCGGTGGCGTTCGAGGTTCTGACGAACGAGATTCGCGGCCTTGCCCTGAACCTCAGGCTACAAAAAGGGACCCTGTAGCGGCAAGCGGGTTCCCCGCTCCGGGGGCGGGGGCACCCGCACACATATACAGTTGCGACGGGAGGCCGAGGCGCGGCCTCGCTGACTAAGGGAGCTTGAAAAGATGTCAGAGGCCGAATACGACCGGATCAACGACTACGACACCGTCAGGATCTCGCTCGCCTCGCCCGAGGACATCCGCAGTTGGTCTTACGGTGAGGTTCGCAAGCCCGAGACGATCAACTACCGCACGTACCGGCCCGAAAGGGATGGGCTGTTCTGCGAGCGCATCTTCGGGCCAGAGCGGGACTGGGAGTGTAGCTGCGGCAAGTACCGGGGCATGAAGCACAAGGGCATCGTGTGCGATCGCTGCGGCGTCGAGGTGACCCACAGCCGGGTGCGCCGTCGGCGAATGGGCCACATCGACCTCGCCGCGCCGGTCGTCCACATCTGGTTCTTCAAGAGCATGCCGTGCCGCCTCGGCAACCTGCTCGCCATCAAGTCCACCGACCTGCAACGCGTGGTCTATTTTCAGAACTACATCGTCACCGACCCGAAGGACACACCGCTTAAGTTCAAGCAGTTGATGAGCGAAGAGGAATACCGTCGATCCGTCGAGGAGTACGGCCAGCGGGGGTTCGAGGCCCTGATGGGTGCCGAGGCCATCCGCAAGCTCCTGCAGCAGCTGGACCTGGAGCAGATGTGCGCCGAACTTCGGCAAGAGCTTCACAGCGCCACCTCGAAGGAAAGGCGCTCCAAGATCATCAAGCAGCTTGCCGAGGCCGAAGCCCTGCGCGACAGCCCGAACAGGCCCGAATGGACGGTGCTTGGCGTCATTCCGGTCATCCCGCCGGGCCTCAGGCCCCTGGTGCTGCTGGAGAGCGGCAACTTTGCCTCCAGCGACCTGAACGACCTTTACCGGCGAATCATCAACCGCAACAACCGGCTCAAGAAGTTGCTGGATCTGAACGCCCCGGAGGTCATCATCCGCAACGAAAAGCGGATGCTTCAGCAGGCCGTGGACGCCCTGTTTGACAACAACCGCTGCAAGAGGCCCGTCATGGGCAGCTCCAACCGGCCCCTGAAGAGCCTCACTGACATGATCAAGGGCAAGCAGGGCCGTTTCCGCGAGAACCTGCTGGGCAAACGGGTGGACTACTCCGGGCGCAGCGTCATCGTCGTCGGCCCGGAACTGAAGCTCGACCAGTGCGGCCTGCCAAAGAAGATCGCCCTGGAACTCTACCAGCCCTTCATCATCCGTAAGCTCAAGGAGCAGGGCGTCGCAGAGACGATCAAGAACGCCAAACGGGAGCTGGAGAAGAAGACCGAGCGCGTGTGGGACGTGCTGGAAGAAGTTATTCAGGACCACCCCGTGCTGCTGAATCGCGCCCCAACGCTGCACCGTATGGGAATACAGGCGTTCGTGCCTATCTTGGTCGAGGGCAGCGCCATCCGGCTCCACCCGCTCATGTGCCGCGGGTTCAACGCCGACTTTGACGGCGACGCCATGGCCGTGCACCTGCCGTTGAGCGTGGAGGCGCAGGTGGAAGCGAAGGCCCTGATGCTCTCCCCGCACAATGTCTTCAGCCCACAGAGCGGGCGCCCGGTGATCAGCCCATCGCACGACATCGTGCTGGGCTGCTACTACCTGACGTTGGAGCCGGGCGAGAAGGCCACCAAGAACATCCCCAACCTCAGCAGCTTCAATGAAGTTTTCACGGCCCATCACGCCGAGCGGCTCGGCGTGCACGACGTTATTCGGGTGCGCTGCGCGGTTGCCGAGGTTGTTGATGACGAGAAGGGCCCTCCCGAGGCGCACACGGGCCTGCTGCACACCACGGTGGGGCGCGTGGTCTTCAACGATGTGCTGCCGGAAGGGCTGCCGTTCTACAACTGCCAGCTCGGCAGCGGCGCACTGAGCCGCATCATTGACGACTGCTACCACAGGCTCGGCCGGCAGGCCACCGTGGAGATGCTCGACTCGATGAAGGACATCGGCTTCAAGGCCGCTACCAGGGCCGGCGTCTCCATCGCGATGAGTGATCTGAAGGCCGCGCCTGCAAAGGAGGAGATTCTTGCCAAGACGCAGAAAACGGTCGACGATATCTGGCAGCACTTCCGCGAGGGCGCCATCACGGAGATCGAGCGTACCCAGAGGGTCATCGACGAGTGGAACGCCGCTACGGAGGCGGTCGGCGAACAGGTGTTCGAGGCGCTGAAGGACGACGAAAGCGCCGGCACCCCGTTCAAGAACCCCGTCTATCTTATGGTACAGTCGGGCGCGCGCGGCAAGAGCCTGCAGATCATGCAGCTGGCCGGCATGCGGGGGCTGATGGCAAAACCCGGCGGCCAGATCATCGAGACCCCCATCAGGGCGAACTTCCGCGAGGGACTGAACGTGCTCGAGTACTTCAGTTCCACGCACGGGGCGCGCAAGGGTCTGGCCGACACGGCCCTGAAGACGGCCGACAGCGGCTACCTCACCCGGCGCCTTGCGGATGTCGCGCAGAACGTGATCATCATGGAAGATGACTGCGGCACCGGCGGCGGTATGACCAAGGGCCCGGTCATCCGTGGCGACCGGATCGAGGTGCCTTTGCACGAGATCATTACCGGCCGGGTTGCCCGTGATGACATCCCCGACCGGCTCAACAACACCATCATCGTCCGCGAGAACGAGTTGATTACCGAGGAAATCGCCCGGCGAATCGAGGGTCTGGACGAGCGGATGAAGATACGGGTCCGCTCACCGCTGACCTGCGAGAGTTCCGTGGGCATCTGCGCGACGTGTTACGGCATGGACTTGGCGCGCAAGAGTCTGGCCGAAGGCGGCTTGGCCGCCGGCATCATTGCCGCGCAGTCCATCGGCGAACCGGGCACTCAGCTGACGATGCGGACTTTCCACATAGGCGGCGTGGCCTTGGGCGGGGCAGAGGAGAGCGAGATACTCGCCGGTCGCGGCGGGGTAGTAAAGTTCGACAACCTCGAAGTCGTGGTGGGGCCGGAGGACCGGCCGGTCTGTATCAGCCGCCAGGGCGAGCTGACGCTGGTGGACGCCAAGGATCGCGAGATCGAACGCCACGTCGTGCCCCTCGGCGCTCTGGTGATGGTGACGGAAGGCGAGAAGGTCAAGGCCAAGCGCAAGCTCACCCAGTGGGACGTTCACTACACGCCCGTCATTGCGGAGGTGGCGGGAATGGTTCGCTACGAAGACATCGTGGAGGGCACGACCCTACGAATCGAGACCGACGCCGCCCACGGCACCTCCCGGAAGGTCATCATGGAGCACGAGGGCGACATGCATCCGCAGGTCGTGCTCGAGGGTCCGGACGAGGGCATTCTGGCCCTCTATCCGATCCCTGAGAAGGCCATCCTGGAGGTCGAGCCCGGGCAGCAGATAGGGGCCGGCACGCGCCTTGCCAGGACCACGCGGGAGTTGCGGCGCAGCCAGGACATCACGGGCGGCCTGCCGCGCGTGACCGAGCTGTTCGAGGCCCGGAACCCCAAGGATCCTGCCGTGATGAGCGAGATCGACGGAGTGGTCGCCGATATCGAGCGGCGCCGCGGGCGCACCGTCATCAAGGTCCGCGACCCTGACACGGGGTATGAGTCCGAACACATCGTGCCGGCCGGCAAGCACATGCGCGTGAACCGCGGGGACAGCGTGCGCGCCGGGCAGCCATTGGTCGACGGGCCGCTGGTGCTCCAGGACATACTGCGCATCAGCGGCGAGGAGGTCCTGCATCAGTACATGCTGCAGGAGACCCAGAACGTCTACCGCGCGCAGGACGTCACCATTGACGACAAGCACTTTGAGGTGATCGTAGCGCAGATGACCCGCAGGGTCCGCGTCAGCGACTCCGGCACGACACGCTTGTTGCCTGAGCAACTTATCGACCGGTTCGAGTTCCAGCGCATCAACCAGCGCGAGGTTGAGAGCGGGGGCGAACCGGCCACCGCCACGCCCGTCCTGCTTGGCATTACGAAGGCGGCCCTCCGAAGCGACAGCTTCGTCAGCGCGGCCTCCTTCCAGAACACCACGCGCGTGCTCACCGAGGCGGCTCTGGCCGGCCGGATAGACAAGTTGCAGGGGTTGAAGGAGAACGTGATTCTGGGCCACCTCGTCCCGTCGGGCACGGGTTTCCGACGGTTCCGCAATGCCCAGTTGCGCCAGATCGCCGCTGCGGAGACGAAGGAACTTGCGGTGGAGGCCGAAACGGAGTAAAATACCTGCTCTCAGTGACTGAGAGATGGGTAAACGCATAGGAGGAGGCTGCCGGGAAGTGCCGACGATCAACCAATTGGTGCGCCACGGGCGGAAGAAGAAGCGCAAGAAAGAGAAGAGTCCCGACCTGGAGCAGTGTCCCCAGAAGCGCGGGGTGTGCCTGCACGTTGGCACGCGCACTCCCAAGAAACCGAACTCGGCTTTGCGCAAAGTGGCGCGCGTGCGGTTGAGCAACGGGCGTGAGGTCAACGCTTACATTCCTGGCGAGGCCCATAACCTCCAGGAGCATAACATCGTCCTCGTGCGCGGGGGGCGCGTCAGGGACCTGCCAGGGGTTCGTTACCACATCATTCGTGGCACGCGCGACGCCATGGGCGTCGAAGGTCGAAACCGCAGCCGCTCGAAATACGGCACCAAGAGCCCGAAGGGCTGAGTTCACCCCTCGGTCGGTGGGGGTGAGCTATAGGAGGAAGAAGACCGCGATATGGCGCTTAAGTACCGTAGCACAGCGAGGTTTCTGCGACCGGATCCCGTTTACGGAAGCAAGCTGGTCAGCAAGTTCATCGGCTGCCTGATGAAAGCCGGCAAGCGGAGCACTGCCGAGCGTGTCTTCTACCAAGCAATGGAAACCCTGGGCGAGCGTGTCGAGGACAAGCAACCGCTTGAGGTTTTCGAGCAGGCGCTCGGCAATGCCAAGCCGATCATCGAGGTGCGTAGCAGGCGCATCGGTGGCATGACCTACCAGGTGCCGGTGCCGGTCACTGACAAGAGGCAACTGTCGCTGGCGATTCGGTGGATTCTGGAATCGGCCCGCGGCAAGAAGGGGCGCCCGATGGCCATGCGGCTGGCCAACGAACTCCTGGACTCATACCACCGGCAGGGCGTGGCCTACGAGCGGCGTGAGAACGTGCACAAGATGGCCGAGGCCAATCGCGACTTCGCACATTTTGCGCGCCGATAAGACGCAACGATACCCGCGGGCAGCTCCAGCATGTGACGGAGTTGTCCGCGGTTTTTTTCGGTCGATGTGCGGACGGCAAATCGTTTGAAGCCTGCGATCGTCCCCCCGATTCGTCATCGGCCTGTTTCCCCGGTTGGTCTGCGGCTGCTTGAGCAAATAGGACGCCTGCCGAGGCGATTGCGATTGGAGGGGCGAACACGATCGCGCAGGAGCGAAAAGAGCGGGTGGTGGGGAAAGGCCCGGTGGACCTTCGGCGGGTGCGCAACATCGGCGTCGCCGCCCACATCGATGCCGGCAAGACCACCGTCACCGAGCGAATACTCTACTATGCGGGCCGGCTGCATCGGATGGGCAGCGTGGACGATGGCACCGCTACGATGGACTGGAGGCCCCAGGAGCAGGAACGGGGTATCACCATCGTGAGCGCGGCCACCAGTTGCTACTGGCAGAACCGGGATGACCGCCAGGCCGGAGACCACAGGAAGAAGTGCCAGGTCAACATCATCGACACCCCCGGGCACGTGGATTTCACCGCGGAGGTGGAGCGGTGCATGCGGGTGCTGGACGGTGTCGTCATCGTCTTCTGCGGCGTCAGCGGCGTCGAGGCGCAGAGCGAGACCGTCTGGCATCAGGCCGCGCGCTACGGGGTGCCGCGGCTGTGCTTCGTCAATAAACTGGACCGCAGCGGCAGCGATATGTTCCGTGTGGTCGAGCAGGTCCGCACGCGCCTCGCGGCCAATCCCGTTCTGGTGCAAATCCCGCTTGGGGCGGCAGGAGACTTCACCGGGGTCATCGACCTGATCTACCGGGAAGCCTACGTGTTCCGCGAGGAAACGCCCGGGGCCACCTACGACACGGTGCCGGTCCCGGACGAATACCGCTCCGAGGTGGAAAGGCTCCGCGGGGAGCTGATCGAACAGGTTGCCGAATGCGTCGAGTCACTGGCGGAGAAGTACATTTCGGACGAGCCCATCAGTGAGGACGACATGCGTCAGGGGCTGCGCGATGGGTGCATCGCCGGCACGCTTCAACCGGTGCTGTGCGGCGCGGCCCTGCGCAACCGTGGCGTTCAGCTCCTTCTTGACGCCATTGTCGACTATCTTCCCAGCCCCCTCGATGTGCCGGCGGCGCGTGGCATTGACCCCAAGTCGGGCGAGGAACTGGAGCGCCGCGCCCAGGACGACGAACCGTTCAGCGCGCTGGCCTTCAAAATCCAGAGCGACCGGCACGGCGACCTGCACTTCGTGCGCGTCTACAGTGGATCGCTGCGCCAGCGCTCCCGGGTCTACAATGCCAACCAGGACCGTATGGAGCACATCACCCAGCTCTACCAGCTCCATGCAGATCAGCGCGAGAGCATCGAGCGGGTCGGCCCTGGCGCGATAGCCGCCGTTGTCGGGCTGAAGGCAACGGTGACCGGCGACACCTTGTGCGACCGGAAACATCCGATACTGTTCGAGCAGATGAAGTTCCCCAACACAGTCATTTCCATGGCGATCGAGCCGCGCAGCCAGGCCGACAAAGCCAAGCTGGAAAAGGCCCTCGAGACCATGGCGCGCGAGGACCCGACGTTCCGCGCGGAGCCCTCCCCGCAGACCGGCCAGCTCCTGATCAACGGCATGGGCGAGCTGCACCTGGAGATCATCCGCGACCGGCTCACTCGCGAGTTCAACGTGGACGCCAACATCGGCGAGCCGCGCGTCTCTTACCGCGAGACCATCCGCGCTCCGGTGGAAGTGGACGAGACCTTCGACCAGGAGGCCGAAGGCCGCGGGCAGTTCGCGCGCGTGCGCATGCGCTTCGAGCCGGCCCTGTCCTCCGACGGCATCGAGTTCATCAACGAGGCGCCTCACGGCACGCTTGCGCCGCACTTTGTGCGCGCTGTCGGGCGTTCGCTCCAGCAGGGGTCTTCCGGCGTGCTCTACGGCTTTCCGCTGATCGGGCTGAGAGCCACGCTCATGGACGCAGAGGTGCACGCGGTGGACTCCACCGAGCTGGCGTTCGAGGCCGCCGCCGGCAAGGCGCTGCGCCGAGGGCTGGAGGAAGCCGGCGGGGAATTGCTGGAGCCGGTGATGCACCTGGAGGTCATCACGCCGGAGCAGTACATGGGCGATGTCATCTCCTACGTCAGCACCTGCCGCGGAGAGATTGTCGAGGTGGAACTCCGCGATGATCTGCGGGTTCTGAGAGCCAAGGCGCCCCTGGCCCAGCTGTTCGGCTTCGCCAGCAGGCTGCGCTCTGCGACGCAAGGCCGTGGCACCTATACAATGGAGCCGAGCGAATACCGCCCCGCTCCGCCCAACGCCCTTGACTTTGCGTGAGGAGGTTCCTGTATAGTGAGGCTTTGGCGTTTACCGTACCTGTCTTCCCCATTCTAACCCGCCGGGAGTGAGCAATATGTCGAACGAGGCATTCCGAGTTACGTTTCAGCCGGAGGGGCGCAGCGTCTTCGTTCTCCCCGGCACCAAGCTCATAGAGGCCGCCGGCCAGGCCGGCATCATCCTCAACACCCCGTGCGGGGGCGAGGGAACCTGCGGCAAGTGCAGGGTCGAGATCCATGAGAATCCTCCTCCGCCATCCCAGGCCTGCAGCAGGCTCCTGAGCGAAGAAGAGATCGCGAGCGGCCTGCGCCTGTCCTGCCAGCTGGTCGTGGAGCGCGACCTCGTCGTCTCAGTCCCCGAGAGCACGCGGATGTTCGATCAGGTCGTGCTGACCGAGGGTAAGGAGCACGCCTTCAGTTTTGATCCGTCGGTGCGGAAGGTCTGCGTGGAACTGCCGGAGTCAAGCATCGAGGACCTGCGCAGCGACGTGGACCGCCTTAAGGATTCCCTTCGGGCTGAGAACGGGGAGGTTGGGGTCGACGTGGCGCGCATCCGCGAACTCGCCCCCTTGCTCCGCTCCGACGGCTCCAGGCTGACCGCCGTGCTTGGCGGGAACAACGTAATGGCCCTCGAAAAGGGCGACACCGCCGAGGCCGTCTGGGGCATTGCTTTCGACGTGGGCACGACGACGGTCGTCGGAACCCTTGTCGACCTGAAGACCGGGCGCCGCGCCGGCGTCGCCAGCCGCACCAATCCCCAACTGCACTTCGGCGACGACGTGGTAAGCCGCATTCACTATACCGAGCAGCATGAGCACGGGTTGCAGGAGTTGCAGACGCGCGTCATCGCGTGCCTGAATGACATCATCCTGGAGGTGGCGGGCGCGGCGCACGTGGACATGGACCGGATCTACGAGGCCACCGCGGTCGGCAACAGCACCATGGCGCACCTGCTGCTGGGCATCGACCCCTCGTCCATCGCCCACGCCCCCTACGCCAGCGTCTACCGCCAGGGCATCGACACGCGCGCCTGCTCCGTTGGGCTGGGTCTGAACGCGAACGCCAACCTGCACGTCCTGCCGAACATCGCCGGTTTTGTGGGCAGCGACACGGTCGGTGTAATCCTGGCCGCCCGGCTCATGCACCGCGATGAGGTATGCATCGCCATCGATATCGGGACCAATGGCGAGATGGCTATCGGCAATCGTGAGCGGCTGATCACTTGCTCCACGGCAGCCGGGCCGGCATTCGAAGGCGCGCGGATACGCCAGGGGATGCGCGCGGCCGAGGGCGCCATCAGCAAGGTGCTGATCGGGGAGAAAGTCCAGGTGAGTGTAGTGGGCGGCGGACGGGCCTCCGGCATCTGCGGCAGTGGCCTAATCGATGCCGTCGCGGAGTTCCTGCGCGCCGGCATCCTGGACACCACCGGGCGCATCCGTGCCACGAAGGAGTTGCCCGCGAGCGTCCCTGACACCGTGAGGGAGGCCGTTACGACTTTGGACGGGCAGCCGGCAGTGGTCCTCGTGGATAGCCACGCGAGCAAGACCGGCGAGCCGGTCCTGCTCACGCAGAGGGACATTCGCGAGGTCCAACTTGCCAAGGGCGCCATCTGGGCCGGCATACAGGTGATTTGCGACGAGTTCGCCGTCGAACCGGACAAAGTCCACAGCATCCTGCTTGCCGGTGGGTTCGGCAACTTCATCCGGCGCTCGAACGCCAAGCGCATCGGCATGCTCCCTGACCTGCCCACACAGCGCATGGAGTTCATCGGCAACGCTGCCGCCGTGGGCGCCAGGATGGCCCTGGTGTCGCGCGCGTGCCGGGCCGAGGGGGGCGAGATCAGCGAGAGTTGCGAATACGTGGAACTGGCCAATCGGCTGGACTTCCAGCAGCTTTTCACAGAGGGCATGATGTTCCCCGATGACTGACCGGCATGCGCCGGATTGGGGAGGACCGATGGCCGCGGAAGTACTGCGAACGGGGGGAGCTGCGCGGAGCCTGGTGCGCGCGTGGCAGCACCAGACTCTGTCGGTGGGGCTCGTGCCCACGATGGGCAGCCTTCACGAGGGCCACCTGAGCCTGCTCCGCGCCTCGGGCGACGAGTGCGACCGCACCGTCGTGAGCATCTACGTGAACCCCGCCCAGTTCGGCCCGAGCGAGGACTTCGAGCGGTATCCGCGCCGGCTCGAGAGCGACAGCCGGGCCGCCGTGCAGGCCGGGGCCGACTTGGTCTTCGCGCCCACGGGCGAGGTAATGTATCCCGAGGGCTTCTGCTCCTACGTGGTTCAGGAGAAGCTGACCGACGTGCTCTGCGGCGCTTTCCGGCCAGGGCACTTCCGGGGCGTGCTGACGGTCGTGTTGAAGCTGTTGAACCTGGTGCCCGCCGACAGGGCCTACTTCGGCCGCAAGGACCTCCAGCAGTCGGTGGTCATCCGCCGGATGGTGGCGGACCTGAACGTGCCGGTCGATGTGCGCGTCATGCCCACGGTGCGCGAGGCGGACGGGTTGGCCATGAGCTCGCGCAACGAACACCTCAGCCCTTCTCAGCGGGTCCAGGCGAGGTGCTTGTACGAGGCCATCAAGGTGGCGAGGGAGAAGTTCCGGGACGGGGAGCGCTCCGGCGGGCGCCTTGTGGCCGCGATGAGGGAGATAATCGAAAGTGAGCCAGAGGCGCGGGTGCAGTATGCCGAGATCGTCTCGCCCGAGAGCCTCGAGGCCGCTGAAGATGTCACCGAGGAGAGCGTGGCCGTCCTCGCGGCCTTCGTCGGCGAGGTAAGGCTGATCGACAACATGCCGCTCGGGGAATGCGAGGACGTGTTCGTCTCGAGCAATCGATAGCGCTTTCACTGCGCGCGCCCGCCGCGCCGCGCAGTGTCGTCAGGAAAGGGGAGGACCGGTGCATCCGACTCTATTGAAGATTCCCTTGCCCTGGGGCGGCCATTTCAGCATTCCCGCCTACGGCTTCCTGATCATGTGCGGATTCCTCGTGGCGCTGGCGGTCGCCAGGCGAAGGGGTAGGCGCCTCGGGATCCACCCGGACCACATCATGGACGCTGCGCTCGCCAGCCTTCTCGGTGGCATCATCGGGTCGAGGCTGTTCTACGTCATCTTCTTCGCACCGGACATCGTGCGGGACAACCCGCTGCGGATCTTCGCCATCTGGGAAGGGGGGCTAGTCTTCTACGGCGGCGCCACCGGCGGGGGGGTGGCCCTGTTCTTCGTGATGTGGCGCAAGAGGCTGCCGGTGCGCCGGACGTTGGACGTGATCGTCAGCGTGGTGCCGCTGGCCCATGCCTTCGGGCGGCTGGGGTGCTTCATGAACGGCTGCTGCTTCGGCAAGGTGACCGAATTGTGGCTGGGCATGCGCTTCCCGAGGGTACTTACACCCGACAGCGGAGAGAACGCCCTTTACGAGGTGGGCACGGAGCACATCACCGGCAGCCCGCCGTTCGTGCATCACATGAACCAATTGCTCGTCGCGAAATTGGACGCGTGGTCGCTGCCGATCCATCCGACTCAACTCTATGCCGTCGGCTACAACCTTCTGGTGTTCGGCTGCCTGGGATTGGTGTTTTACCGGCGCCGTCGCGCAGGCGAGATTGCGTGGCTGTATGCCGTCCTCTACGGCACGGCCCGTTTTCTCAACGAGTTCATGCGGGGGGATCAGGAACCCGTGCTCCTGAGGCTCACCATCGCCCAGGTCATCTGCATCCCGCTGGCGGCCTTCGGGCTGGCGGCGTTTCTGCGAGGGCGGTCCCTCCCGCGCGAACCCCTGCCGGAGCCATGGGAGCCTCCGGACACGCAGGAACCTGACGAGGCGTCCCACGCCGGGGAAGAGGGCGGTTCGGGAGAGCCATCGCAACCCACACCGGCTGCAACGGGTCCACGCGGCTGGCGGCGCCGACGGCGAAGATAAACGCGGGCTACCCCTCACGCTTCTTCGGGGCATTGATCCGACGCGCAATCCGCTCTGCCAGGGCGAGGGCCCCTTCGCGCTCCGTGATCTCGCCCTGTAGCTGCCTCTCCCGCACCTCATCCAGCACGCGCCCCATCGCCGGTCCGGGCTTGTAGCCCCGCTCGATCAGGTCGTGCCCGTTAACTATCGGGGACGGGTTGACCGTCTCGGGTGACATGGTGCGCCTGCGCTCCAACACATAGTCGACGTGTTCCATCCTGCCCCAGCTCGCCAGCGAGTCGGCCCGTGCAAGCTCGCACAGCTCTTCAAAACCCGGCTCCGCGAAGAGCCGCTTGAGCGTGCTGTCCCTCATCTTCCCGGCCTCTCTGAAATACAGGTGGCGATGGATCAGCCAGCACACCCGATCGGTTTCCTGGCGCGACAGCCTCAGCCGCCGGCAGATGTCGCCCGCTATTTCGCGCCCGAAGCGTTCGTGCTCGGGGAAGTTCTTCGGCCCGGCGGGACGGCTCGCCTCGGGCTTGCCGATGTCGTGAAGCAGCGCCGCGAGGGCCAGCGCGAAGTCGGGGCAGGGGCCCAGCTTCTCGACGGTCAGCAGGCTGTGGACGAAGACATCGCCCTCGGGGTGGTAGTTCTCTGGCTGCTCGCAACCTTTCGCGGCGGCAAGCTCCGGGAAGATCAGAAGCAGCATCCCCAGATCGTCCATCATGCGAAGCGCTCCGGCGGGGTGGGGGTCGGTAAGAATCACCCGTAACTCCTGCTGCAACCGTTCCGCGGCGATCCGCTCGATGAGCGGCGCGAGCGCGCGGACGGCGCGCTCGGTCTCATCCTCGATGCGGAAGTTCAGGCGTGCCGCAAAGCGCACCGCCCGGATGAGGCGCAGGTGATCCTCGCGCATCCGCTCTTCGGGGTTCCCGATGGCCCGCACCAACCCAGCGGCCAGGTCCTCCCTGCCGCCCTCCGTGTCGACGAACCGCCCGCTCAGCGGATCCCAGTACATCCCGTTGATGGTGAAGTCGCGTCGGCGGGCGTCATCTTCGATCCCGCTGAACTGCACCCGGTCCGGGCGTCGGCCGTCGGAATAGCCGCTTTCGGTACGGAAGGTCGCCACCTCGCAGGGCGCCCCGTCGGCGATTACCAGCGTCACGCCGAACCGCGCCCCGACGCTCCTGGTGTCTGGGAACAGGGCGCGCATCTCGGCTGATGCGGCGCTGGTGGCCACGTCATAATCCTTTGGTTCCCGGCCCAGCAGCAGGTCTCGCACGCACCCACCGGCCAGCAATGCCTCATGACCAGCCCCTTGCAGCCGGCGCACTACCCCCTCAGCGGCGAGGTATGCCGCATGGATGGGCCTCTTGATGACGGGGGTTTTCATGGCGGATGGCACCCACAGATGGCAGGCGTCTCCCACCGATTATACGGCCAGCTGGCCACACTTGCGAGGGACCATCATAGCTCACGGCATACTACGGATTCAGCCGATGAACTTGAGTATTGACTTCGCGATTGCAGGGACATGTACTCCGCATGACGACGTAGATGGCGTGAATCGACTTGGTGGGGTTGCTCAGGCACGGCAGGCAACGGTGGGAATCGCTTCGGATGATGACTATGGGCTCAAGGTCTCGACAACACCCATCGCGTGCCTTGATTTCTGGTCTGACCGGGGCCACAAGAGGGCTCTTGAGATATGAGTAGGAAGTGGAAGACACTCGTCTTGCCAACCATGGTACTGTTTGCCGTCGGTGGAATAGCATCCGGAGTAATCTATGGCTACGATCAACTCCCGTCCAGATATGGCGGGGGTTTCCCATACGCAATTGACCCCTTCCCCGAGAATTGATCCAGGAGTTGTGAGAGAATCCATACGGCAATA
>CAZHPE010000016.1:0-19428 GCA_964534775.1 uncultured candidatus Brocadiaceae bacterium
ACTGCGAACCGTCGGCAGAAAGGCCTGACCGACATTGGAAAATAGAGAATGTCGGACTATAACCCTCCAGTGGAAGCCCTGCAGCATCAGGCCCGCCAGGAATCTGAAGAACTTTTCGCCCCTCGGCATGGGCGGCATCCTCTGCTGCGCCGATGTGCTCGGCCTTCCGGCCCGTGAACTGCTCCAACCTGTACACAACAATGTCCGCGTAGAGCGCATCGATCTCCATAAGAAACGCCCTCCGCCGACTCTGCTCGCAGGCAATCAGAGTCGAGCTGGCCCTTCCCCGCGAATTGATCCAGGAGTTGTGAGAGAATCCAGGGGCCGTAGGGGACAGAGGATTCTCAGATGAAGAAGCGCACGTAGTGCGGAGCCGGTAGTGATGAAGCTGCGTCAGGCTGACGTGGCACTGGGCAAGGGGCATGTCGGGCAGGCGCCTAACCTCCCGCGACGACTTCACGGCGGTGGGTGCTCTTCGCTCTTTCGTCGCGTCCCCGATCGGAGTAGAATGGAGCCGTCAGACGCTCGCCCTGTGCTTGGCAGCAGCACATTGACGGTCCGTGACGGAAGCACCTCTTGAAGGGAGGCAGGTCATGATCGGCAAGAAAATGGCAGAGGCACTCAACGGGCAGATGAACGCGGAGTTCTACAACTCGCGCCTCTACCTGTCGATGGCCACCTACTTCCATTCCATCAATGTGGACGGGGCCATGAAGTGGATGGAAGCGCAGGCCAGCGAGGAGACGGGCCACGCGATGAAGCTGTATGAGCACCTCAAGGAGCGCAACGCCCGGCTTCTGCTTTCGGCGATCGATGCCCCTCCTACCGAGTGGAATTCCCCACTGGCGGCCTTCGAGGCCGCCTACGAGCACGAGTGCAACGTGTCGGCCAGATTCGACGAGCTGATGGCCCTCGCCGCCCAAGAGAAGGACCACGCGACGGCCGGAGTGCTGCAGTGGTTTGTGAACGAGCAGGTCGAGGAAGTGGCGTCGACGGACGCGGTGGTGCAGAGGCTGAAGATGGCCCAGAATGCGCCCGGCGGTCTGTTCATGGTCGACCGGTTGCTCGCCGAGCGCGAGTAGGCGGCCGTCCGCCCTCACCGCATCACGCAGCCCGCGCCAAGCACCTGCCGAATCCTTGACCTGCACTCGAGCTTGATGATCTCCACACCGGCGATCCGGTCCGGGCACCCCTTCGGCAGGCCCCTCAGCACGAGGCGGTCGCCGGTCTGCTTCACCTTCAGCTTTCCGCCGCCAACGAGCAAGGATGCCCGCTCGACCCTGGTCTTCAGGCCACCGATGGTCAGCTCCTCGCCGGGCCAGCGACTGCACCAGTAGTAGGCCGTCTTTCCCCTGGCGGTGAACTGACCCGTCGGCATCCACTCGGTCCGACCGATGCACCGATCCACCTTCCCGTAGACCGCCTCGGCGTTCTTCTTCACCCATTTGCCCACAGCCGTCAGGCGCTCGATGGCCTCGGCCGGGACCGAGCCGTCGGCCTTCGGGCCGATGTTGAGCAGGAGATTCCCGCCACCCGCCGCACAGGTGCGCAGCATCTGGATCACCTCGCGCACGCTCCGCCAATCCTCGGGCGGGGCCGGCTGATAGCCCCAGGCGCCATTGAACGTCATGCAGGCCTCCCAGGCCCGCCCCTCTTCGGCAGCGCTCACCTGCTCCTCGGGGGTGCCGAAATCCTCCGGCAACTGTGCGCGGTTGTTTATGATGATGTGCGGCTGAAGCTTACGCGCCATCCTGTGCAGCTTTGCGCTCTCCCATGCCTCCGACGTGGGCAGCGGCCAAGCGACGTCGTGCCACAGGATATCGATCTTTCCGTAGTTGCTCATCAGCTCCCGCACGCAGCCGTGCGTGAAGTCCACGAACCGCCGCCGCGCCCGCTCGCTCCTGGCGCAGCGCACCCCGTCCGGATGATGCCAGTCCATCAGCGAGTGATAAAAGCCGATCTTCAGCCCCGTCTTGCGGCACGCCTCGACGTACTCGGCCACCAGGTCACGGCCCGGTGCGCGCTTGACGGCGTTGTAGTCGGTCTGCTCGGTGTCCCACAGGCAGAAGCCCTCGTGGTGCTTGGTGGTCAACACCAGGTACTTCATGCCGGCCTTCTTCGCCAGCTTCGCCCACTTCAGCGCCGGCTGCCGCCTGGGCGTCCAGGTGTCGGCGAGCTTCTCGTACTCCTTCGCCGGAATGCGCTCCCGGTTCATCGCCCACTCGTGCCGCTCGAGCTGGGAGTAGAGGCCCCAGTGGACGAACATGCCGAACCGCGCGTCTTGCCACCACGCCATGCGCCTCGCCCGGTCCTTCTCAATCGCCTGCTTCCTCTGGCTCACCTTGGCCATCCTTCGTCCTCCTAAAGCGGCGCGAAACTGTCGCGTGAACCCACCGCCCGGCCGCTCGTCACCACTCGCCCTTCTTCTTGAACTTCGCCGCGGCGGCCTTCTGGAAGGCGGCCCCTGCCTCGTCCATGCGTCGCAGGATATCTTCGGTCGTCAGACCGGCCGCACCGCGGGAAGCCTTGATGACGGTGTTGCACTCGTTGGCATCCATGAAAACCGCGGCCTCCAGCAGGGCGGACTCGTCCTCGGGCGGGATCGCCAGGAAGCCGTGCTTGTCGGCGTGGATGAGCTGACCGCGCGCGATGCGCCTCCCGAAAACTTCCACTTCGCAACCCCAGCGAATCGGCCAGACGTGCGCGTGCCCCACGGAAAGGCGCCGCGCCAGCGCCTTGAAGCCGGCGTTAGTCATCTCGTCGACGTCCCGCACGACCCCGTCCGTGATCGTCCCCACGCAGCCGACCACACGGTGGAAGTTGGCGGTTACTTCACCCCACAGCGAACCGTGAACGGCAGGCTTGTCGAGGTCCTGAACGACGACGATCTTCGGTGCCGGCCCCTCGGCGACGTAGCGCCGGTACTCGCTCCAGGCGCCGGGATTCTCCTCGCGGTGTTTCCGATTGCTGGGTTCCACAACGACCGTCACCGCACGCCCGACCATCGGGCCCATCTGCGGCATGAAGTCGTGGGTCTCCTCGACGTTGAAACATTCCCAACCGGCATCCAGCGCGGTTATCTGCTCCCAGCCGTTGTAGATGGTCGGTGTGTTCCAGCGTTTCAGTTGCAGCATCTGCTCGTGCGTCATGGCGCCTTTCGCCCGATCTTTCCCGCTCATGTCCTACCCCTTGTCAAAGCAACCCATTGACTGCTCGCAGAGCAGTCTTCGGCGGGCCCAATGTACGGCATAGTGCCACGGACCAAGACATCGGGCTTGTCCGCGCGTTCCACGGCGCCCTCGGGCACGGGCAAGGATTTGCCTTCCCCTTGGCCCGTGGCACCCATAGGGTCCGGCCCGTGCGGCCTTTCAAATCCGACCGGGACGGTCGGGCAACCCAGACCATCTTCCTCATAGCCTCCCAAGGATCAAAAGCCCGTGCGTTTGTAGTGCATTGCCGGCCGGTTTGCAAGGAGACGGCGCAGTCCGAGTCGGAAGACACGTGATCAGATCGGCTCGCACCGCTCCAGCATCGCCCGGACGTCCTCGACCCGGTAGTCCACCGAGGTCTCGCTCCGCAGACAGGCCGCCCCGGCGGCCACCGCCCACCGCAGCGCGGTCGCCCGTTCGCCGAACCGCGACCATCCGTAGAGCCACCCCGCCAGGAAGGCATCCCCGGCGCCGACGCTGTTTCGCTGCTCCGCCGCCGGCAGCGGGCACTTCATGCCGATGCGAAAGTCATTTTCAATGACCCATGCGCCGCCCTCGCCCAACGTGAGCAGCACCCTACCCACGCGGCCCAACAGCTCCGACGCGCCGACCGGTCCATCGCGCGCGTCCAGGTCGCGGCCCAGGCATTGGCCCAGCTCCAGCAGGTTCGGCTTGATCGTGTCGAGGCAGCCGGCCTGCACGGCGGCGCGGAGCGCCTCCCCGCTGGTATCCACGACCACGGTTGCCCCTGCGCCGCGCGCGTCGGCAAGGAGACCAGCGAAATCCGCCGGCTCAAGGCCCGGGGGCAGGCTGCCCGCGAAGACGAGCGTGACCTGTTCGCGCCGCGCCCGATGCGCGCCGACAAGGTCCAGAAGCGTGCCGCGCAGCGCCGCCAGATCGCGTGAGGACACCGTGAAGCCATGCTCCCTCAGGTGGGTCGTGGTGTGGCCGGCCGGGTCCAGGACCGTCGTGTTGGTGCGCGTAACTCCCGCCACCTCGCACGCGGCGCACTCGACGCCTTGCGCGGCGAAACTGTCCCGGAAGGCCTGCGCCTCGCCGTGGCCGATCAGAATGCAGGCGCCGATCTCCCCGCCCAGCTTGGCCACCCCCTTGGCGACGTTCACTCCCTTGCCCGCCGGCACGAGCGCCAACAGTCGCGCCTTGGCGTGCTGGCCGACCCGGAAGCCGGGCACATCGAGCGTCCTGTCGAAGCACGGATTCAACGTGACGGTTATGATCATCGTTCCTTGCTCGTCCTCCCTCCCGGCCTTGCCGGCCCCGCGCGGGTCGGGGGTGCGGCCACATGAGCTTATTCGCAGCGGCCTCGACATGCAAGAAGACCGTGGCGCCCGGCACCCTGCCGGCGTCGGATTTGACTGGCCACGCCGGCAGCGCTACTATGTCGCCACTCCGCGTTCTGGGCCGTAGCGTCACCTCCCTGAGGCACATGAGCCATGCAGGATATCGTCATCGGCGTCGACCTCGGCGGGACGAACATCAAGGCCGGCGCCGTGTCAACCGACGGCAAGGTCTTGTATCGATGCCGGCGCAGCACGGATGCATTCGCCGGGCCCGACGCAGTCGCCGACCGCATCGCGGATGCGGCGCGCGAATGCGTCGGTTCCGTTTCCGAGGCGGTCGGGCGCGCGTCGGGCGTCGGCATAGGTTCGCCCGGCCTGATCGATTCGCGGGCCGGCGTGGTCGCTTTGGCGACGAACTTCGCGGGCTTCACGGACCTGCCGCTCTCCCAGATGGTGGAGGAGCGCACTGGCCTGTCGTGCAGCCTGGAAAACGACGCCAACGTCGCCGCACTGGGCGAGCAGTGGGTCGGCGCCGGCGGGGGAACGTCCTCCCTGATCATGCTCACGCTGGGCACGGGCATCGGGGGCGGGGTCGTGCTCGACGGTAAGGTATGGAGCGGCTTCGGCGGCGTGGCGGGCGAGATCGGGCACATGTGCATCGACCCCGACGGCCCGCTCTGCAGCTGCGGCAAGCGGGGGTGCATCGAGGCCTTCGCCAGCGCCACGGGGATCGTGCGCCGCATGAGGGAAGCCATCGCCGAGGGCTGCGCCTCGGCGATGGCCGAGCTTGGCGGTGCGCTCACTTCCAGGGACATCTGCGAGGCGGCCTGCGCGGGCGATGAGGCGGCGCGGGAGAATATGACCATGACAGGCCGCTACCTGGGGGTGGCGATCTCGAACCTCATGCACATCCTGAACCCGGAGGTCATGTCATGTCGGGTGGCGTGACGGGGGCGGGCGAGATGCTCATGCGGCCCATTCGGGAGGAGGTCGACCGGCGCGCCATGGATGCATCGAGGGAGAACGTGCGGAGCTGCTTCGCGCAGCTTGGCAATGACGCCGGGCTGATCGGAGCGGCCCGGTCCTTCATGGTGCGCTAGCGAGCCGTCGGGCCCGCCGTACGGGGAAGCCGCCTTTCGCTTGAAATCCGGCAGCTCTCGCGTATACTATGGGTTCTTCATTCACCTCCGCACGAGGCGTCCTGTTCGAGGCACAGGGGAAATGTCAAGAGTCTGTCAATTCTGCGGCAAGCATACCACCAGCGGAGCCAAGTACAGCCGCCGGGGCCGGCCCAAGTACCGGGGCGGGATCGGCTTGAAGATCACTGGCGTCAGCAAGCGCAAGTTTCGGCCCAACCTGCAGCGCACCCGGGCCGTCGTCAACGGCACGGTGAAGACCGTGCGCGTGTGCGCCAAGTGCCTCAAGAGCGGCAAGATACAGAAGCCCTCCCTCGTGTGACGAGGCGGCCGTGGCTATCACGAGAGAGCAAGTCGAGTACGTCGCGTACCTGTCCCGCCTCGAGTTGACCGACGAGGAGAAGTCGACCTTCGCCGGGCAGCTCGACTCGATCCTCCAGTACGTCGACAAGCTCAACGAGCTGGACACCGAGCGCGTTGAGCCCATGATACATGTCACTGAGCGGGTGAACGTGTTCCGCGAAGATGCCCCCGGCGAGAGCCTTCCTCGGGACGATGCCCTCGGAAATGCCCCGGAGCAGAGCACTGGCTGCTTCAAGGTGCCCCGCATAATCGACTGATTCGCACCCTTCCCGCCCCGCCGATGCCGGCTCAGCGACCGAGGTCTCCCCCCCGGGCCCACCAGCAGCCCCGCAGAGCCAAGTCCGCCCGGCAGCGGACCTCCGGAAACCGGCACGCAGCCGCAATTTCAGTGTTGACAAACCGGAGTCAGCAGCGTAGACTCGCGCCCGACGATGAGTTCCGGGTTCGCAGCGGCCCAAAATCGGATGTCTCCTGATGAGAGCGCCGCGAACATCGATTGCCGGCGTGGGCCGGCAAGTCACAGGACTGTCGAGTGCCTGCGATGCGGCGGTGGGGCTGTCGCGACGCGGGGTGCGTTTCGAAGGGGTGCGGCTATGGACACGGAGCAGCCGCCGGCGGTCTGCGGGAAGTGTACCATCGAGCGGAAGATCGGCGAAGGGGGTATGGCAACGGTGTACCTGGGGCGGCACCGGACGCTGGGAATTCCGGTAGCCATCAAGGTGCTGTCCGCACTCCTGACCACGAAGGCTCCGCGGTTTGCGGAGCGATTTGCCCGTGAGGCGCGTCTGGCCGCCCGACTGCGCCATTCGAACATAGTCAGCGTAATCGACTCGGGCCAAGCAGGCGGCGCGCATTATCTGGTGATGGAATACATTGACGGGCCGACGTGCAGCCAGAAGGTGGAAACGGAGGGCAAGCTGGCCTGGCCCGAGGCAGTCACGATAGTGAAGCAGGTGGCCGAGGGCCTCGGATACGCCGCCAAGAAGGGCGTCATCCACCGCGACGTGAATCCGGCGAACATCATGATCGACAGCGATGGCGTTGCCCGCATTGCCGACCTCGGCTTGGCCAAAGAGATTACCCCCGACCCGGCAAAGGTCAGCCTTACGAGGACGGGAACAAGTCTGGGCACACCCTATTACATGAGCCCCGAGCAGATAATGAGCGCCCAGGAAGTGGACGTCCGCTCGGACATTTACTCCCTAGGCATGACGCTTTACCACCTCGTATGCGGGCGGGTGCCATACACTGGAACCGCCTTTGAGATCATGACAAAGCACGTGCAGGCCCCTCTGCCCGCGCCCAAGACGCATGCACCGGAGCTTCCGGATGTCGTCTGCGACGTGATAAAGAAGATGGTGGCCAAAAATCCCGACCTAAGGTACCAGGGTTACGAAAACCTGTGCGAAGACCTTGGGGGGATCCTCGCTGGGAGGGAGGTATCGGCCACCGGGTTCGAGGACGAAAGAATGGTCACAGCGGGTGTGAGTGTGCCACGCCGTTTGGATAGAGATGCGAGTGATGATGTCCTCGCGCGATCATTGCAGAAAACCTCAGTCCTTGAACCTGCCGGCGGCAAGCGCAAGCTTGTCGTCTTCGCCGTCGCTGCGGCGATGCTGGCCGCAGCCGTCGCGCTGCTGACATTGTAGGAGCCGAGTTGAACCGCTAGTTCTGCTTTCCGACGAGTCCTGTCCATCGCCGGTATCTCGTGCGCACTCCCGCCGCGCAACGCTCGACTCCCTGCGGCTTGAGAAGCGATGCCTGGTGCGGGGCCAGATCGTCCCAACCCGGAAGCACCCCAGGCTCGGGAAGCGGGATCGGCGCGAACAAGGCCAGATTCCGCAGGGAACTCAGGCGCACATAGACAGGGTGCGCCTCGGCGCGGGTCTCGTCCCACAGCAAGCGGCTCACCGGGTGCTCTCCCCAAAAGGGGCCGCCGCGAAGGACGCGCCGCACGGTGTAGAAGGTGCACTGGCGAGTCATTGCCCTGGGCTCCCACAAGTCCATGCCGGGCAGCCGGCCGTATAGGCAGACGTCCACGACGCGCCCGAGCCCGTCGAGTGCGTCCCAGCAGTCCCGCACAAAGCCGTGCAGCTCGGCCTTCACGTGCTCGACCGGGGCTCCCGCCAGCACAAGGCCCCTCAGCGACTCCCGCGCCCGTTCCGCCCCGCTCAGGCGCCCGGCGATGAATGCGAGCAGCTCCCCAAGGAGCTGCTGCTCCGGTTCCGCGAGGACTTTCCGTCCGGCCGCGAGATGGTCATCTCCGGCGACGTTTCCCCTTACCCTCGTGCGCACGCTGTGATAAAATCCGGCTGTGCTGGCCGAGAGTGGCCAGACCAGTGGGACGAGCACGAGGACGACTTAAGAAACATGCCGACGATCCACGCCATCCGGTTCGAAGCACACCTCAGCGCCGCCGCCAAGGATTCCGGCGCGGGCCTGAAGCCCGTGTACGCGTTCACCGGCCACGATGAGACTCTCAAATCGACCTGCGTGGCAGCGCTGCGCGCCGCGGTGGAAAGCTCCGACATGCCGGGGAGCATGGTCAAGGACATGGAGGGGGAGGCATCGGCCGGTGCAGTGTTCGACGAGCTGCGCACCCAGCCCTTCATGGGCATGCAGGGCCTGAGGGCGGTGGTCGTGCGCAACGGGGATAAGTTCGTGCAAGCCCATGCCGACGCCCTCAAGGACTACCTGGGCTGCCCTTCCGCTACGGGCGTGCTGGCGCTGTGCTGCGCGAAGCTGGACGTCGGCAAGGCCATCGGGAGCGTCGGCATTGTGGTGGACTGTCGCCCGCCGAGCTGGAACGATGCCAGGGCATGGATCGCCGAGGAGGCCGCTCGCCACGGCAAGAGGCTGACGGCGCCGGCCACCCAGGCGCTTCTGGACGCGGCCGGGCCGAACATCACGGCCTTGGGGCAGGAGATCGAGAAGCTGGGCTTGCATGCGGGTGAGGTGGGCACGATCAGTGAGCGCGACGTGGAGGAGATGGTGCCGGAGAGCCGGTCGCGGTCGATCTTCGACCTGAGCGACGCCATGGCTCGGCACGATCCAGCCCCCGCCCTCCGGCTAGTGCGCGGTCTCCTGCTACGCGGGGAGCGCCCGGAGCGGGTCGTGGGGTTCCTGGCCAGCCAGACCCGTCGGCTCTGGCAGATAAAGGGGTTGCTGAACGAGGGCGTAAACGGGAAGGGAATCCAGCAGGCCCTGGGCATGCGCGACTTTGCCGTCCGCAAAGCCGTCCCCCGCGTCCAGCAGCTTTCTGACCGATGGTTCGCCGAACGCATGGCGTTGCTGTGCGCTGCCGATACCGAACTGAAGACGACGTCGCTTCCCGCCCGGGATCACCTTGTCTGGCTCACCCGCCTGCTGGCCGCCCTGTGCCGCTAAAGACGCGCGCGCACAGCGGGGTAATCTCCGGCTACTCGGCTAACTCGATGCTTTCCACAAGCTGCATGTCCTCAGCGTCGTCCAGATCGTCGAAGAACCCATCCCCATCGACGTACTGGTCCATCAGGCTGTCCCGTGGGCTGAGGATCAGCTCCCGGTACCGTTTCTTGATCAACCGCAGGCGCTCATTGAGCATCGCGCTCCTGTCGAGCGCCGAATCCATGTCGGTTCGCCTCGTTTTATGTCTCATTTCAGTCACCTCTCGACCAGAACTAAAGAGCAAGCCGCCGCCACGCCGTCGGACTGTCCATGGAAGCACACGCTGACAGCGCATGAGTGCTCAAGGGAAAATGCAGCCGGCAGTGGAGGCCGCCCCTCTATCCGCGCAGGCTCAGAACTCGGTCAGCCATGCAATATAAGCTGTCAACCAAAACCACCCCTCAGGACCACAAAAGGCTTCACAGTTTATACCACAAAACATCCCATGTCAATACCTATTCTCAAAAAGGTTTTTCGCCCGGCTAACCGTAGACCTGCGCCACGACTTCTGTGATAGCATCGAAATCGCCCCCCAGCGACCGGTACAGGCCCCGGAACACCGGGTAGAATGCATCGTATATGCGCTGGGCTTCCGGGTCTGGTTCACACGCCAAAACGGTGCTGATGCATGCCTCACACGCCTCTCCGACACAGCGCCAGACCCCCGTCCCCACACCGGCGAGGAGCGCCACGCCGTAGGCCGGGACCTCCTGCGCGTTGACCGTGCGCACGCCCTGGCCGTAGACGTCCGCCTGCATCTGGCGCCAGAACGCGCTCTTCGCCCCGCCGCCGGAGAGGCGAATATGGTCGATTTCCACACCCATGCCGCGGATGATTTCTAGCGAGTCGCGCATGCCGTAAGTTATTCCCTCCATCACACTTCGGATCATTTCTGGTCTGCCGTGGCGCGGCGTCAGCCCGATCCACGCGCCCCTGGCGTTCGGGTTCGCGTGCGGGGTCCTTTCGCCCGTCAGGTAGGGCAGGAAGATCAGCCCTTCCGAGCCAGCGGGAGCCCGCGCGGCCTCGTCATCGAGGATATCGTAGACGTCCACGCCCTGCTCATGGGCCTGCCGTCGCTCCACCACGCCCAGTACATTGCGATACCACTGGAGGGACCCTCCAGCGCTCAACATGACGCCCATAACGTGCCATTTGCCCGGCACCGCGTGGCAGAATGTATGCACCCGCCCCTGGGGGTCGGTCGCCACCTCGTCGGCGAAAGCAAAGACGACCCCGCTCGTGCCGAGCGTGGCGCTGATGACGCCGCGCCTGACTATCCCGTTGCCCACCGCGCCCGCCGCCTGATCGCCCGCGCCCCCGACGATGGGCGTGCCGGCCAGGATGCCGAGTTCACGGGCAGCCTCGGGCCGAACCTGCGCCGAGACCTCGTGGGATTCGTAGCACTCGGCAAGCAACGCCCTGTCGATCTGGAGGAGCCCCAGCAGCTCGTCGCACCACGCACGCCTGCGCACGTCCAGCAGCAGCGTGCCGCTGGCGTCGCTCACCTCGGTGGCGAACGTGCCGCTCATGCGCCAGCGCACGTAGTCCTTCGGCAGCAGAATCTTCCGGCACCGTTCGTAGTTCTCCGGCTCGTGGCTGCGCACCCACAGGATCTTCGGCGCGGTGAAACCCGTCAAGGCAGGGTTGCACACGAGCGCGAGGAGCCGCTCATAACCGACGGTCTCGGTGATCCGGGCGCACTCGGCGGCGGTGCGCTGATCGTTCCAGAGGATGGCTGGCCGGATGACCTCGTGCCGCCCGTCCAGCATCACCAGACCGTGCATCTGCCCGCTCAGGCCGATGCCGCTCACGTCCCCGCCGCTCACGCCGGCCCGGGCGATGACCTGCCGCACGGACTCGCACGTAGACGTCCACCAGTCCTCCGGGTGCTGCTCGCTCCAGAGGGGCCGGGGCGCGTAGGAAGGGTGCTCGACGGTGGCCGAGGCCAGCACTTCGCCCGCCTCGTCGCAGATGAGTGTCTTGGTTCCGGTGGTGCCGATGTCCGCACCGATCAGGTAACCCATCCCACTATACCTCCGCTTGCAGGGCGCCGGATACTATAACGTCCGAGTTGCCACTGAGAACACCGAGAACGCAGGGAAAGGACGGAGAAACTCTAACCCCGGATGTTCCAGTTACCGCTAGGCTCCACTAGCGGGAGAGTGTATGATAGCGGCTCGGGAGCCGTTCTGAGCGCATTGTAGGCGCACGAAGCTGGAGAATCCAATGGGTGAGGGCGGAAATTGGGCTTTGAGGCGGAAGTTTGACAGCCGTCTGAAGCTGGAATTCCATGGTGCCAAGATCACAAGCGATGCGGGCTCTTGGCCTACCGAGAGTTGGACGAGCAGCTCGGATTGACGCGGGCTGCTGCCGACACGATTTGGCAAGAGAAGATATTGACAGACCCCTGCCTTCGGCGTAGACTCACACTCCGGCGGGACGAATTCCGTCGGCGGGAACCCATCTGGAACATCTCGGATGAAGACGTCGAACGCTGACGGCGTCATCTTCTGAAGCTGTGAAGGCTCTCCCCAGAGATGGGTCTTGTGCAGAAACCAGCTGAGTAGTTTGCAGATGAAGGAAACGATCAAGTCGGCACTGGTCTTGGGGTCAGCTTTCGGAGCTGCCATGGCTCTTTTTGGCGCGCACGTAAGGAAGCGCTTTATGGCGATGGACCCCGTCCCGGCGAACGAGACGTTGATTCGTCAAGGTGGAGCGAACCACTTCGTAAACATCGAAGGAGTGGGTGGATGGTTCTACTTGACGGACCAAGCACTTCGGTTCAGATCGCACGGATTCAACATTCAACGCCACGAGCTGCCTTCACCCCCGTCTCGGCCGTACGTTAAGCGGTTGCCAACGCGTGACGGGCTTCTTTCGCGTCCAGTTCTGCGGCACCGCGCCGCCCGGAGAACCCATGCCCCAGGTCGATAAGCAATCGCCGGACCCGTCCGGGTCCCTGCCCCTGTTCGGCCTGACGCCCTTCCGTGTGGGCCTGCGCTATCTGCTGAAGAAGCGCCTCTCTTACATGGCCATGCTCGGCGTGGCGCTGAGTGTCGTGGTGCTGATCGTGGTGATGAGCGTGATGATGGGGTTCGATCAGCAACTGCGCTCGGTCATCCGCGGCTACCAGAGCGACATCAAGGTCACGCCGCTCACCAGCCGCCTGTACGGCTTCAAAGAGGAAAAGTGGAAAGAAGTGCGCGAGATGGCCCTGAACATTGCGCACGCGGAGGCGGCCGCACCGTTCATCGATGGCCCGGGCCTGCTGGTGTTCTCGGAGGGGAAGAAGGCGGGCGAGCACATGCAGCACGTGTTTTTCCGCGGCATCGACCCCCAACTCGAACCTGGCGTCTCGGGTTTCGACAGCGATTTCATGAGCGAGGGCAGCCTCGCAGATTTGGCGCGCACTTACGTGACGGACACGGGCAGCGAGCTGCCGCACTGCCTGATCGGCTCGGCCCTGGCAGATGGCTCCCCCTTCGAGCAGGTGATGCGCACCTTCTACGTGCACGCCGCCACCACCCGGGCCGGCGAGCTGGTCCTGGGACTCAGAAGCCCCGGGGCTTCCCGCAGCATCACGGCCGAGCAGGAAGAGGCCGTGAGCGGGATCGAGGGGTGGGTGAGAGCCGTCGGACAGGAAAAACCGAAGGCAAGGCGCGCGGCGATCAAGGCGCTGCGGGGAGTCTCGAAAGACGGACTCTCGCCGGAGGCCCGCGCTAGGTTGCAGGAGGCCGTCTCGCTCGTCGAGTCCGGCCTGCCGGAAGAAGAACGCGAGCGCATAGCGCGCCAGTTCCGCTCGGTGAGAGAGGCGCCCGACTACGAGGCGGCGGGCCGGCGCCTGGACGAGATCATCGCTGGGGAGAGGGCTCGCTACCCGCTGGCCATCGACATCTTCAACCTGTACCGGGAGCGCATCCTGCGCTACGAGGTGGTGTTGTTCACGGTCTCAGGGGACTCCTCGTCGCGAATGCCCGAAAGAAGACTGAGAAAGTTCCGCGTCGCCGACACGTTCCAGACCGGCCGCTTTGACTACGACAGCAAGGTGGTGCTGGTTCCGCTGAAGGACGCGATGGCCTTCGTGAAGTCCAACGGCGGGGTGACGGGCCTGAACATCCGCTTGGACGATTACGCGCACGCCCCAGAGGTGGTTGCTCAGTTGCGTGCAGAACTGGGCGACTTCTACATCATTCAGACCTGGGAGGACCAGGAACGGCCGTTCCTGGAGGCCGTCGCGATGGAACAGTTTCTGATGGCCGTAATACAGAGTTTCGTGGGCGTCCTCGCGGGGTTCTGCATCTTTGCCATCCTCACCATGACCGTCTATGAGAAGCGGCACGACATAGGGGTCCTCAAGGCGATCGGTTTCACGCCCGCCGCGATCGCCCGGGTCTTCCTGTTCGACGGCGCTGCTATCGGCGTCACAGGCGCGGCTGTGGGGGTGGCTGGCGGCCGGCTCTTTGCGGCCCACATCAATGAGATCGCGGACCTCCTGGAGCGGCTTACCGGCTGGGCGCCTTTCCCGGAGACAGTGTATTACTTCAAGGAAATCCCCGTGGACATGGCCTGGCGCTCGCCGATCATCATCGGGGCGTCCGCCATACTCTGCAGCCTGATTTTCAGCTTGGTGCCGGCCGTCAAAGCCGCGCGGCTGGACCCGGTGGAAAGCCTGCGCTACGAGTAGGGACAGGGGCTAGGTAAGCACGACCTGGCGCGGCTCGCGCACCATCAGCAGTATCCACAGCGCGCCCAGCAGGGTGGGCACGGCGCACAGCCCGATGCCGACGGTCGAGCTGCCCACGATTGCGATCAGCCAGCCCGTCGCCGGAAAGGCGGCCGCGAGGAAAGGCCCTATGACCAGGCTGCTGAGCGTGATGTGCGCCACGCGCCCGTCGTGCGGGCAGGTCTCGAAGACCATGTTGGTATGGGAGACGAAGTTCGCCGCCATCGCCAACCCCACGAGCGCGAAACACAGCGCGCAGGCCACCCAGCCCTGCCACGTGAATACGACGAGAATGGCGGCCCCCTGGGCCACGGCGCCCAGCAGTATCCCGTTCTTGTGGCCTGCGTGATCGCCGATAACGCCCAGCAGGTAGCTCGCGCCGGCCTGCGGCAAGGCGAGGAACGCCCCGAGCAGGATGATGGTGGCATCGCTCAGGCCGCCGCCTTCTTCGCCCTTGAAGTGCACGGCCATGAAGCCCGTTGCGCCGAGTCCCACCGCCAGCAGGATCCTGCCGACCAGGTAACGCCGATAGTTCTTCACCCTCAGCGAACCGGCGAAGAGCGTCAGCAATTCCCCCAGCCGGTGGCGCTCTGGGGCGCCGTCGGGCGCGTGGCCCGAACTGACCCGGGAGTACAGGAGCAGGCTCATGGCGAAGATCACCGTCGCCGCCGCCAGCAGGGCCGAATAGTTGAACGGGAAATCGAGCCGATGCCTTATCTTGGCCGCAAGGACGGCCCCGATGCTCATCGTCACCGCCATGCTCCCGCCCAGGATTCCCCATGCGCGACCGCGGCTGCGAACGCTGAACAGCCCGGCGAGCCAGTCCTGCCAGACCGGAAGGATCACGCCGATTCCCAGGACGTGCACCCCGAAGACCAGGATGACCAACCAGCGCGCCGCAACGTGCAGCTTCGCACTCCGGCCCAGAACCAGCACCCCCACCGCCAGGATGGCGTGGCAAGACAGGGAAAGGCAGGCATGATAGGTCAGAATGAGCCTCTTGCGCCCCTGGCCGTGGGCGAACAGCAGCACGCCGACCGGCTGGGTGAGCAGAAAGCCCGCCCTGGCCATGCCCGCGAACACGCCCAGCGCCACCAGCCCCGCCCCCAGATGCTCCAGCAGCAGGGGGAACACCGTCAGCGAGGCGACAAGCCCACCGCCCAGCCCCCACAGGGACTCGCCGAGGGCGATGTTGATCGCATTCTTGCGCTCGTGATTATCCATTCACGCATTCCACCAGGCCGCGCCCGCCGTGAGCAAAAAAAGGGGGGGGGCACGCCTGCCGTGAGCAAGAAGGGGGGGGCGCCCCCCTACGCGTTCTCGAACCCCTGGGGCAGCTCCTTCCGCCCGATCTCACCGACCACGCGCTCGACGAACTCGGCCAGTGGCACGGCGCCCTCGTCGCCCGCCCCGTGGCTCCGTACGCTCACCGTGCTGCCCTCGACCTCGCGAGCGCCCACGATGAGCAGATACGGGACCTTGTCCGCAGTGCCGGTGTGGACCTTGTAGCCGGTCTTCTCGTTGCGCTCGTCGCAGGACGCTCGGACGCCGGCCTCCCGGAGCGCGGCGGTCACCTCGTGGGCCCACGCGTGATGGGCGTCCGTGATGGGCAGCACCCGGACCTGCTCCGGCGCCAGCCACAGCGGGAACCACCCGGCGAAATGCTCGATCAGCCCGCCAACAAACCGCTCCATCGACCCGAGCACGGTCCGGTGGACGATGATGCACTCGTGCGCCGCGCCGTCCTCGGCTATGTAGGTCACCCCGAAGCACTTCGGCAGGTTCAGGTCCACCTGGATCGTCGGCCCCTGCCATTCTCGCCCGATCGCGTCCACAACCTTCGCGTCGATCTTCGGCGCGTAGAACACGCCGCCGCCCTCGTCCACCTCGTAGCCCTCGCCCCGCGCCTCCATGGCCAGCCGCAGCGACTCGGTGGCCCGCTCCCATTCCTCGTCCGTCGCCGTCTCCAGCGAAACCCCGGGCCGGGTCGCCAGATAGAGCTTATACCTGTAGCCGAACCCCGCCATCATCTCGTCGATAAGTTCCAGCACTCCCGCAACCTCCGCGACGAGTTGCTCGGGTGTGCAGAAGATGTGCGCGTCGTCCTGGGTGAACCCGCGCACGCGCAGCATCCCGTGCAGCGAGCCGCTGGGCTCGTAGCGGTAGACGGTGCCCAGCTCGGCGTAGCGGATCGGCAGGTCCCGGTAGGAGCGCATGTGCGACTGGAATATCTTGATGTGCCCCGGGCAGTTCATCGGCTTGACGCGGTAGGGCTGCCCGTCGACCTCCAGCGGCGCATACATCATGTCCTCGTACTTCGGGATGTGCCCGCTCCGACGGTAGATCGCCTCGCTGGCGATGTGCGGGGTGTAGACGGGCTGATAGCCCCGCTCCCCGTGCACCTTCAGCCAGCATTCCTCGACGGCCCGGCGGATCGTCGCCCCGCGCGGGTGCCACAGGATCAGGCCCTGGCCGAGTTCGGCGTCGGCACTGAACAGGTCCAGGTCCTTGCCGATGCGGCGGTGGTCGCGCTTCTCGGCCTCCTCGCGCCGGTGCAGGAACTCCTCGATCTGCTTCTCGTCCACGAAGGCCGTGCCGTAGATGCGCTGGAGCTGCGGTCGCGACGAATCGCCCCGCCAGTAAGCGCCCGCCACGCTCAGCAGCTTGAACGCGCGCGCCCTGCCCGCGTCCGGGATGTGCGGGCCCCGGCACATGTCGACGAACTCGCCAGTCCTGTAGAACGAGAGAACGCCCGCCTTATCCGCCGCCACGAGGTCGTCGATATGCTCCACCTTGTAATCCTGCCCCGCCTCCCGCATGGCCTCGCGCGCCTCATCCGGCGAGAGATCCTCGCGCTCGAACGGGACGCCCTCGCTCGCGATGCGGCCCATCTCCTCCTCGATGCGTTCGAGGTCGTCGACCGAGATTGCCTCCGGCAGGTCGAAGTCGTAGTAGAACCCCTCCTCGATAGCCGGGCCGATGCCGAACCTGACGCCCTCGTAGAGCCGCCCCACCGCGCAGGCCATGATGTGCGAGGTCGAGTGCCTGAGGATCTCCAGCCCCTTGGGCGTCGTCACCGTAACGATCTCCAGCCGCGCGCCGTGTTCCAGGGGCACGTTCAGGTCCATCAGGACCCCGTCGACGCGTGCCGCCACCGCATCGCGCGCCAGCGCCGGGCCGATGGAAGCCGCCACATCCGCCGCGGTGACGCCGGCTGAGCGCTTCACGACAGTCCCGTCCGGAAGCGTAATGGAGACGTTCATGGCTCTCGGGCTCGTGGGTGAAGGTGGGGGACAATCGGCCGCACGCGCCAGCCGGCCGCCAAGCCGCTACGGTAACGCCGGGATGGCCGTTCTGTCAAGCAGAACGGCAGGGGTCAGGGAGAGAAGGGATCAGCGCGGATTGAAAGATGAAGTGACGGAAGATGCCATCGGCGGAATGCGGCCGCGTGCAGAAATCGCTTGACGAGGCCCCGCGCTGCCGGTAACACTCTTATGCAACGGTCCGATGCGGCCTTCGTTCGCGCCGCGCATCTGCCAGGGGGAACGATAAGTGCGCTTTCAGAAGCTCGGACGCAGCCGGCAACTGGCCATCGAATCGGCCGGGGACCTACAGGATGTCCTCGATCTGCCGGCGGCGCTGTGGGCCGCCACCAGCGCGCCGACGGGCACGTTCCGATGCGACCCGCGCTTCCTGGCCCTGGTGGACGTCGACGCCAACGGACGCCTCTACACGTTCGAGATCAAGCTGGCCATCGAGTGGCTGCTGCAAAGGCTGGTCGACAAGAGCCTGGCGGCGAACGGGGCGGACGCGCTGCCACTCGACGCCATCCGCGCCGACGATGAGGAAGGCCGGGCCATCCACGATTCGGCCAGGTTCGTCCTCGAAAGCCTCGGCAAGCGCCGGTATGCGACGGACGCCCAGAGTATCTCGCTCGACCAGGTGCGCACCTTCACCGCGCAGATGAAGGAGAGGGCCCTGAACGGCAGCGGCGTCATCCGGCCGGAGGCGGCGCCGGACCCCGACACGGAGCAGCTCATCGCGGACGCGACGGCCTGCACGGGCGGCACGGAGGACCCCTCGGGCGCTCTCGGCGTCACCGAGGAGCAGATGAGCGCGTTCGCGGAGGCCGTGCGCGCGCACCTGGCCTGGCTGGCCCGGGCCGAGATACCGGCCGGCGAGGATCCGACCCCGCTCATGCCGCTGGGCGCCCGCACCCCCGGGGCCTACGGGGTCTACAGCGCCCACGCGACGGAGGTGGATCGCTTCTTCGAGCTCTCGCATGCGCTGCGCTACGAGCCGCGGACCGCGCCGCATATCGAAGGGCCGCCGGAGGGCCTCGACGCCGCCGAGCCGGACGCGGTGCAGGAGTATTTGCAGCGTGCGCCGATGTGCCACCCGACGGCGGATGGCGCGCTGCCGCTCCAGGATGACGCGGTCAACCCCGCCTATCGGGAGTGGGTCGGCGCGCTGAAGGAAAGCGTTCTGGCTACGATCCTGGGCGGCGTTCCGGAGGCCTTGCCGGAGGGCCAATGGCGCAAGGTCAAGTCCGCGATGGCGCCATACGAGGCATACCTCAAGGACAAGCAGGGCGGCGCGGTGGAGGGTCTTACCGCCGAGCAGCTCACGAGCTACCGTGACGGCCCGTGCCTCGGGAAAGCAGACGAACTCGTCGCGATGGACCACAACGTGGCCGCGATGCTTGCGACGGTGGGGGTGCTGGAGCGGCTGCTGCTCTACCAGCAGCACCTGATGGAGCTTGTGAACAACTTCGTGAGCTTCCCCCGGCTCTACGCCGCCGACCGGCAGGCGCTGTTCGAGACCGGTTCGGCCGTCATCGACGGGCGCCGGTTCACGTTCGCCGTCCGGGTGGAGAACCGCGCCGTCCACAGCGCGATCGCCAAGACGAGCGACATCTTCATCCTCTACCTGGACGTCACGGCGAAAGTCGGCGGCGAGAAGTTCTGCGTGGCGGTGCCGGCGACCTGGGGCACCAAGGGCAACCTGGCCGTCGGCAAGCAGGGCGTGTTCTTCGACATCGACGGCAAGGAGTACGACGCCAAGGTCGTCCAGATGATCGAGAACCCCATCTGTCTCGACGAGGCGCTTGTGGCACCGTTCGTGCGACTGTGGGGCTTCGTGACCAGCAAGGTGGAGGGGCTCTACACCACGGCCGAGAAGAAGCTCCAGGCAAGGCTCGAAAAGGCCGGGACGGCGCTGAGCACGCAACAGGCGCCGGCCCCGCCGGTAGCGGGCAGCAGCCCGGCCAA
>CAZHPE010000016.1:19438-19705 GCA_964534775.1 uncultured candidatus Brocadiaceae bacterium
TGGTCGGTGTCAGTCTGGCGGTGGCTGCGCTCGGTTCGGCGTTCGCCTTCATCACCAAGCAACTCGAGGACGTGGACACACAGAAGGTGCTCATAGGCCTGCTTTGCGCAGTGCTTGTGGTGCTGATTCCGCTGACGATCATCGCCCTGCTGAAGCTGCGCAGCCAGGACCTGAGCGCCCTGCTGGAAGGCTGCGGCTGGGCTATCAACGCGCGCATGCGGCTCAAGCGTGCGCAGCGGAAGATGTTCACGGTGTACGGCGCCTACC
>CAZHPE010000016.1:19715-25383 GCA_964534775.1 uncultured candidatus Brocadiaceae bacterium
CCCGGAAGGGGCCCGTGGCACTCCCATGCGTCCGTGGGTGCGGCTTGTGCTGGGGCTTGTCATTGCTGCCGCCGCGCTTGCCGGCATCATCTACGGCGCCCGGGCCTTGGCGGACTACCGGGATCGCGTCGCGGCGGAGCAGGCCGAGGAGGGCCAACGCCGGGAGCAGGCCGCGGCGGAGCAAGGCGAGGGGACCCCGGTCGAAGTCCAGTCGCAGGATGAGGGCCCAGCACCCGGCCCCGACGCAGGCGAGAAGCCGGGAGAATGACCAGCGCGTCAAAGAGACGCTGTAGACGCGGGACAGAACACAACGGCTCTGACAGGATCACGGGATGACCGGGATAAACGACCGGCCCTTGCCCGTGTATTCCGCGGTCAACGTCCCCCCCCCTGCAACAACTCCTGAATCTGGTGCAGTTGGCCCGGCTCCAGGAAGAAGCCCGCACAGCTGCGGCACTGTAGCAGCATGATGTCGCTGCCTTCCGGGAAGGGCCTTTGCAGGAGCGGAATCGCGCAGTCGGGGCACTCCAACTCCGAGTGCTCCGCGTTCAGCAGGGCGTAGGGATTGGACCGTTCACTGACGGGCGCGTCGATCAACTCTCTAAGCTCGCCGTGATCGAGCCAGAGTGCCCGGCACTTCGGGCACATATCCACCCTAACGCCGGCGGCCAGTGGTTTCTCCTGCATTGACGCGCCGCACCCGGGACAACGGCGTTGGCGCAGACTGCTGAACTGTCGACGCATGGCATTCCTCGCACCCACGAGCCAAGAACTCGATTATACCAGCCCCCCGTGGCATCCGGTCAAGTGCCCTCACGGCACCTTGGGCCGCCCGGATGCAAACAGCTCGAACACGCGGAAGCCGTCTTCCATGAAGCCCATGATCTCCGGCGGCTTGACCTTCTTGCGCGACCGATAGTAGACCAAGCAGGTGCCCGCCCCTTCGGTGCTCAGGCCAAGGATGCCCTCGCAGAAGGCCAGCACGGACTCGTTGAACACGGCGCGAATCACCTCCTCGTCGGACCCTTTCAGCAGGTACTTCTTCGAGAAGGTCGGGTAGCGGGGAAAGTCGATGTCCTGGAAGCCCAGGAAGCTGCCGATCTTGTCGAAGACGTGCTCGGGCCGCATGGAGAACTCGGGCAGCTTCAGCATCTCCGACCAGAAGCAGATGACCGTCTGGCTCCAGGTGTGCGAGCTCTTTCCGCCACCAGTAGTGTATCTGTAATCGAAGATCGCCACCTCTATACCCTTGGCATCCCCGTGCATTGCGTTGGTAATCGCCTGGAGCGCCCCATGGAAAACAGGTGAAAACCCCCGAGTCGCGACAGCATGGCGCCCCCCTCCTTGGGGGAAAAACCGAAGTTCATCTGCCGCGCCAGGAGGCCCATGGCCTCGGTCCGGTTGCGCGCTCGGAGCAGTGCCAGCACAATCCCGCCGATGAGCACGGCTATGAGCCCGAACGGGATTATGAAAGTCCACGTCATGCGCGCCTTCTCTTTGCTCGCAATGGCCCCGGCCACGTCAAACCGTCAGGCGGCGGCAACAGCGCCTGCTAATCGCCCGTCTTTTCGCCCGTCTCGTCAGAAATCCCGCGCGCTTTCCTTATCGCGTCGAGGCGTTCCTTGAGCTGCTTCTCGTGGCCCTCTTCGGTCGGGCGGTAGTAGATGCGGGTGGTGGGGATGTAGTTCTGGTCCACCCAGTGGCCCTCGTAGTCGTGCGCGTACTTGTAGCCTTTGCCGTGCCCCAGCCGCTCGGCGCCCCGGTAGCCAGTGCCCTTCAGGTCGTCCGGAACCGGGAGCGTGCGGCCCTCGCGCACGTCCCTGATGGCGGCGTCCACGGCGAGGTATGCGGCGTTGCTCTTGGGCGCGCAGGCGATGTAGGTGACGGCCTCGGCCAGCGGGATGCGCGCCTCGGGCATCCCTACGAACTCCGCCGCCTGCTGCGCCGCCACGGCCAGCACGAGGGCGTTCGGGGCGGCGTTGCCAACGTCCTCGGCCGCGCAGATCACCACGCGCCGCGCGATGAAACGCGGGTCCTCCCCGCCCTCGAACATCTTGGCCATCCAGTAGAGCGCCGCGTCGGGGTCGCTCCCGCGCATGCTCTTGATGAACGCGCTGGCGGTGTCATAGTGCTCGTCCTCGTCGCGGTCGTAGACGATGGCCTTGCGCTGGATGGAGTCCTCGGCGAGCGCCAGGTCGAAGTGCACGACGCCCCGGGCGTCCGGCTCGCTGCTCAACACCCCTACCTCCAGCGCGTTGAGGGCGCGGCGCGCATCGCCGGCGCAGACCTTTACCAGGTGATCCAGCGCCTCCCCGTCCATCCGCACATCCGGCTTCCCGAGCCGCGGCTCCGCGAGCCCGCGCTCCTCGTCTGCAAGGGCGCGTTCAAGGAGGATGCGGACGTGCTCGGGCACGAGGGGCTTGAACTCGAAGATCTGGCTGCGCGAGAGGAGCGGGGAGTTGATGACGAAGAACGGGTTGTGCGTGGTGGCGCCGATCAGGATGACCGTGCCGCTCTCCACGTCCGGCAGCAGCACGTCCTGCTGGGCGCGATTGAACCGGTGCAGCTCGTCCACAAAAAGCACCGTGCGCTGCCCGGCCGCGTCCTCCCAGGCGGTGCGGCGCCTGCGGTCCGCGGCGCGCGCGATGATCTCGCGTATCTCCTTGACGTTCGACGTGGTGGCGTTGACGGGGACGAAGGCGGCGCGGCTGTGGTGGGCGATCACGTAGGCCAGGCTGGTTTTGCCCGTGCCGGGCGGGCCGTAGAATATGACCGAGGCGAGGCGATCGGCATCGATCATACGCCGCAGAAGCCGGCCCTCGCCGCAGAAATGCTCCTGGCCCACCACCTCGCCGAGCGTGCGCGGCCTCATGCGGTGGGCCAGCGGCGCGGCCGGATCGATCCGGCCCGTTTCCAGCCCACCCCCTCCGAAAAGCCCCATGTCGCCATCCCATCCGATCGAATGATCTTTGGGAAACTAAAGGAAAACGGTCCGGGTAGCCCGACCGTCTGATTTTCGATTGCCGATTGCCGATTATGGCAAATCAAAAATCAAACGCTCCGGCTACACAGGTGGATCTTTGCGTTTCTTGCCCAAAGCTCAATAATACCCGCGTTCATCGCGCCTCACAAGAGGCTACAGCACGCCCTCGCAGCCGTCAACGAACCGCCGGTGCCACAGCTCGAGCACAAACAGGTACCAGAGGCGGTAGCCGTGATCCCTCTGCCCCTCGGTGTGCTCGCGCACCATGCGCTCGACGACCTCCGGCGCGAAGTAACCCCGCTCCCGGGACGCGCGCGAAAGCAGGACGTCGCGGAGCAGCCCCTTCAGCTCGCCCCGAAACCACGCGGCGATCGGCACGCCGAAGCCCCGCTTCCGCCGCGTCAGGATCGGGCGCGGCAGCATCTCGCCGAAGGCCTCCTTCAGTATGAACTTGCCGCTCAGTCCCAGAGCGCCTATGCGTAGTTTGTAGCGCATCGGAATGCGGCCGGCGAGTTCCACGACCCTGTGGTCCAGGAAGGGCGAGCGCGCCTCGAGCCCATGCGCCATGGAGGCGATGTCCACCTTCGTAAGCAGGTCGCACGGCAGGTAGGTCATCAGATCGACATACGTGGTGCGGTGGACAAAGTCGCCCGCGGGCAGCTCGCGGTAGTAGCCCGCAAGGAACTCGCCCGGGTCGTGGTCGCGCGTGGCCCGGCGAAAGGCGTCCGTGCACAGCTCGGCCTTCACAGCCGCGCCGAACATACTCACCCACGCCAGGTAGCGCTCTTCGGGGCTCCTGTGCAGGTCCGCCATTAGGCGCTGGAGCCGGCGCCGCAGCGTCTTGGCCTCCACGCTCACGGGCATACGTTCCCAGACGGGCAGGGCGGCGATGCTGCGCAGCGCGCGCGGCATCCGGTCGAACACGGCCCCGAGGCGGGCCGCCACATAGCGGGGATAGCCGGCGAAGCACTCGTCGCCCGCGTCCCCGGTGAGCACCACGGTCACGTGGCGCCGCGCCACCTCGCTGACGGCGTAGGTGGGTATGGCCGAGGAATCGCCGAAGGGCTCGTCGTAGTGCCACACGAGCTTCGGCAGCACATCCAGCGCGCGCGGCCTGACGGTCTCCTCGATGTGCGAGGTGCGACAGTGGCGCGCGACCATGCGGGCATAACGCGTCTCGTCGTACTTCGGGTCGTCGAACCCGATCGAGAAGGTACGCACCGGCCCCTGCGCCGCCCTGGCCATCAGGGCGACGGTGATGGACGAGTCGAGCCCCCCGCTCAGAAACGCCCCGAGCGGCACGTCGCTGATAAGGCGCATCCTTGTTGCCTGCGCGAGTTCTTCCCGCAGCTCATCCGTCAGCTCGCGCATCGACGCCGAAGGGTCGGGCGCGAACTCCGGTCGCCAGTACCTCCGCATCCGAACGGTGCCGCGCGCAGGGTCGTAGACCAGGGCGTACGCCGGGGGGAGCTTGCGGACAGCGCGAAAGATGCACAGCGGGTGCGGCACATACTGGTAGGTTAGAAAGTGGTCGACGGCCTCGGGGCTGACGGTACGGTCGAAGCCGGGAATCTCGCACAGGGCCTTCAGCTCGCTTGCGAAGGCGAAGAGGCCGCGCGCCGGGTCGTGGAGGTAGTAGAGGGGTTTCTGCCCGAGACGGTCGCGCGCGAGCGTGAGGAGTTTCTCGCGCTCGTCCCAGATGGCGTAGGCGAACATGCCCCGCAGCTCGCGCTGCTCGCCCCCGCTTCGGCCCTCGTGCATGTGCACCAGGCATTCGGTATCGCTGCGGGTGGCGAACGTGTGCCCGTCCTTCCGCAGGGCCTCGCGCAGGTCGGCGAAGTTGTATATCTCGCCGTTGAAAACCGCCCAGACGGTTTCGTCCTCGTTGGACATCGGCTGGTGGCCGCCGGCGAGGTCGATGATGCTCAGCCGCCTGTGCGCCAGCCCCACCAGCGGGCGAGCCGGCGTGGGCGGCCCGCCGGAGATGATCTTGGTCCCCTCGTCATCGGGCCCCCGGTGCGTCAGGGAGCGCGCCATGCGCGTGAGAATGGGGGCCAGGCCCCGCGCGTCCGTCAGCCCGCTGTCGCGGTGGTTGGACCGCTCGGTCAGCACGATGCCGCATATTCCACACATATCTTCCCGCTGCCCTCAGCGCGCAGGTCCGGCGCCCTCACGGTCTGCACACAACATCCTTGAACCATGCCCCGCACGTGCCCTCGCCGGCGGCACGCAAGAACACGCGGAGGCGAAAATCGCCGAGCGACGGGACACCCCGCTTGCCCGGGCGATCCCATACCTGTCTTCCGTCCACGAACGCCACAAGTCGATCCGCTCCGTACTCGTGGGCCAGCGTGAGCGTATGCCACCGCGTGCCTTCGTCACCCACGGCATCGGCCACTGAAGTGCCGCCCGGCACCCTGAACTTGCGGAACACCTTGTAGTGCGAGCCGTCGAACGAGAGTCTGAGCGTCCGGCCGTCGGCGTCGTATATCTCGATGCCGGCCTCCGCATCGCCCGGCGCCGCCTCCGGTGCTTTGGGCATCTTGAATGCTACGCTCACCGTGAACCCGGCTGCCCGGATGGGACGGACGGTCTCGCGGGCCGCCGTGCGCTGCACAGGTCCTCCTCCGGGCTGGACGATGTGCAGGCTGCCGCCATCGCCAACCTCCTGCCGGCCTCCCGCAG
>CAZHPE010000017.1:0-25312 GCA_964534775.1 uncultured candidatus Brocadiaceae bacterium
ACTCGCCGTATCGTAAAAGGACCATGGACCGACTACTTTCACCACGGGCTGTTAGCGCCCCAGAAACGAGCACAGACGGTTACGCGGGTCAAAGAGATGGCAATGGACCAGGTCAGCCTCATGTGGGATCTTCAAGTCCACTTGCAGAACCGTTCCTTGGGCATGATGACAGGTAGCACGGCCGCAGAAAGAGAGCCTCAAGATAAGAGCCTCCCTATGATCCGCGAAAGGTCGGACGGTAATCTACACGTTGCCTAAACTCAGAGAGCGTAGCAGGTTTCGACCTTCCTTTGGCGTCTTGCTGCAGATCTCGTGCAACTATGCGAGTACGCACTGTTTGGAAGCCGCTGCCGTGTGCCAGCGGCGCCCCTCAGTTGACACCGGCCCCGGGTTCCCTCAATATGGGCCGCTCCACAGTTGCGGGACCTGGCCCCGGCGGCGGGGTCAGCAGTTCTCGCGCTCCATGAATGCACACCGGGAAGAACATGCAGCAGCCGCTTGTTTCAGTGGTAATACCGGCGTCGGCGGACGCTGAGATGCTCCCGGAGTGCCTCGAAATGGTCCTGAGCCAGAGCTACGAGAACAAGGAAATCATCGTGGTCTGGGCGGGCGAGGCCGTCCCCTCCCTCGTCGGGGACGCGCCGGGCGTGAGCGTGGCCAAGCTGAGCCGTGGCGCGAGCCCCGCGAAGAGGGTCAACGCCGGGCTGCGCGCGGCCACCGGCGCGCTGCACATCGTGCTCATGCCATACTGCGTGCCCGCGAGCCGGCGCTGGGTCCAGCAGATGGCGGAGGTGTTCCAGGACGATTCGGTCGACGTCGTCGTGAGCCAGTGCGCGGTCGCCGGCGGTGGCAAGCGCACGCTGGGCGCGAGGCTCCTGCACAGCGTCGCCAGCCCCCGGCTCCTTGACCGGCGGGGCAAGGTGCGTGATCTGCAACTTGTCGGCGGCCAGGCTGACGCCTTCCGGGCCGGTGCGCTGGCGCGGGTGGGCCTTCTGCGCGATGCGGCGTTCCCTGACTCGGGCGAGGCGGTCGACCTGTCTGTGCGGCTGAAATCGAGCGGCTCCCGGATCGTCCTGAGCCCGAGCGCACGGGTGATCTACCACGACTCGCCGCACACGCGCTTGCTGGGCGCGGTGCTTCGCGGCGGCATGGAGTACGGCTTGGCGGACGCCATCCTGGCGAGGATGCACGGTGTGGACTGGCTGGGCTCGCGACTCTACGCAGCGGCCCTGCTGTCGCTGGCACTGGTGCCGCTGGGCTTTCTCAGCCTGCCCTTGGCCCTTCTGGCCGCGCTGGCGCTGTTCGTCTGGGGCCTGTTCCTGCCGCTCAGGATCCCGCCGCTGCACTGGGAATGGCCTGCGGCCGTGGCGAATGCGGCCGTTTTTGTGGCCTTTGTGCTGATGGCGCGTGACGATTGGCTCCCGGGCCTGTTCGAGCCGCGTATCTCTCACCCGGCCATCGTCCGCCAATGGTTGTTTCTGGCGGCTATGACGTGCTCCTACGCCCTTATCGTGCTGATGGCCGGCATGGAGAGCGCCGTGCGCGACGCGGTGCGGATGCGTGGCCGACTCTCGCCGCCGGCGTTGCTGGTGCTGGGCGCGGTCTGGTGGTTGTTCAGCGGGGTGGGGTTTCTGAAGGGGTATCTCTGGCCCCGCACTCCGAAGGCCAGCCCGGAGGCCTGACCGGCGCGGTGCAACCGCTCTTGGTGGCACAGGCATAAACAAGGCCTGACCGCGCGCGCGGGTCGCCACCGTACTTTGCAGGACCGGGCGGCCGGACCGTATAATCGCGCCCGGAGGGCGCCATGGCCGATATTTCAGCGAACCTGGGCGGCATCGAACTGGCCAACCCCACCGTGCTGGCATCCGGCGTGCTCGGACTCTCGAAGGACCTGCTCGTCCGGGTGGCGGAGGCGGGTGCAGGGGCGGCCACCATCAAGAGCGTCAGCCCCGAGCCGCGCGAGGGCCACGCCAACCCCACCGTCATCGCCTACGAGGCGGGCATGCTCAACGCCGTCGGTTACTCCAACGCCGGCCTCGGAGAGGCGCAGAGGGAGTTCGCCGAGGTTGCCGAGATTCCAATCCCGATCTTCGCCAGCGCCATCGGGCGCGATGCGGACGAGTTCGCGGCCGTCGCCGAGGGCCTCATGCGCTGCGGTTTCGCGGCGCTGGAGATCCCCCTGAGCTGCCCGCACACGCCTGGCTACGGCACCCTGGCGGGGCACAGCACGCGGGAGGCGACCGAGGCCATCACGCGCGCCGTGCGGCAGGTGACGGACCGCCCGATCTTCGTCAAGCTCTCGCCGAACGTGCCGGCCATCGGGGAGCTGGCCCTGGCGGCATTGGAAGGCGGCGCGGACGGCATCAGCGCCGTCAACACCCTCGGGCCCGGCATGGTCATCAACCTCGAAGCCCGTCGGCCAGTGCTGGCCTTCGGGGCAGGCGGGGTAAGCGGGCCCGCCCTTCGGCCAGTGGCCGTGCGGTGTGTCTACGACGTCGCCGCAGCCCTTCGCAGGGCCGGCCGGTCCGCGCCCATCATCGGCATCGGCGGGGTTTCCACCGGGCGGCACGCCCTGCAGATGATCATGGCTGGCGCGGCGGCCGTGGGCATCGGCACGGGCGTCTACGAGCGCGGACTGGGCGTGTTCCGCAGCGTGGCCGAGGAGCTTGCCGCCGAGTGCGACAGGCTCGGGATCGAATCCCTCAGCGATGTGATAGGTGCCGTCCATGGATGAACTGTCCGGCGAACATGGCAGGGCCGCGGCCGGTGCGTTCGCGCCGCAACTGCCCGTTGCGCTGCCGCTGCTGGAGGCGCGCCAGGAGACCCCGCGAATGGCCTCCCTGTTCTTCCCGCTGCCCGAGCGCTCGGACCCGTCTTTCAGGGCCCGGGCGGTGCAGCCGGGGCAGTTCGTCATGGTATGGCTGCCGGGCATAGGCGAGAGGCCCTACGCCGTCAGCTACCTTGAGGAGGACCGCTTCGGCGTCACGGTGCTGCGGCGCGGGCCGTTCTCAACCAGCCTGCACGAGGCCCGTCCCGGCCGGATGGTGGGTTTCCGAGGGCCTTACGGCCGCGGGTTCTGGGGCTGGCGGGGGTGGCCGGAGCCGTCGCGTGCCGTGCTCGTGGCGGGTGGGTGCGGCCTGGCGCCCCTGAAGCTGCTGGCGGACCAGATGCCGGGCGCAACCATCATCCAGGGCTCACCGACGGCGGAGGATGTGCTGTTTCGCGAGCTGCTGCCCGGGCAGATCATCTGCACCGAAGACGGCTCGCTCGGCTGGGAAGGCTACCCCACGCGCGCGCTCGAGGCGTTGCTGCGCAGGGGGAAGGTCGACGCCGTGTACACCTGCGGCCCGGAGGCGATGATGGCGCCGGTGGTGGACGTGTGCTGGCGCGCGGGCGTGGAGTGTCAGGCCAGCCTGGAGCGTCACATGAAGTGCGGGTTCGGCGTCTGCGGCCAGTGCGAATGCGACGGGCTTCTGGTTTGCCAGGAAGGGTCTGTCTTCAGCGCGGACGAGCTAGCGAAGATGCCTTCCTTCGGCCGCTGCACTCGCCTCAAGAGCGGGCGAAAGGTGGGGGTTTTCGGCCAGAACCACTGCGCCGTGCGGCCCCCTGACCCGCCCGAAGGCGCGTAACCGGACGAGTCTACGGCAGGGCGGACCGCGACCGCCCGTGGCGGCCGCTCCGTCGCATAGTCAGCGCTCGCCGTTCAGGCGCCCGCGCAGGTCCTCCGCAGCGCATTCGTTGGCCCAGGTGAGCCGCTCCTTCATGTCGGCGCAAACCTCCCGCGAGCGGAGCCTGTCGGCCGCCTCTGGGTCAAGTGGGTCGCCCACGTGGAGGCACACTTTGGCCGTCGGCTTCGGGATCACGAAGCCGTCCCAACTGTTGAGCACCCATGCCCTGTCCACCGCCACGCCCATCGGGTAGACCGGCGCGCGCAGCCGGCGCGCCAGCATGGCGAAGCCGGGTTTGACGCTGTAGCGCGGCCCCTGCGGGCCGTCGGGCGTGATGGCGCAGTTCCAACCCTGCCGGCCGGCGGCCGTCAACCCCCGAAGCAGCTTCACTGCCCCACGGGTGCTCGAACCCCGCACGGCAAGGATGCCGTTGCGCTCCATTATCTGGGCAACGTACTCCCCGTCGCGATGCTCGCTGACGGGCACGCAGAACGGCCAACTGCGGCAGGTGCACATGAGCGTGAGCAGGTGCCTGTGCCAGAAGGCGACGATCACCTGCTGCCGGCCGCTCCATACGCGACGTGCCATGGCTTCCGGCTGCACGATGCGCACGCGCCACGTCCGGCCCAGCAGGCGCACCACCGCGCTGCCGGCCGTCCCAGCAGCCCAGAACTGGATTCTATTGTAGAGGAGGGCCATTGCTCGCGCCGCGGGCCAGTGGCATGTCGAGTGAGACGGGGTCAGTCGGAATGACGCCCCTCGGGACTTTCCGATTCCTGCTGCTGACCGCTGAGGCCCGCCGCATCCCCTGCTTCCGCGGGGCCTTTGACCTCGTCCGACAGCTCGCGCCAGCCTCCCGGCAGCAGGACCATTTTGAGGCCGACCAGAATCAGCAGCACGCCCATGACGACCTTCAAGGTGCCGTCCTTGAGTTCGTCACTGACCTTGCTGCCGAAGTAAGTGCCCATAATGCCGAACGGGATCGCCACCAGCGCGATCCTATAGCTGACGTTTCCCTTGAACACATCCTGCAATGCGCCCGACAGCGCAACCGGCGCAATGTAGGCCAGCGAGGTACCGACGGCCATCTTCATGGGCAGCGCGAAGAAGAAAATCAGCACCGGCACTATCAGGACGCCGCCGCCAATTCCCAACAGCTTGCTGGCGAACCCAGCCACCAAACCCAATAGCATGTATCCCAAGTATTGCATGCGCGCTCCCCGGATGTGCGCAGTCACGGAGCGGATGACCGGACCCGGTAACCGGTCCAGCCGCGGGCGTCAGCATAGTGCCTCGGGCGACCCGTGTCAATGCGCCGCACCGCCCGTGCCGCGGCTTCCATCGCCGGCGGGGATCGGTTCGGTTCACTCGTCGCGTGTGGCTATTTCAGGACGGGGCAGCGCCCTCAGCCGATAGAGTTGGGCCTTCACGTGCAAGCGCGTTGCGCGCGCAGTCTTCGCGTCGTTCAGGATGGCCTTCAGCCTATCCTTGGCCCCATCATTGCTGCCGGCTGCCTCGAGCAACGCGGCCGCCTTGAGCAGCAGCACCGACCTGCTTTCATGATTCCTCTCCGTGCGCACCGCCTCGTCGAGGCAGTTCACCGCCTTTGCGGTCATGCCGAGCCCGCTGAAGAGTTCGGCCTTGCTCAACGCTGTCTGCGCCGAGGGCCGGCCGTCGGTCCCCATCGCCTCGATCCATCGCGCCGCCACGTTGGGGCGCTTGTTGCGCGCGCACATGCCGGCCACGCGTGCGCGAACCAGGTCCGGATTGAAAGCCGGATCGCCGCCCCGCAGCTCGATGATGCGCCAGCAGGCCTGGGCGGCCGCGTCAAGCTTGCCGGTGCTCTCGCAGGCTTGGGCCAGGCGGGCCCAGACCGTCGGATCCCGGGGCCTGAGGCGGCTGAGGGTCCGGTAGCTCTGCACGGCCTTCTCGCGGGCGCCCATTTCCTCGTGCACGCGCCCCAGAAGCTCCAGCACATAGGCGTTCGACGGATTCTTCGCCCTGGCCCTCTCCAGCGCCGCCTCCATCTCGCCCAGCCTGTCCTGGGCCTTGTAAATCGCGATCATGAAGCCCTTGGCCTGCTGCCGGCCGGATTCAGTGGGCGCCTCCACCAGGAACTTCAGGGCGGCCCTCTCCGCCGGGAGCCACTTGCCGGTTTCGATCATGAACGAGATCAGCTCGGGATGAATCCGGCAGCGCTCGGCGGGGTCCTTGGTCAGCCTGAGGGCCCTCTGCGTGTGGACGATCGCCACGTTAGCCTTACCTTCCGCGCGCGCTATGACGGCCAACTCGAGGTGGGCCACGGACTCCTGGCGATCGGAGGGGGCCTTTCCCAGGGCCTGCTCGTAGCGCTTGCGCGCGCGGTCGAACTGATCCTGGCCGCGGTAGACCCTCGCCAGGTCCATGAGGATGCTGAACTCGTTCGATACCGTTTCCGCCGCGACGGGCCCGGCAGCTATCGGTCGGGCCGGCTCACTCGGGGCCGCGGCCTGCTGCGCGGCAGCGCCGCCGGCAGCCGACGCGGCCAGGGCCAGAATGCCCATCATCCCCCAACGCCCCAATCCCGTCCTTATCCTTCTCATGCTCGGCTACCTCCCTCAGTGTTCTCCTGCGAGTCAGGTTCGTGAAGAACGTGCTCCAGAGCCGCCTTGAGCAGGCGCGTCTCGCCGCCGCTGAGCCCTTCCAGCGTGATGGGCACCTGCTCCGGTAATCGGAACTCGATGGAATCCTCGCCCTCGCGCACCTCGATGTGCGGAAGCAGAGGCATCTGGCTCAGGCCGAGCTTCCCGCGCAGCACGCCCACGCGCCGGTCCGTCAGAAAGTGCACGGTCCGTTCGGTCTGCCGCAGACCTCGGCGCCCCTTGATGCCTGTGGCGGCCATGGCGGCGTTCCCCAGGAACAGTGTCACCGGGCCTCCCACCTGCGCCGCCAGAACCAACCTCGGTTCGAGGACATGTCTGAACAGATATCCCAGGACAAACAGGTAAATCCCCAGGGCCGTAATGACAAGGTGAGCTGCGACTTGGAGCAGCAGGTGGGCGCGGCGCAACCCGCTGCCCGCCCCGGAGCTGCGCCACAGGAGTCGCTCTCCCGGTTCGAGCGGCAGCTTCTGTTCGGCCATCACCCATGCACCCCTTCTCGGACCTCCACGGCCCCGGTCACCTCTTCGGGCAGCCGCGCCGGTCTGCCACTCCCGTTCACACAGGCCAGCACGACGCTGCCCTCGGCCACGCGCGCGCCGTCGCCCTTGCGCTCCACCAGGTGGGCGAAGTCGATCCTCGTCGGCCGCAGCCGCTCCACCCACGTGGTAATGCGCAGCACGTCGTCGTAGCGGGCCGGCTCCAGGTACCGGCAGCTCGCCTCGCTTACCGCGAAGAAAACGCCGCGCTCATCCAGGTCGCGATACGTCGCGCCGGCCTCTCTGAGGTACTCGGTCCGGCCGATCTCGAAGTAGCGCAGGTAGTTCCCGTAGTAGACCCAGCCCATGCGGTCGGTGTCCGCGTAGCAGACGCGCAGTTCCTCTGTGTGCGACTTCATCCGGCCGCTCCTTCTCCCAGTGCCCTGCGCGTCAGGCCCGGGGGTGGTAGTGTTCATGCACCCGGAGCAGGCGGTCCCGCCCCACGTGGCTGTAGATTTCGGTGGTCGAAATGTCGGCATGGCCGAGCATGATCTGCACGGCCCTCAGGTCCGCTCCGCCGGCCAGCAGGTGCGTGGCGAAGCTATGGCGCAGCATGTGGGGGTGGACGCCCGCGCCCAGGCCCGCCGCCCGGCCGTGCCTCCTGACCAGGGCCCGCAGGGAGTGCCGCGACAAGCGCGTGCCCCGGCGGGTCAAAAACAGCGCTTCGCCCGACCCGTCCCTCAGCAGTGCGCCGCGCCCATCGGTGATGTGGCGCCTGAGCGCCTGGAGCGCCCGCGACCCTACCGGCACCAGCCGCTCCTTGCCGCGCTTGCCCAGGCAGCGGGCGAAGCTGTACTCGAAGTTCACGCTTCCCACGTCCAGCCCGCACAGCTCGCTCGCCCGGGCCCCCGTCGCGTAGAGCATCTCGAGGGCGGCCCTGTCCCTGAGCGCAAGCGGCCCCTCACCCTCGGGCGCCGTCAGCAGCCGCTCCACGTCCTCCACACTCAAGAACCCGGGCACCCTCTTCCAGAGCCGGGGCGTGTTGAAACCCTGCGTGACGTCGCTCTCGACGTAGCCGTCGAGAACCAGGAACCGGTAGAACATCCGCACCGCCACCATTCGCCGCCAGACTGTGTTGGGCGCGAGGGCGCGGCGGCGGCAGGACTCCACGTAGTCGACTAGCCGGACGGGTTTGAGGTTCGCCAGATCCACCCCGCGGGTCAGGTCCAGCGCGCGCAGAAAATCGGTCAGGTCGGCCTCATAGGCGTAGAGAGTGCCGCTTGTCAGGCCCGCTTCCGCCCCGCAGTAGTCGAGGAACTGGCGCAGCAGGGAGAAGCTATCCGGCAGGTGCTCCTCGTTCATCCGACCGCAACGCCTCCCCTATACCGCGCCCATCCCCCGGCGAACGGGGCCGATTGCGTGCCTGTGGCGCTCTCGGGGGCTATGATAGGAAAGCCCAGAGGCCGAAGTCAATTCTGGGGACCCGTCCGGCTCCCGGCGCCGGCATCCGATTCGGGAATTGCCATACCGCCCCTGCTCGTATACAATGGTGACGCCGGGGGAGAACGTCTGCGCCATTCTGAACGGGAGTGTGCCGTGGCAGAGCAACAAGATCAGGACGCGAAGCCCAGCCGCTACAGGCTCATCGAGACGCTCGAGGAGGGGGTAGCCGGCAAGCTTTACCGCGCCCGGGACACGCAGGACGACTCCACCGTGCTGCTGAAGCTAGTTCCGCGCGCCATGAGCCGCGATCCGGAGTTCCGGCGCTACTTCTACGAACGCTGGACCGAGCGGGAGGCCACCATCGAGCATCCCAACCTGGCCCGCATCGTAGAGGTCGGACAGATCGGCGAGCAGTACTTCGCCGTGGTGGAGGAGCTGCTCGGCGAGCGGCTCAGCGACCGGCTGAAGACGGCTCAGTTCGATCCCCTGGAGGTGCTGGAGATCATGCGCCAGATCGCCGAGGCCCTGCGCGCGGCGCACCGCGAGAACATCGTCCACGGGCACCTCAAGCCCACCGACATCTTCCTCACGCAGGATCAGAGGGGCCGGCCCCTGGTCAAGGTGCTTTTCCTGGACCTGGGGACCGCCGCGGCCGACGGCATGTTGAGCATGTTCGGCGATCTGAGCGGCCCGCCGAAGTACCTCGCCCCCGAGGTCGTACGGGGCCGCATGCCGGACGCGCGCAGCGACCTGTTCGCGCTGGGCGTGCTCGGCTACGAAATGGTCACCGGGCAGGAACCGTTCCCGTCCGAACACCCGATCGGCTACCTGTTCGCCAACTGCGAGGCCGATATGGTCCCGGCGCACGAGGCGCGGGCTAGCGTGCCGAAAGAACTCTCCCTGGTCGTGAGCCGGTGCCTGGCAAGGAACCCGCAGAGTCGCTACGGCAGCGCGCAGAAGCTTATCGACGACATCGACCGCTGCACCCAGAGCCTCCAGACCGGGCACGTGACCGTTGTGCCGCCGGGCACGGATAGCGCGTTCGCCAGGGATTACGAGATCGAGACCCGGGCGCCGCGTCGAGGCGCAAGGGGGCTGGCCGCCTCGCCCCTGACTGCGTTGGCGCTTGCGGTTGCCCTAGTGGCGGTGGTCGCGCTGGCGCTTGTGCTCGTGTTCGGGAAGGAGACCGGCACGCAAAGCCGGGAGGCACCGCAACTTCTGACGCGGGGTCCCGCTGGCGAGTCTGTAACCGAGTCCGGGCCGAAAGGTCTCTCGGCCGCGGAGTTGGCGGCGAGCCGCCTGCGGGCCCGCAAAGAGGGGGCGCGGACGGCCCTCCTTGCGGCCCAGACCGGTTGGAGCCAGCGCTACAGCCTGGAGGACGATTACTACCTCGCCATACTCGCGTTCAAGCAGGTGGTCGACGGATACAGCGACGTGGCGGATGAGGCCGCGCAGGCCGAGGACTGGATGTCCCGCATCTACTGTGACTGGGCCAAGGACGAGTTCGACAGGGATGAGTTTCGGCAGGCCGTGGGGCACTACCGTGATGCCCTCCAGGTCGGCCCTTCCGATGGCGATTACGTGGCGCTCGCCCGGCGCACGTTGCCAACGGTCATCGCTCGCTGGGCCGACGACAGCCTGCGCCGCGGCCAGTACGAGGAAGCGCTGGAACGCTACGAACAGGTCGCCCGAGAGTACCCCGACTCGCCCGAAGCATCGCTGCTCGAGAGCAAGAAGCCCGAGGTCGAGTTCAGCGTGGGCTACGACCTGTGGAAGGAGGATGGCAGTCTTTCGGAGGCCCGCGGCAGGCTCCAATCCATCCTCGACGACTACCCCGACAGCCCCGCGGCAGCCAAGGGCAAGCGTCAACTGCCCCTGATCCAGCTCGAAATCGCCCGGCAAGCGCTCGATAGCGACGCGCTGGAGGAATCCCTGGATGAGCTGGAAAGGCTCAAACAGGACTATCCGAAAAGCGGCGCCGCCGGCGTTGCCGGGAAGCTGGAAGCCGAAGTCCTGTATAAGCTGTTCAGGGCGGCCCACGCCGCGGGCGAGGCCGAGACGGCGGGCACCCGTTTTGAGACGCTGGCAAAGAAATATCCCGCCAGCCCCTGGACTGCGAAGGCAGGCGCCGAGAAGCTTGGGCTCGAACCGGAAGCCGGCGAGTCTGCGATGGAACCGGCGGCGGCGAAGGCCGACTACGAACAGGCCCTGGGGCAAATGGAGCGGATGGAGTTTGCCGAGGCCACTCGCGCGCTCGAAGGGCTGGTGCGCTCCGCGCCCCCCGGCGGGGAGGTGAAGGCGCAGGCGCTGGAGAAGCTCCCGGAGAGCAGGTACTTCGGGGCGCTCGGCCTCAGAGGGGTCGGCAAGAAGGATGAGTGCACGGCCGCCCTCGAGGGCCTGAAGAATGACTTCGCGCACGCCGCGTGGGGCCTCCGGGCGGCGAAGGCGCTCGATGAAATGAAGGGCGCGCCCAAGGGCATGGTCTACGTTCCCGAGGGCCCGTTCTACATGGGGGAGTCGCATGATGACCTCCGCCGGTTTCTCGGGAGCCGTCTGCGGGGCGACATTTTCGAAAACCCCCAGGGCCTGGAACATTTCCTCGACTTCTGGGGCTACTCGGCGGAACGGCCCCGGCACGTGGCCAAAACGGGCGCCTTCTACATCGACCGTACGGAGGTGACGAACGAGGAATACAAGCGCTTCGTCGACGCCCGGAACCACCCGGCCCCCGCTGGCTGGCGGGCCGGCAGATTCCGGGCGGACGAGGCCCGCATGCCGGTGAGGAACGTAACACACGAGGATGCCAGCGCCTATGCAGAGTGGGCCGGCAAACGGCTCCCGACCGAGGCCGAGTGGGAGAAGGCTGCGCGCGGCGTGGACGGAAGGCTCTACCCATGGGGCAGTGTCTGGGACAAGAAGTTTTGTCATCACCTGCGCGAGGGGGAGGCCAGCCCCGTTGTCGTGGGCACGTACGCTCAGAAGGCGAGCCCCTACGGATGCCTGGACATGCTGGGCAACGTGATGGAATGGACCGACAGTTGGTTCGCCCCCTACGAAGGCAGCGAGAAGGGGCCCGACAAGGAGCCCTTCGGCGCCATTGCCCACGTGCGCCGTGGCGGGAGTTGGACCACGCAGTACGCAAAGCCCATCCCCACTCGGTGCTCCGCTCGCTACGCCCTCGACCCGGAAGACCCGGGGACCCCGATCATTCTTGCGCAGACGGGCTTCCGCTGCGTGAAGGACATCGAATAGCACGCGGGGCGGAATCCTTCGGCGCCGTATAGGAGGCGGAATCCCCAGTTGCCGCGCAACATGCAACCCAACACGCCAGCCCAGCCCGTGATGAGCCGCCATGTGGAGGGCCGGGTCGAGTTGCGCGTGAGCGACGAGGCCGTGCCACCCGAGGGGCTCCCCGACTTGATGCGCCTCCCTGAAATCCTTCGTAGCCTGCCGGGGGGCCAGTCCCGCGCCGCCGGGCGCACGACGGTGTGGCGATGGGACCCTGCGTGGCTATACAGTGGGGGGCTGGCCGGGCGGCGGCTGGTGGTGCGGCAGTTCGCTCATGGCGGGGTGCTGGGGGGGCTATGGGGCACCGTATTCCTCAGCCGGCGTCCCCTGCTCGGCGAACTCGGCCTCGCCCTGCGCGCCCTGGGGCGGGGAGTGCCGACGTGCCGGCCCGTGGCGCTTCGCTTCGAGCGCGCCATTGGTCCCGTCTTGCGGGCGCACTACGTCACCGAGGAAATTCCGGGTGCCGTAAACCTGCTCGAGCTCTGCGAACTCCACGGGACGGGCGATGGCGTGTCGCCAGGCCTCCGCCAGGCCATCAGCCGGGCCGTCGCTGGCGCGGTCGCCGCGATGCACGGGGCGGGCATTCGCCACGGGGACCTGAACCTGAAGAACATACTCGTCACCCCAGGGGCCGATCCGCCCCGCGCTTTCGTGATTGACTTCAAGAAGGCGCGCGCGCAGAATTGCGTGAGCCTGCGGGAGGGGCTGCGGAACCTAGTGCGGCTGGATCGGTCGGTTGTGAAGTGGCCCGCCTCGCGCCGGGCGATCACGCTCTCCGACCGCCTGCGCACCCTTCGCGATTACCTGCGTGCCTTCGAAGAGGCCGAATGCGACTGGAAAGTGGTAGCGCGTTCGCTCCGCACGCGGCATCGAGCGCACGCGCTCAGTCGGAAGTAGAGCAGGCAGAATCATCGAAAGCTGCGTGAGAAAAGTCTTATGGGAGGGAGGAAGACAGTAAGCAGGTTGTCCCTCCGGTGATCCTGTTATCCTGTCAAGTTCGGTCTTTAGAGACGAGCAAGGAGGCCCGCGCAGATGGAACGAATCAACGCTGCCGACCTGGAGTTCCGCAAGGGACAAAGCGGCCCGAAATACCTGTTTCGCGGCCCGCGCATCGACTGGGGCATCATGTGCTTCCTGCCAGGCGAGACGCTTGGCGCGCACCTGCACGAGGAGGTTGAAGAGACGTTCTACTTCACCTCTGGCACGGGCACCTTCTTCGTGGAGGGGCTCCAGTATGACATCCGGTCCGGCGACGCCTTCCGCATCGAGCCGGGCGAGGCGCACGACATAGTCAACTCGGGCGATGAGCCGCTGGATGCCGTCTTCATCAAGCACACCTACGCCCCCGACGACAAGGTGGACGTGGACGCCTGAGGCGGCGAGCCGCCAGGGCGGCCGGCATCGCGCTTGGTGAGTCTCGCCGTGGGGGACAAGAATGCCGCGCAAGAGCATATTCCCGAAAGCCCGGGGCGCTCGGGCCTCCCGGTTCAGTTGTCGCAAGGACGCCGGCGGGCGAGTTGTCTACAGCTGGCGGTGATATCAGTGCATACCCTTCGCTGGCTTGGTGCTGATAGGGATTGGTGCGGTCCAGGCTGCCTTCATCGCCGCGGCGCTCTTGCTGCCACAGGTATGATCTTCTTGGTGGCGGTGACCGCTGGCTGCGCCGGATTCGCCGCGTTTTGTGCCCTGGCGAGAGTGCGCATCGTCTTCGATCCAGAAGAGAGCGTTGTAACGTGGAAGGCTCGTCGGCGGTTTCGGCGTCCGCAGCGGTTCAAGTACGAACAGGTCGAGGTGCGCCTTTGCAAGACCGTCCTTCTGGCGCCGGATGGCGACCTGCGCCGGGCAGTGCTGGGTCCGTTTGAGAACTGGCACGGCTACACGCTCGTCGTACATCTCGCGGGCATCCCGGTGATCCTGGCCCGGAACAAGAAGCAGAAGCCGGTGGTCAAGATGGCCTGCGAGCTCCAGGAATCCACCGGCATCCCGTGGTCGTGGGCGGATGATGTAATGTACGAGCGGCGCATCCTCTGAAAGCCCCCTACAGTGGCGCCCTCACATCCTTCTTCTCGCCCGCGCTGATTTGCGCGCCCGGCGCGCCGGGGGGTATAATCCGGCGCATCGAGTTTCCCTTCTCGTCGGCGGCTTGAGAGACAGATTCATGGACCCGGTAGAGAGCGGGCGGGACATAATCGAGCAGGAGATCGCCGGCCTGCGGTCGGTGGCCGAGGGCTTGGGCGAGGAGTTCGCCAGCGCCGTGCGGCTCATCCGCGAGTGCACGGGCCGCGTGATCGTGACCGGCACGGGCAAGGCCGGCATCATCGGCCAGAAGGTCTCCGCCACGCTCGCCAGCACCGGCACGCCCTCGCACTGGATGCACGCGGTCGAGGCGCGCCACGGCGACCTGGGCCGGGTGCAGGGCGAGGATGTGGTGCTGGCCCTGAGCAACAGCGGCGTCACGGAGGTCGTCGAGCTCCTCGTGCCGCTCAGGAAGCTGGGCACGAAGATCATCTCCATCACCGGTAACCGCGCCTCGGTCCTGGCGCGCTACAGCGACGTGGTGCTGGACATCGGCCGGATCGAGGAGGCCTGCCCCCTGGGGCTGGCCCCATCGACTTCGACTACGGCGATGCTGGCGCTTGGCGACGCGCTGGCGCTGACGCTCTTCCGCATGCGCGAGTGGACGCCGGCGCAGTACGCTTTCTACCACCCTGGCGGCGAGCTGGGCCGGAGACTCATCAAGGTCTGCGATGCGATGCGCGTGGGCCGGCGCAACCCCTCCGCACCGGATGGCGTCACCGTGCGCGAGGCGCTCGATGCCATGAGCACGGAGGGCTCGCCGGGCGCGGTGAGCCTGGTGGGCGATGATGGCAGGCTGACGGGCGTGTTCACCGACGGCGACGTGCGGCGGCTTCTGCGCGCGGACGGTCCCGATGTGCTCGAACGGCCCGTCAGCGAGGTCATGACCAGGGACCCGAAGACAATCCGCGTGGATGAGCTGGCCGCGGACGCCTACCGAATCATGCGCGAGAGACGCATCGACAACCTGCCGGTCCTGGACGAGCGCGGTGTGCCGGTGGGCATTATCGACGTGCAGGACTGGCTCGACGTGGAACGGGGCCTCGCGGAGCCCGAGGGCTAGGCTCTGCCTGAGAGCCCCGATCCGCCTTCGATCGGCTGCGGCCGTGAAACAATGTCACTTCTGCCGGGATCAACAACATGGATGAACTGACACGCGAGAAGCTCCTGGCCATAGGGCTGGTGGCCATGGACGTCGACGGCGTCATGACCGACGGAGGGGCCTTCTACGGGTCCGACGGCATGGCGGGAGTTACGTTCAACGTGCATGACGGCGCCGGCATCAAGTACCTGCAGCGGGCCGGCATCGGGACCGCCATCATAACCGGCCGCGCCATCGATGGCGTCCGCGCGCGGGCCGAGGTGCTGGGCATCGAGCATCTATTTCAGGACGCCAAGGTCAAGCTGATAGCATACGATCAACTCAAGGAGCGAACGGGGCTGGACGACTCCCGGATCTGCTTCATCGGGGACGACTTGCCGGATGTGCCGGTGATGCGGCGGGTCGGGCTGGCGGTCGCCGTGGCCAACGCGCGGCCGGAGGTGCGCGAAATCGCCCACGTCGTGACCGCGACTCGCGGCGGAGACGGCGCTGTGCGCGAGTTGGTTGAACTCGTGCTCAAGACCCAGGGCAAGTGGGAGAACATTCTCAAGCGCTATTTCGACTGATGACACGGATCGGTGGGCAATTCTTTTCGCCGGCCGGCAGCGGTCGCGGAGGGGAGATGGCAGCCGGAGGGATCGAGGTTGACCTGGCGTGCGGGGTCGTCGTCATCACGGGCGGCACCGGGGTGCTGTGCGGGACGATGGCCGAGGCGCTTGCCGCGCGCGGCGCAGCGGTGGCGGTGCTGGACATCGACGCGGGGCTGGTTACGGGGTCTCTGGGCCGCCCGACGGTGCTCATCAACGGCGCCGGAGGCAACAGCCCCAAGGCGACCACCGGGCCCGACCGCACGCTCTTCGACCTGCCCGCCGACTCCGTGCGGGGCGTGTTCGACCTGAACTTCATCGGCACGTTCCTGGCCTCGCAGGTCTTCGGCGGAATGATGGTCGAGGGCGAAGGCGGGAGCATCATCAACATCGCCAGCAGGGCGGGTCCGCGGCCGCTGACGAAGATCCCCGCCTACAGCGGCGTGTAAGACGGGAAAGCGCTTGGACACGGATTCACGCGGACTTGCACTATGAAAGAGTCCGACGCCAAAGAGACGATGGCGTGAACCTGCGGCCGATGTTTCTCTTGCGGTAAGGACAGGATACTGTGGCGGAACTCGGCAACGTGGTGGTGGCGCAATCGGGCGGACCCTCGCCGGTGATCAACAACTCGTTGCGCGCCGTAGTGGAAGGGTGCCGGGCGTATCCCCGGGTTTTCGGGACGGTCTACGGCGGCCGGCACGGCATCGAGGGCGTGCTGAAAGAGGAGCTGATCGACCTTTCGGCGCGGGCCGAGGAGGAGATCGCCCTGCTGCGCACCACGCCGGCGGCCGGGGCGATCGGCACGTGCCGCTACAAGCTCAAAGCCGCGCAGCGGGAAGATTTCGAGCGCGTGATCGAGGTGTTCAAGACGCACGGGGTGGGCGCGTTCTTCTACATCGGCGGCAACGACTCGATGGACACCGCCCACAAGATCAGCCTACTGGCATGCGAGAGGGGCCTGAACCTGGCGGCCGTCGGCGTGCCGAAGACCATCGACAACGACGTGGGCGACTCCGAGTTCAAGCTCATCGACCACACCCCGGGCTACGGGAGCGTGGCGCGCTACTGGAGCCACATCGTCCAGAATGCCAACGAGGAAAACGCCGGCTCCCGCCCGAGTGACCCTGTGCTGGTGCTCCAGGCGATGGGGCGAAAGATCGGCTTCATCCCCGCCGCCGCCCGCCTGGCCGATCCGGAGCGGGAGATGCCGCTCCGGATATTCCTCGCCGAGAGCGGCCTGACGATGGAGGAGCTTGCCGACCGCGTCAACGATACCCTCAGGGAGCGCGGGCGCTGCATAGTGGTTGTCAGCGAGGGGTTCGGCGTGGGCGAGATCGGCGAGAGAAAGGACGCCTTCGGCCACACGGAGTTCAGCTCGAGCCGCGGGACCGTCTGCCAGGCGGTCATCAACTACCTCAACGGCAGTGGGCTTGCCGTGCGGGGGAGCGCCCGGGGGCAGACCTGTGGTACCGATCAGCGTGACACCGCCATCTACGCCTCCACCGTGGACCTGGACGAGGCCTACAAGGTGGGCCTGAAGGCCGTGGAGGTCGCCGCCGCCGGCGAGAGCGGCTTCATGGCCACGATCCTGCGCGAGCCTGGCCCCATTTACGGGGTGCGCTACGACAAGGTGCCGCTGGAGGCGGTGGCCAATAGCGAACGTGCTTTCCCGGCCGATTGGATGGCCGAGGACCGCGCCGACGTGACGGACGATTTCGTGCGCTACGCCCGCCCGCTGATCGGCGAGGACTGGGTGAGCGTGCCGTTGGTGGGCGGCCTTCAGCGTTTTGCGCGCATCGAGCCGCTTCTGGCCGAGAAGAAATGCACTGAGTATGTCCCGCAGGCCAACCGATAGCCTCCTTGCCATCGCGCAGGGGCACGGCAGCCTACTCCGCCGAAGCAGACGTTCCGGCTGCGAAGGCCGGATGCCATGCCCGAGAATCACAGGAGTCAGAGATGTCCGATCCGCAGCAACCGCTCAAGGATTTCCGGCCGGCGCACGAGTTCATTATCGCCATTGATTCCGACGGCTGCGCTTTCGACACCATGGAGCTAAAACAGAAGGAGTGCTTCATCCCCTCCATCGTGAAGCACTGGAAGCTCCAGGCCGTCAGCAAGCACGTGCGCGAGGCCGCCGAGTTCGTCAACCTCTACTCGCAATGGCGCGGCATCAACCGCTTCCCCGCACTGCTGATGGTGTTCGACCTGCTGGCGGAACGCACGGAGGTCCAGAGGCGCGGCGTGCGGATGCCCGAGGTGCGCGCGCTACGCGAGTGGCTGGCGGCGGAGCCGCGACCCGGCAGCCCGGCGCTCAAGGAAGTGGTCGAGAAGACGGGCGACCCCGTCCTGAGCCGGGCGCTCGGGTGGTCGGAGGCGGTCAACGCGACGGTGGCCGAATTCGTCCACGGAGTGCCGCCCTTCCCGCTCATGCGAGAGTGCCTGGAGAAGGCAAACGCCAGGGCCGACCTGATGGTCGTCTCGGCCACCCCGTGCGATGCGCTCAACCGGGAGTGGGACGAGCATGACATTGCCAAGTACATGGCGGTGATAGCCGGGCAGGAGATGGGCAAGAAGGCCGACCACCTGCGGCTTGCTACGCGGCCCCACTACCGGGCGGATCACATACTGATGATCGGCGACGCCCCCGGCGACATGAAGGCCGCGCGCACCGCGGACGCGCTTTTCTTCCCCGTGAGGCCGTCGAAGGAGGATGAGTCCTGGGAGCTGTTCCACGACGAGGCCCTGGAGCGCTTCTTCGCCGGCGCCTACGCGGGCGACTACGAGGCGAAGTTGATCGAAGAGTTCGTTGGCGGCCTGCCGGATACGCCGCCGTGGAAGCGCTGAGATGCGCGGCACAGGCCTGGACAGGATGAACAGGATAAGGTGCTGAAGGCGGGTTGCCTGTTCGGCCTTCCGACCATCCTGTTATCAGGTCGGAGTTCTGTCCTGCCGGGCCCATCCTCTTGGTCCTGTTATCCCGTCAGGATCCAGTTGGGGTGCGGGAGGTCGAGGAGGACAATTACGAGCACGATTCGCGCTAACAAAGACAACGCTCCGATGAGCGGCAAGCCGCGCGTCATGGTGACCGGTGGCGCGGGGTTCCTGGGGATCAACCTCGTGCGCCGCCTGCTCGCCGAGGGACATCCCGTCACCTCCCTCGACATCGCCGAGTTCGACTACCCGGACTGCCGCGAGCGGGCCGAAACAGTCAGGGGCGACATCCGTGACCGCTCGGCCGTCGACCGTGCTATGGAAGGCGCCGGGCTGGTGGTGCACTGTGCGGCGGCGCTGCCGCTTTACAAGCCCCAGGACATCCTCAGCACCGACATCGACGGCACGCGCAACGTGCTCGAATCTGCACGCGAGCACGGCATCAACCGGGCGGTGCACGTCTCCTCCACGGCCGTCTACGGCATCCCCGACCACCATCCGCTTCTGGAGGACGACGCGCTCCATGGCGTCGGCGCGTACGGCGAGGCGAAGGTGAGGGCCGAGGGGGTCGCCCTCGACCTCCGCCGCGGGGGCATGTGCGTGCCCATCATTCGGCCCAAGTCATTCGTCGGGCCCGAGCGGCTGGGTGTGTTCGCGATATTCTACGAATGGGCCAGGGACGGGAAGAACTTCCCGATGATAGGCAACGGCAGGAACCGCTACCAGCTCCTGGACGTCGAGGACCTGGTCGCGGCGATCTACATCTGCCTCACCGGCGAGCGCGACATCGTCAACGGTACCTTCAACATCGGCGCGAAAGAGTTCGCCACGATGCGCGAGGACTACCAGGCCGTGCTGGACCATGCCGGGCACGGCAAACGCATCGTCTGCTTCCCGGCCGGCCCCGTGATCTGGACGCTCAGGGCGCTCGAGGTGCTGCATCTCTCGCCCCTCTACAAGTGGATCTACGAGACTGCCGCCGCCGATTCCTACGTCTCGATTGAGAAGGCCGAACGCCTGCTGGGCTTCACGCCCCGCTACTCCAACCAGCAGGCTCTCGTGCGCAACTACCAGTGGTACATCGATCACCTCGACGAGTTCCAGAACGCCAGCGGCATCACGCACCGCGTCCCGTGGAAGCAGGGCATCCTGAAGCTCATCAAGTGGCTGTTCTAACCCGGGTTTCCCGGTTACCGCCAGGCGTGAACACTGTGACGGTGCACAATGAGACCCAGGAGGCCGTTCGGTGGCCCCCCCCTTACGTGTGCATTACCTCCCCGCCGTGGCTCCCTCTTGCTCGCACACCGCCACCGGCCGGCCGGGGAGGGGCATCGCGGCACCCGCCGCCATCGCACATACCGGAGCGCCCCCGCGATTTCTTCGCAAAATCTGTTGCCCTCTGGGGGAGGGCTAACGCCGGCTCCTACGCGCCATGGCCAGTGCCGGTGCGCAGTCTTCACAGGCTGTATCGCCGCATAGCACCAAGAATGCACCGATACAAGTGCCGCACTCTTCCGCCGCCTCGACCCCCGCCGCACTTTTCAACCGGCGTTCACAGCCCCAGAAGGCGAGAATGGTGGTATACTCCAGGGAAGGCTGAGGATCTATTGGGCGGTGCGGCGGCGCATTGGCCCCTTTGGGCACGCTGCGGGGAACTGGGTTTGCGGACGGACGCGGCCGCGCGGGGAGGATGCGGGGCCTGCTCGATGACGGAAGAGTGGCGAGGGAAGACGTCAGGGGACAAGCGGAGTAGCGCTTTACGGGGGGATGGCTGATTGCACGATGAGTTTCAGGACAGAGGGCTCAAGCGCCGGTGCTTGAGAGGGGACTAAGAGGCCTGGGAAACGCTCTTTGCCGCATGTACTCGCTACGTCTCAGCCATCGCGCGGCGCCGACCATTTGGCCTTTCTCAGCAGGACACGCACGACGTTCTGCAAGAGACGGTGATGGTGCTCGCGAAGTCTCTCGGGAAGGTTGACATGCGGACCTTTGTGGCGACTGTCGCGTACAGGAAATGCGTTGACCGGATCAATGCACGGATGAGGCGGACCGTGAGTTTGAATGTCGGCTCAGAAGACGGCGACGAGACTGAGCGGCGGGAGCTGCAGCACATTCCCGAAGGGGCCGCAGACAGCGAAGTGGTGAGAGCCTTGAGAGAAAGGACAGTCGATGCAGAGGCTTGCTGAGAGCACGGTTCTACGAGGAGCTTACGTACAAAGAGATGACGGAGCTCTTCAAGATGCCGCTGAGCCAGGGTTGGAAATCCGTGTTTGAACTGCCTTTGAGAATTCGGTAGTCTGGACAGTCGCCCTACCCCAGCGCCCAGGAAAGACGACCGCTTCGATTGGAATCTTGGCCGGAAAGGACATGGGTCGGCGATGGACAACAAGATCACGATGTTCGACTACAACATGGACTGGCTTCTGAAAGACGGCAACTGCGATCCCCGCCCCATCCCCGGGACTGTAACCCGCGAAGAGATCATGGCATTCTATGGCTCGCTTGGGGTGGACGGCGTTGAGATCCGAGAGGAGTACTGGGGAGATTGCACAGTCGACTACCTCAAGAACTTGGCCGCGGATGCCGGGTTGCCGATCGTCAGTTACATTTTCCACGTGGACTTGGCCATGCCGTCAGCGACAGAACGCCAAGCTGCCGTGCATAGAGCCCGCTCCTTCATTGACCGGACGGCAGACCTGGGGGCCGGAATTGCGATGATCTTTCCGGGGGCCTCCAAGGAAAGATACTCCGCTGACCAACTGCGGCAGTGGGTAATCGACGGTTTGGGGGCTTGCGTGGATCACGCCCAGGCACGTGGGGTTACCATGGCGTTCGAGAACATCGACTACCCGCCCTGGCGGCCGATCCACGGCACCGCGGAGCAGTGCGTTGAGATCTGCGAAGGCGTTGGTTCCCCCGCGCTACGGCTGATCTGCGACCCCTGCGCGGCCCTGTTCGTGAACCAGGATCCCGTGGAATTATTCCGGACGATGGCCCCGTACGTGGTGCACATACACCTCAAGAACAGCCGTCCGGCGTATCCGGGGGAACGTGTTCTGCGGAAACGGGACGCCATCGACGGCCGGACCTTGACCGGCACCGTGCTTGACGGCGGACTCGTGCCAATTCCCGCTCTGCTCGACGAGTTGAAGTCCTTGGACTACCACGGATGTCTGCTGATCGAGTACCAGGGTGAGATCGACCCTCGGATTGCTTTGCCCTACAACGTCGAATACCTCCGGCGGCAGATGCAGGGTCGCTGACCTGCGGTGGGCGTGCGGAGACACGGGGGGCGGGAGACGAATCAGGGTGAGTAATGGTGGTGCATTGCCTCGCGGCGGAACAAGAGGAAAGGAGAAAGTCAAATGATGTTAGACTCAGCGAGACAGAAAACCGTTCGTTTGACCATGGCGCAGGCCCTCGTGAGGTATCTGCAGGTTCAGTACAGCGAGCGCGATGGAAAGAAGCAACGGTTTATCCCGGCAATCTTCGGCATCTTCGGACACGGCAATGTCTGTGGACTCGGCCAGGCATTGGAGGAGCACGGGCATGACCTGCCCTATATGCAGCCATGCAATGAACAGTCGATGGTGCACACCGCAGCCGGATTCGCTAAGGCGACCTTGCGCAGGCAGACCCTGGCATGCGCCGCGTCGATAGGTCCGGGCTCGACCAATATGATTTCGGGCGCAGCCGCGGCTACGATTAACCATCTGCCTGTGCTGTTGCTGCCCGCTGACTACTATGCCACACGGCGCCAGGGCCCGGTGTTGCAGCAACTGGAGCATCCCATTTCAGCAGATGTGAGCGTCAATGACTGTTTCCGTCCGGTCAGCCGGTTCTTCGATCGTATCTGCCGACCCGAGCAACTGCTGACCGCCCTTCCCGAGGCCATGCGCGTACTGACCGATCCCGCAGAGGCCGGTACGGTGACTATCGCGATACCGCAGGATATCCAGGCCCACGCGTACGACTATCCATCCCGTTTTCTTGAAGAGCGTGTGTGGCGAATTGAAAGACGGCTGCCTGAACCCAAACGCATCGCTGAGGCAGCGCGTTTGCTGAAGCGGGCCCGGCGGCCGATGATAGTTGCCGGCGGCGGCGTGCACTATGCCGAAGCATGGCATGAACTTCAGTCGTTCGCAGAAAGCTTTGGCATCCCGGTGAGCGAGACGTTCGGGGGCAAGGGCTCGATGCGCAAGGAATCGCGGCTGGCGCTGGGCGGCCAGGGACTTGAAGGCACCAGCGCGGCCGGCAAGATCTCCGGCGCAACTGACTTGGTCATCGCCATCGGAACACGGCTGGGTGACTTTACCACCGGCTCGCAGTCGTGCTTCAACAACCCGGAGGTAAAGTTCATCGGCATCAATGTCGCCGGGCACGATGTATACAAGAACGGAGCGCTACCGATCCTCGCGGATGCGCGAGAAGCGCTGACAGCACTGCACAGGGCGTCGAAGGCTACAGGCGTCAAGCCCAATTCGGCCTGCATCAGGGAGGTTGAAAGAGCCCGGCGACAATGGCAGCAGACCATCAAGAGCGAGGCATATACTCAGACGCCTGGTGAAGCAATGAGCCAGTCGATCCTGGTTAAGGCGCTAAATGACGCTGCAAGACAAGGCGACACGGTCATTGCCGCGGCCGGAGGTTCGCCGGGGGACCTCTTGAAACTCTGGGACGCTACTGGGGGGCGAAACTGTCATCTGGAATTCGGCTACTCTTGCATGGGCTACGAACTGCCTGCCGGTCTGGGGGTACGCATGGCCCAGCCCAAGGGCGAGGTATATGTGCTCGTCGGCGACGGCACATACCTTATGAACCCAATGGAACTGGTCACCGCTATGCAAGAGGATCTCAAGATCACCATCGTAATCTCGGAGAATCATGGCTACCAGGCAATTCGACGGCTCCAGATGTGGCGGAGCGGCCGTAGCTTTGGTAATGAATTCCGCAAGCGCGAAAGGAAGAGCAATCGCCTCGCGGGCGATTATCTCACGATAGACTTTGCGAAGAATGCCGAGAGCATGGGCGCTCGAGCTTGGCATGTCGACACGCCTGAGGCGTTGACGGACGCACTCGACGAAGCACGCCGTGAGAAGCGATCATGCGTGATCTTAGTCGAGACCGAGAAGCACCGCTACGCTCCCGGTGGTGGCGTGTGGTGGGATGTCGAGCCGGCTGAAGCGACTAACGACCCGGTTACGAAGAAGATCCGCAAGGAATATGAACGAGATCGCGCCAGATTGCAACGGTTCTATTATTGAGCTGCGGACAATCGAGGGTGACAAAGCCATGAACGTCAGAATTGGGACTGCACCGGTTTCATGGGGTGTCTGGTTTCCAAGTGACCCCAGGCAAACTCCATGGCCCCGGTTCCTGGACGAAGTCGCTGAGGCCGGTTACGAGTGGATCGAGCTGGGGCCATATGGATACCTGCCCACAGATCTGGCGACGCTGCGTGCCGAACTGGATAAACGAACCCTGAAGGTGTCCGCAACGTTCATCATGCGAAGCCTGCACGAATCCTCGGCCTGGCCCGAAATAGAAAGGGAGGTTCTGAGCGCAGGCGAATTGTTGGCAGGCTTGGACGCCGAGTTCCTTGTGGTGATTGGAAGCACCTACACAGACCTCTTCACAGGCGCGTCCGTGGCACCAGCGCGCCTCAATGACTGTGCCTGGAGGCGTTTGATCGGCACGGTGCACAATATTGCCGATATCGCGCACGACAAGTTTGGGCTCAAGGTTGTCTGCCATCCTCATGCTGATACTCATGTCGAATATGAGAACCAGATCGAGAGATTTCTGCAGGACACCGATCCTGACCGCGTGTCGTTGTGTTTTGACGTGGGTCACCATGCCTATCGTGGCGGGGATCCTGTGAGTTTTGTTCGTGCGCATCACGAGCGGATTCCCTACCTACATCTGAAGAGTGTCGATCCAGAAGTCATGAAACGCGTCGAAACTGAAAGGATCCCGTTCGCTACCGCCGTAGCCATGGACATGTTCTGTGACCCGTCCAAGGGCGTTGTTGACTTCTCGGCGTTCCGCGATGTCCTGCACGAAGTTGATTACGGCGGGTGGGCGATTGTCGAACAGGACATGTTTCCTGCACCGTTCGACAAACCGTTGCCTATTGCCAAGCGCACTCGCACTTACCTTCAGGAAATCGGAATCGGATGACAGCAAGAGGAGATCAGGCAAGCAGTATTTCTCCACAATAGGCGCCATTGCCAGTCTTTCCGCCATCAAGCGTTCTTGGTTTGATCCCTGCTGGTAGGAGTCACTCCACATGAGAATGTACATTGACGGTTGTTGGGTGGGCTCTTCGGAAACGAGGCCGTTGATATCACCGTATCACGGTGAGTTGATTGACCGGGTTCCAGAGGCTGCTGACGACCAAATTGAGCGATGCTTGGCAGCCGCCGAAAAGGGTGCCGTCACCATGGCGCGACTGACAGCAGCGGAACGCAGTGACATACTGAATCGCGCGGCATCGCTACTGACTGAGAGCAAGGAAGACATAGCCCGCACGATTACGGAGGAAGAAGGAAAGCCTTTGCGCGAGGCTCGTGCCGAGGTCGAAAGGATGCCTGCCTTGCTCAGATTGTGTGCATTCGAAGGCGCTCAGTTGCGAGGAGAAACGCTGCCTCTTGACGCTCAGGAGGGTGTTAGGGGAAGACTGGGGATGACATTGCGCGTGCCTTGTGGCGTGGTAGCTGCCATAACACCATTCAACTATCCTGTGCTGCTGGTGCTTCATAAGATAGGGCCAGCACTAGCGGCCGGGAATGCCGTTATTCTTAAGCCTTCGAGCTATGCCCCATTGACGGCGCTGAAGCTTACGAAGATATTCCTGGCGGCAGGCCTTCCGGAGCACGGGCTCCAGTGCATTACAGGTTCCGGATCCCGAATCGGACCGGCACTGTGCTCTGACAAGCGGATACGTAAGATCAGCTTCACTGGCAGCTCCAAGGTGGGTGAACTGATCTGCCGGGTTGCTGGCGTCAAGAAGATGTCCATGGAGCTTGGGTCAAACAGCCCGCTGGTTGCTCTATGCGATGCGGATATCGAGCACGTCGCCGAACTGACGAGAATA
>CAZHPE010000018.1:0-7305 GCA_964534775.1 uncultured candidatus Brocadiaceae bacterium
ACTCGCCGTATCGTAAAAGGACCATGGACCGACTACTTTCACCTCGGGCTGCTAACTGCGTTCGACAAGCCCGAGTAGATAGAGGAATACATCCCGCGCTTGGGCAACTTAGCCTTGGTGGAGGAACCGATTAACATCTCGCTGGGCAACAAGGGGTTTGCTGAGAAAAGGGAAGTCTATCCCAGGTCCAAGTTTCTCCTCACGAAGTTGGTTGCTGAGCGGGCAACGGTGGGGGCGAATACTGCGGTTGAGCGAGCAACCGAGGGCATAGAGCCATTCCAGGAATGGACATCATCGTCAATTCAGGAACGGCAAGAGGTGCTTACGAAGCTAACGCATCAGGTGTGCCAGATGTCTACTGCCACTGAAGACCGTGAACAGGGCGGAAGGGAGTGAGGAGCGAATCCTCGAACCAAGGGCAGAGATCAGTGTAGGGCGTGACAATGCGGGACCCATTATCCCGCGCGTCCGATCTTTCCTCAGGCCCTGGGCTGCTTGCCGTCCCCGAGATGGCGGCATGCGAAGTTCACGCCGAAAAGGACGGAGACGACCGTCATGACGATGGCCGCGTTCATCACGGCTTGGCCGCCGAACGGTATCGGCCGGCCGATCCCTTTGAGGATCAGGTGCGCGTAGGCTATTATGATGACGGCCGACTGGATGACGAACTTGGTCTTGCCCATCCAGTTCGCCCCCACCAGCCTGCCATGGGCCGCTCCGAACTGCCGGACTGCAGAGACCAGCAGTTCCCGGGACAGAATCACCAGCGGGACCCACAGGGGCAGCACCTCATGCCTGTCGTTGAGCACGAAGAGCACCCCGAGCATGAGGATCTTGTCCACCACCGGGTCCATCACGGTGCCGAACGGCGTGAATAGGCCGCGCGAACGCGCCAGGTGCCCGTCCAACCAATCCGTCAGGAGCGCTATGGCGAACAGCGCCAAGGCCGCGCCGAGCTTCGCCGGCCCGGCGGAGTAGGTGAGCCACAGGATCCCCGGCACCAGCAGCAACCTGACGATGGTGAGGGCGTTCGGCAGCATGAGGCCGCGAGTCCATAAGGCCCGTCGGTTGCAGGTGCTCGGTCCTGCGGAGGACGGGCGCGAGTTGCGCTTTCCGGGGGCGCGCCAGGGGCAGGGCGTGCCGAACCCCAGCGGATCCCTCAACGGGCTTCAAGGGTAGCGGAACGCGGGCTGGTCTTTCAACAGCGCTGCGATTACCCGGCCCCCTGGGTTCGAGCGAGCATCGGGGGGCCCAGGCGGACGAGGATGATGGGAAGGGGGACGATCAGCGAGCGAGGGGGCCTACCTCTCGCCGTACTTCTCGAGTTTGCGGTAGATGGTGGCGCGGCTCAGGCCGAGCTTTCGGGCGGCCTTGCTGATGTCGCCGTCACACTTGCGCAGGGCGTCCAGGATAGCGCGCTTCTCGACCTCGTCGAACGGCAGCACATCGTCCGCTTCCTGCAGCTCCAGCGCCTCTGGCGCGGACGCCTTGAGCGCCTGTTCCACGATGCGCAGGGCCTCCTCGACCTGGAGTTGTGGCGGCGGGGCCATGGCGGCCACTTGGCGTATCTCCTCGGGAAACAGCTCGGGCGTGATCCTGTCCGCAGTGGCCAGGACGACGATGCGCTCGATCACGTTCTGGAGCTGGCGCACGTTGCCGGGCCATCCGTAGCAGAGCATCAGACGCATGGCGTCGGCCGAGAAGTCCACGAAGTACTTGCTGTACTTCTCCCCCAGGACCATCAGGAAGTGCTGGGCGAGCACAGGGATGTCCTCGGGCCGATCCCTCAGAGGGGGCAGCTCGACCGGGACGACGTTGAGCCGGTAGTACAGGTCTTCGCGCAGGTGCCCGTCGGCGATCTGTGCCGCCGGGTTGATGTTGGTGGCGGCGATGACGCGGGTGTCGGTGTGCAGCGCCTGACCGCCGCCGCCCACGCGGGTGAAGGTGTAGTCCTGAAGAAACCGCAGCATCTTGGACTGAAGTCGCACGTCCATCGAGCCGACCTCGTCAAGGAACAACGTGCCGCCGTCCGCCCTCTCGCAGCAACCGATTCGCAGGGACTCCGCGCCGGTGAAGGAACCCTTCTCGTGGCCGAACAGCTCGCTCTCCAGGAGGTCCTTGGGAATAGCGGCGCAGTTGACGCAGACGAACTCGCCCTCGCGGCGCCTGCTGAACTTGTGCAGGGCGCTGGCGACCAGTTCCTTGCCCGTACCGCTCTCGCCGGTGATGAAGACGGGTGCGTCGGTGGCGGCCACGTTGCGCACGATGCTGAAGACGTTCTGCATGGAGGGGCTCACCCCCACCAGGTCGCCGAACTTCCCCCGGCGCCGGTGCGCTCCGACGAGCTGATGCACCTCGCGCATGAGCCGGTGCTGCTCGGCAGCCTCCAGCAGCTTGGGCGCCAGCTTCTCGGCAGCCTCCGAGTGGCTGACCACGTAGTCCGCTCCACCCTTCATGCATCGCACCACGGAGTCGACGTCCAGGCGGGCGGCAAGAACCACGATGGGCAGGTAGGGGAACCCGTACTGGCGGCGGAACTCCACGGCGAGCCTCGGGAGCATCTGCTCCCGTCCGATCGCCGCCTCGTCGTCCATCACGACCACGTCCGGCACGGCCTCGCCCAGGGATTTCAGCAGCGCCTGGTAGGACTCGCACCGCACCAACTCGAAGCAATCGTCCAGCGCGCCGGTTACCTGCTTGCTCCGGCAAGCAACCTCGCCCGTCATGTAGGCCAAGACGCTGCCAACTTCCCTCTGTGCGGCAATCTCTTCGGTCCCCTCGCTCATTCTTTCCCCTGCCTACAGGTGTGCCAGCAACGGTGTTCTATCTATCTGGCAGGGGACCGGTCCAATCACGCCGCCCGGGATCATTGGCCGGGCGGGCGCTTCACGGCTTCCACGGCCTCGGCTTCGTCATCGGCCAGTCGAAACACCCGCGTCAGGCGCGTGATCTCGAGTATATTGCGCGCGAACTCGGGCACCTCCGCCAGGCAAAGCTCGCCCCCTGCCGCCACACACCGATGCAGACAACTGACAAGCATGCCCAGCCCGGAACTGTCAACCAGCACCACGTCCCGCAGGTTGATGACGAGCTTGGTGCGGCCCTCCGCGATAAGCCCGTGCAGTCGGGCCTTGAGGTCCGGCGAGGTTACAGCATCCACCCGATCGCTCAACTCAACGACCGTCACATCGCCAAGGTCGTGAATCTCTTTGATCAACGCTGGCCCGCCCTAACGGAGAAGAGCCGCTGTCGCCGCACGTCCGCATCTACACGTGCCCGCCATGTTACCCGGCGCCTCCGCGCAATGTCAACAATGTAGGACGCTCGGTGCCGATGCTGCAGGGTCCTTCCAGGCCCGCCCCAGTCCGCCTCAGTCCGCCGCTGGCCCCCGCCCCGGAGCTACATGAGCGGCCGGAGGAAGTCGTGGCCCTTCTGCAGCCCTTCGGCGCGACGTTCATCGCTGAAAACCGGGTCTTCGTGCTCGATGCATACGGCGCCGTCGTAGCCGGTCTCCTTTAGGATGCTGGTCAGGTTGCGCCAATCCACCACCCCGTAGCCCGGCAGGCGGTAGCGCCACCAGCCCGCGCTGAAGAAGCCGTTCGCCGCCAGGCGCTCGGAGAAGATCTCCGTGTCCTTGGCGTGCACGTGATAGACTCTGTGTGCGAACCTGCGCAGGGCCGCCGCCCAGTCCGCCTGCTGCCAGACCAGATGCGAGGGGTCGAACTCCAGCCCGAACGCCTCCGACGGCACCTCGTCGAACATCATCTCCCACGCCTGCGGCGTGAAGCCGAAGTTCTTCGTGCCCATCGGCGGCATCGCAGGCAGGCCCGGCCAGTTTTCGAAGGCGATCCTCACGCCAGCTCCCTCGGCCGCTGGGGCAACCTCGCGGAAGACGGCGGCGAAGTCCGCCAAGTTCTCCTCGAGGCCCTTGGCGGGGTCGCCGCCGGTCAGCGTGGTTATGACCCCCACGCCCAGGGCCTCGCACATCCTGATGATCCCGCGGTAGTGCTCCGCGCGCTCCCTGACGTCGAACCGGCCGGCCTTGAACAGGGCCAGCGCCGAGATGCTGATGCCGGCCTCAGAGAGCATTTCCTTGATCCGGTCGGACTCGCCCTTGAGGAAGGCATTGTCCTGGAGTTCGCCGCTTTCCCAGGCCGCGACGGCCTCGATGCAATCGAAGCCCAGTCTCGCTGCCAACTCGCATTCCTCCGCCGTACATGCCGTCAGGTAACCAAGCTTCATCCCTACCTCATCATGGGGCCGCGGCAGGGGCCACCCAGCGCCAATGCGGCCGCTGAACCCATGCCAGACGGCAGCAGTAAAGCCGCTCGAAGCCTCCGGGTCAAGTGCCAGGGCGTCCTTGCCACCCTTGCGGCCCAGGACCGGATTGACGCGCCGAGGGCGTTTCAGATAAGCTAAGTGGCGATATTGTCAGGCGGGTGTTGTTGCCGGTGAGGGACGACCGGGAGGTGTCTTAGGCCGTGGACGAGGAAAAGAGAAGCTGCCCCGGGGAGCGGTATGAGATAACGTGGCCAATATGTCGCGCGCGCCAAGCCAACCACTACCCCAAGTGCCTGCTGTGCGGGCACAGCGCCTCCGAGCCGGCCGCAGGCATGTCCAGCGACCCGAAGGTCAAGGCCGCCATCTTCCGCTCCACGTGCGTTGCGGGGAAGGTCCCCTCGGAGGTGAACGAGTACGTCGTGCGCAAGGTCGGCACGGCGGCCGCGCAGCTCCTCCGGGCCGAGGCCGCCGGCGTGTCCGACATGGTAGTGGGGGGCGACCCGAGGGAGAACTCCCCCAGCCTTGCCCGCATCTTCTGCGAGGGCGCCAACGAGGGCGGCATGAACACGGTGAGCATCGGCCAGACGCCGCCGGAACTGCTGCGGTTCGCTCTCAGCACCGAAGAGTTGGGTGGCGCCGCGTTCATCGGCGCCTGCCATGCGGCCGAGAACATGAACGGCGTGCGGCTCTATCGCCGGGACGGGTCGGTCCTGTCCTTCGAGAACGGGCTGGACAAGGTGGCCCTGATCGCGCGGCGCACCCGCCCGGGCCGAAGCCGCAACCCGGGACAGCGTGACACGCTCGATCCACTGCCCGCCTACCGCTCCTACGTGCAGAAGTTCGTCCCGCGCCTGAAGGCGTTCACAATAGCGGTGGACGGTTCGTGCGGCGTCGCCGGCAGCATCGTGCCGCGCGTTTTCGAGGGGTTGCCGGTGAAAGTGGTGCCCACGAACGTCGAACCGAACGGGCGCTCGCCCTTCCTGGGGCGGCGCTTTCCCGCCGCGCAGGCGCAGTCCGCCCTCCGCCAGGCCGTGCGATCGAGCGGCGCAAGGCTGGGGGCGGCGGTAGACTTCGATGGCGACATGGTGGCCTTTTTCGACGAGAACGGAGAGCCGATCGCAAACGACGCCACGGTTGCCCTGCTCGCCGGGGAGCTATTGACGCGCACCCCGGGGGCACGCATCGGCTTCGACCTCCGCTACTCGGCGGCCGTGCGCGAGGAGATCATCAACGCCGGCGGTCAGCCTCGAGCCTGTCCGGCGGATCCCGTGGTGCTCTCCCGCGCGGCGCGCCAGAAGGAGGTGCTATACGCCGCCGACACGGTCGGCCGGCACTTCTTCCGCGACCTGTTCGGGGCGGAGTCGCCGGTGCTGGCAATACTGCTGATGTGCTCGCTGCTCTCGCGCCGCGACGAACCGCTCAGCCGCATGGCCGCGCACGTGACGCGCTACAGGCGCAGCGGGGAACTTCGCTATGAGACACCCTCGCCCGAGGCCGCGGGGCCGCTCTTCGAGGAGCTCAGGGGCGAGTTTCGCAGCGCCGAAAGCGACGGCCTTGACGGCCTGACCATTCGCTTCCCTAACTGGTGGTTCAACCTCCGCCAGCCCGGCGGCACGACCTCGCTGCGCCTCACCGTCGAGGGCCGCACCAGCGGGGACGAACGGCGCGGCCGTGCGGCGGTCGAGAAGATCATCAAGAAACACCAGACCGAGAAGTGATGTCGGACTGTCCGCCACGAGCGCACGGTGATTCACGCGAGCCTCTCGTCTTCGCCGTCGAGTCGGGAAGGAAGGGGCGAGGACGACGACGAGCCGGGGCGCGACAAGGATCGGCTCTGCAAGACCTCTTACTGCTCAGTACTAACTTCCGACTGTTCGCTACTTACTCTGACAATCCATTGCCCCATGCACTGCGATCCAACACAGCGCACCTTCCACGTGGTGACGTTCGGCTGCCAGATGAACAAGCTGGACAGCGAGGTGCTGTGCGCCGCGCTCGTGCGGGCCGGATGGCGCCAGGCGGCCGGTGAAGATGGCGCCGAGGCGCAGGAGGCCGACGTGGTCATCTGTTCCACCTGCAGCGTGCGACAGCAGGCGGAGAACCGCGTTCTGAGCCATCTGGGCGCATGGCGCAAGCGCGCCGAGCGGGAGCCCGGGTTCATCGTCGGCGTGGTGGGTTGCATGGCCCAGAGACTCGGCGCGGAAATCGTCCGGCGATTCCCGCACGTTCGCCTCGTCTGCGGCACGCGGGCGTTCCACCGTGTGCCGGAACACCTGGAGCGCATAGCCGCGACCGGCGAGGCGGTGGTGGACCTGGGGGAGGACGGGGTTTCGGCCTGCCGCGACCCGGCCCTGCGCCCCGAGCGCCACCACGCATTCGTGAGCATCATGCGCGGGTGCGACAACTTCTGCGCCTACTGCGTCGTGCCATACGTGCGGGGCCGCCCGACGAGCCGCCCGCCGGCGGACATCGCCGAGGAGATGCGCCGCCTGTGCGGCGACGGCGTGGTCGAGGTCACGCTCCTGGGACAGAATGTGAATGCGTACGGCGCGGGGCTGGACGAGCCGGTGGAGCTGGCGGCGCTGCTGAAGCGCGTGAGCGACACGCCGGGCCTCAAGCGCCTGCGTTTCCTGACCAATCATCCCAAGGACATGACCGAGGACATCCTCCGCGCGGTCGCCTCGCTCGATGTGGTGTGCGAGCACCTTCACATGCCCGCCCAGAGTGGCGCCGACGCCGTGCTCGAGCGGATGGGACGGGGCTACGCGCGCGATGAGTACGTGCGCATCGTCGAAGCGGCGCGCCAAATCGTGCCGGGCATCGAGCTGTCAAGCGACTTCATTGTGGGCTTCCCCGGCGAGACCGACGGGGACTTCGAGAAAACCCTCGGCCTGCTGGAGGGGGTGCGCTTCCAGCAGAGCTTTATCTTCAAGTACTCGCCCCGCCCCGGAACGCTGGCTGCCGGGTGGGCCGATGACGTGGCGGACGCCGTCAGGGCGATGGTTGATGTCTCAGATCGATCGA
>CAZHPE010000018.1:7315-24176 GCA_964534775.1 uncultured candidatus Brocadiaceae bacterium
AAGCGCGAACGCAACCAGCGGCTGCTCGCCGCCCAGGCCAGCATCGACGACGAACGCCGCCGCGCCTTGGTCGGCACTGAGGTGGCAGTCATGGTCGACGGCCAGAACCCCGACAACCGGGAGGGCCGCCCACTGCGCGGGCGCACGCGCGGCAACGACATCGTCTTCTTCTCCGGCCCGGCCCTTGCCCCCGGCACGCGGGCACGGGTGCGAATCGAAGACGCCACCCCGCTCACGCTCTTCGGCCGCCAGATCTCATGACGGACTATATGCAGACCCCACGGTGCACGAGCACCTAATGGCCCGCTGGGGCTACTTCCACCATTCGTTTGTTCCATCGTAGAAGCCCCTCTTATTCTTGCCTTTTGTGATGCCGAGCGTAAGCCGAATGGTGGCGTTGATGTCAAACTTCCATGTGCCCTCCTCTTTGAGCCGTTGCACCACGCCAAGTCGGCCTCCTTGGGACTTGGTAGCCAGGGAGAACCAGGCACGATAGTATAGCTTGGCCTCATTTTCGGAAACAGCTTTGTGATCGACCGTCAGACCGCGAAACTCTTGCGCACGAGCCGATATTCCAGCTCCGTCTTTTTCCGGAAGCATCGATAGCGAACTCTGAGCAACGAGCGGTCGCAGTTTCGTCATGAGTCCTCTGTCCTTGTAGTAATAGTAGGCACGGAGGGTGGCCTCAGGCGTTTTCCCCGCCTCAGCAAGAGGCGGCCGGGCCGGTGACGCCTCCTCCCGTACGACGCTCTTCTGCCACTCTTTCGGCAGGTCGTCGCGTGGGTCTTTGAGCATATCCTGTGCGATGCGCAGCGCGAGGTCCATCGAGGCCAACACGTCGACCTTCCACACGCCATCCTCTCTGACTAATCTGTTGGCCGCAGGCAGCCCACCCATAGACTTCGTGGCCGGAGAAAACTAGGTCCGATGATAGATCGTTGCCTCGTCTTCCGACACTTCCTTGTGATCGACAACCATCCCGAGCGGTCCTATGGCAAGGCTTGACATCAAGCCACCGTCCTTTTTCTGGACTATGGCGAGCGAGTCCCGGGCAATGAGCGGACGCATCTTCGTACGCAGCCCCTTGTACTTGTAGTAGTAAGCGCGCAGCGTGCCCTCAGGCGTCTTGCCCGCATTGCCAACCGCCAGCTCATCCGCCGAACTGCGGCTAAGGGTCCAGAGGTAAAACGCCAGGATAACGGCGGCCACCGACATAACGACGGCCAAAAGCCAAGCCCTGCGGACCTTCATGGTACACCCCCTTTTTGCCCTACGAGTAAGGTTGACACCGTCGGTACGAGAAGGGCCGGCTACTTGACGTAGCGCATGCGGTAGCTGGCTTCGCGGCAGGCGGCGAAGCGCCGGCGACCGGCCTCGCGTAGTTCATCGTCGTACACCTCGGCGAAGTCCAGCACGCGCGGGAAGCGCGTGAGCACCTCGTCCGGCTCGCCCCCTGCGGCGTGGATGAGCACGTCCGCCTCGCCCGGCTCCTCGCCCTCGCAGTAGATCAGCACCGCCTCGAGCACAGGCTCCCCGGCCTCCGCCGCGAGGGCATGAGGGATGAGGCAGCTGTCCTTGAAGGTCCACATCAAGTCGTCCAGGCGCTCGGCCTCCGGGCGCGATGCGACCCGCACGGCCACCATGAGGCCCTGCTCGTAGAAATACAGGGCCCGCTCGCAGACCATCGCCGGCTTCCCCTCAGGCGAGTCGAGGTTTATGAACTGGGCGACTTTCTGGTCGGCTTCAGGCATGGTCTCAGATTCCCGGACGCGAAAGGCCGAGGACGAGCACGATCTGGAGCGACGGCTCGCTGCTTACTGGCTACTGTCCACTCTCCCGTTCTGACCGTTCCCACCCGTCCCTGCTATCCGCCCTCAATCAGGGCCATGGCCTCGGAGCGGGTCGCCGAGTTCTCGCGGAACAGGCCGCGCACGACGTTCGTGATGGTGATGCTGCCGGGCTTCTTGACCCCGCGCATGGTCATGCACAGGTGCTCGGCCTCGACCATCACCAGGACGCCCCTGGGCTCCAGCGCCCACACGAGCGTGTCGGCTATGTCGCGCGTCATGCGCTCCTGGACCTGGAGACGCTGGGCGTGAACCTCGACCACCCGGGCCAGCTTGCTGATGCCCGTGATGCGGTTGCCCTCCGGGATGTAGGCCACGTGCGCCCGGCCGTGGAAGGGCAGCAGGTGGTGCTCGCACAGGGAGTAGAAGGGGATGTCCTTGACGAGGACGAGTTCGTCGTAACGCTCCCCGTGAAGGACCTTTACGACGCCCATCGGATCCTGGCCCGCCCCGCGTAACACCTCCTCGTACATCCTGGCCACCCGCCCGGGCGTGTCAACGAGGCCAGGCGAACCGGGGTCGTAGCCCAAGCCTTCAAGCAGCGTCCGGATCGCCCCGGCCACCATCTGCCGATCGAAACACATGTCTTCTCACCTCCCCGGTTGACGTGCGCCGCTCACGGGCCGGCTCCGAGCCTGCCGAACATCTGCGCGCGGTCAATGGCCTCCCTCATCTGGCGCACGGCCTGGCGGAGGCCCACGAACACGGCGCGCGCGATGATGCTGTGGCCGATGTGCAGCTCGTGCGGGTCGAGCTGCTGGACAATGGGCGTCACGTTATTGTACGTCAGTCCGTGGCCAGCGTTTACCGTAAGGCCCAGCGCGCGCCCGGCAGCCGCACCCGCCGCAAGCGCCTCCAGATGGCGGTCGCGCTCCGCAGCCTCAGGGGCGTTGGCGTAGGAACCCGTGTGCAGCTCCACGAACTTCGCCCCTGCGCGCGCCGCAGACTCGATCTGGCTCGGCTCGGGGTCGATGAAAAGGCTCACGGGGATGCCCCGGTCGCGAAAGCGCTCGATCGCTGCGCGGACGCGCTCGGCCCGGCCGATTATGTCCAGCCCGCCCTCGGTAGTGACTTCCTCGCGCCGCTCCGGCACCAGGGTGACCATGTCCGGCCCCGTCTCCAGCGCGACGCCGAGGATCTCCTCGGCGAGCGACATCTCCAGGTTCAGCTCCACGCTCACGGTCTCGCGCATCAGGCGCAGGTCGCGATCGTTTATGTGCCGGCGGTCTTCGCGCAGGTGGATGGTTATCAGGTTGGCTCCGCCGAGCTGGGCCTCGGCCGCCGCCCAGACGGGGTCGGGTTCATACGTCTTGCGCGCCTCGCGGATGGTAGCCACGTGGTCCACGTTCACGCCAAGCAGGTTCATTGTCGACGCTCCTCTTGTCGCCTTCATTCGGTGGGGCCGCCAGGCCCGGCGTCCGGCTCGTCCACGGGGACGATGCGTAAGGTGACCCATTGCGGATCGAGCTTCAGAAGCACGTCCACTTCCAGCCCCTCTTCCAGGCTAAAGGCAACATTGGGGTCGAGTTGCACGGAGTGGCCGTAGCTCACTGCCGACAGGAACACCGGCGCTGTCGATATCTCGGTCATGTCGGGCCTGTTCAGCAACAGGGCCGGCCCGGACACGAGCACTGTGGACGGCATCGCCATGATGTCGTAGCCTGGCGGCCGCGCCTCCCGCGCCTCCACCTTCACCGTCAGCTCTTTCGTGATGCGCGGGCTGGCGTACACCACTACTTCGTCGGGGTGCATGCTCTCGAAACTGAGCTGTGCCAGATCCCTGTCGTGCAAGTTCTGCCAGTTCCACCTTCGCGGATCCACCGGGAGCGCAACGTGGCCACGCTCGTCAAGGTCGGCAGATGCGATCGCATGCTCCAGCCGCAGCCCCATGCGAGCCGGACGCGTCCTCAAGCTTGTTATGAGTTCCTGCGGCCCACGCACCAGCAGCAGGATCGTCTTGGGGTTCTGCCGCAGCTTGATGTATTCGTTCGGCACACGGACATCGAGGGGCACGTCGATGTATACCTCGTCCCTGACCTTGGTGTTGGCGTAGTGCCATAGCAGCACGGCGATCACCAGGGCGACCGCCTTCATGCCCAGGTCTCGAAAGACCGCTCTGGTAAACCGCTTGAACATGGCAGTGCCTTCGGTTACTCCTCCAGGGGCGCGGCAGCTATGTCCTCAAGGGCCCGCTGCAGGGACCTCTCGTCCAAGTCCTGCTGAATCGCGCCCTTAACGGCAAGCGAGATGCGGCCGGTCTGCTCGCTGATGATGAGGACCACGGCATCGCTCTCCTCGGTGACGCCGATGCCCGCGCGATGGCGCGTGCCGAGCACGGCGGAGAATGTCGGATTGTCGCTGAGCGGGAAGAGGCAACCCGCAGCCGCGATCCTCTGCCGGCGGATGACGATCGCCCCGTCGTGCAACGGCGTGCCGGGCCAGAATATGGTCTTGATCATCTCGGCCGTCACCTCGCAGTCCAGCCTCACGCCACGCTCCACGTAGCTCGATAGCCCCACCTGCCGCTCGATAGCGATCAGCCCCCCAATCTTGTTCTCCGCCATGCTGGTGACCGCCCTGGCCAGTTCATCAGTGAAGCCGCGTCGGGTGCGAAAGAACATGTTGAAGAGCGGATTCTGGCCCAGCCGCACCAGCGCGCGCCGAATCTCGGGCTGAAAGAGAACTATGACCGGGATCAGCACCACCGGGACAAGGTTGTTCATCACCCATCTGAGGCGATCCAACTCGAACTGGCGCGTGACGAAGAGCATGATGACAACGAGCAGAGCCGCCATCACGCTCAGCCCACGCAACACGCCTGCCCCGCGCGTGCCCCGCAGGAATCGCAGGACAAGGTAAACAAACACAAAGATGATGAATATCTCGCAGGCCGCCCTGAGCCAGAGGGCACCGTAGGGGCCGGTCCAGCGGGCAATCTGGTCGATCACTTCGTTCATTCGCTCCAACCCATGCCCAGTCGAACAGCCTCGCACGTCGCAACCACGTCCTTCGCCGGACCCACGTCGTGGACCCGAACCATGTGGCAGCCGGCCATGACCGCGCAGGCCACCGTTGCCAGCGTGCCATAGAGCCGCTCACCCGGCCCGGCGCCGCCGAGGATGGCGCCGATGGTGGACTTGCGACTCGTGCCCACCATCACCGCGCATCCGAACGCGTGGAATTCTTGCAAGCGACGCAGTAGCTCCAGGTTGTGCTGCGGGGTCTTGCCGAAGCCAAAACCCGGGTCGACGATCACGCGCTCCTTCGGCACTCCTGCCATGAGGGCCGCTTCGACGCGCCCGCCCAGCCAGTCGCACACCTCGTGCACGACCTCCCCATAGGTCGGCCGAGCCTGCATCGTCCCCGGCGTTCCCTGCATGTGCATCAGGCACACAAGGGAACCTCGCTCGGCGGCCAACGTGCCGATTTCAGGGCTCGTCCGCATCGCACTGACGTCGTTTATGATCTGCGCCCCAGCGTCCAGGGCCTCTGCGGCCACGGCAAGGTTCCGGGTGTCGATGCCGATCGGGACGCGCGTGCGCGCCGCCAGCGCCTCGATCACGGGCAGCACGCGGGCCTTTTCCTCCTCCGCACTGGTGGCCTCACTGCCGGGCCGCGTGCTCTCCCCCCCCACGTCCAGCACGTCCGCACCCTCATCGGCCATCGCCAGCCCGCGCTTCACCGCGAGATCGCGGTCGAAAAAACACCCCCCGTCGCTGAAGGAATCGGGCGTGACGTTCAGCACTCCCATCACCAGAGCGCCCGCGCCCGTGTCCAAAACCATGCCGCTCGGCAGCTCCACACGCCACACGGGGCGCGCGTACCAGGGACCATGACCCGCGGCAGGCTTGTTCTGTGCCATCTTCCCTCCCACACCCTGCTCGCGCGCTCACACCCACTGAACTGTAATTCACCAGGGTCCAGAATGCAAGCTCCCATGCAGGAAAGGGAGCACGTAACCCGGAGGGATTCCAGACGTCCCGGCCCCCCGATGGGAGCGGACTGGATGCGGGCGTGCACGATTTCTGTCGCGTGGCGCTCTGAAAACCAGGTCATTCATCCTGGGGCGGAATGCGTGGAGCGATGAGTTGTATGCCGCCCGACACGGATGCGCTTGCGCACACAGCTCGATGAAGTCGGGCGTACTATCGCCAGCAGTGGCCCTGCTGCAGGAGCAGCGCTGATAGAGCCACGCCCCTAGGAGCAAAGAGCTGGCAGTACTAACGAATGAGCTCTCGGCGTGCTCAAGTGGATGTAGGGGCACCGCAAACCGTGGGCGCGCCAGTTTGTTCTGGCTAAGTGTATCGGCCTCAGGAGCGCTCCACCCGCGCCAAGCCCGTCAATCGGGATTCATCAACAGTCCGCTAGCCCCGACTCCTAGGAGTGCACCTAGGACGCCTGCGCTCCCATAGCGGTTCTGCACAATGGTAGCGGGCTGTGCGCCGCCTAGAGCTGGCCGCAGGCTGGCGCTACCGAGCGAGGCGGTACCGAGGCCCAATCGAGGCCCGAGGGAAGCAGCGGGTGCCTTGAGCCTAGGATGATGTCGACCCGCAGCAAGTGGGAAGAAAGGTTGTGGGGCGAGCGTGGTCTGAGATGTAATGTTTCTGGCGCCAAGCGGGTCGATCACGGTTCTTCAAGAGGCTGCCACCACTCATGAATCACGATGGAGGATGGCTGAATGGATCGGGCGGCTAGGGCCAAGGCAGTAAGTTGCAAGGGCGCTGACGTGAGGGGGGCGTTAAGCTGGGCCCTGTGGCGGCGGGAGGCGGCCCCCGCACACGCGCGGAGGGCGGCAGGACCTGGCGGAACGAGGTAGGGGGCGTGGCGCTGGGCGATAGGACTACACCCGGCGTCGGCGACGCAGGCGTGGGCGGAGCGTGGGGGCCTATTGGAGCCTCCAGGGGGGGGGGCGTTGCGGATAGCCGGTGGGGCTACGGGGGCTTGCTGGTGGCGCCTGGAGCGAGGATGCCCGGATGGCGGAGGGGCGCAAGGCGGCGGGGCGGCTATACAAGCGTTGGGCGGCAGGGGCGGCTACGCCAGGTGATGCGACAAGGGGTGGCCTTGCTGTGTTCTCGGCGGGGCCCGTGGGCGCCGTCCGGGCTCTGCCCCGCGCAGGCGAATGTTGACTTTGTACGCTGCTAAGGGGTATGCTTTGGCATAAGGGTTTCACGTGAAACAATGGAGGCGGAACGATTATGCCTAAGCGACGACTGGGCCGGGGGCTGGACGCGCTCATTTCGCCGGACGCGGCACCAGCTGCCCCGGAATCACGTTCCCGGGAGCAGGGAGAGGCGATCGAGCTGTCGCGGATCGAGCTCAGCCCTAAGCAGCCCCGCAGGGAGATGGATGCGGAGGCTCTTTATCGCCTCGCGAGCTCGGTCAGGGAGGCCGGAGTCCTCCAGCCGATCGTAGTGCGTCCGAAGGGCGACATGTACGAACTGGTGATGGGAGAGCGCCGCCTGCGTGCAGCGCATCTGGCAGGGCTTGATCGCATACCGGTCGTTGTGCGCGAGGTGCCGGATGATCGCCTGCTGGAGTTCGCGCTGATTGAAAACATCCAGCGCGAGGACCTGAACCCCATCGAGAAGGGCCAAGCCGTAGGGCAGCTGATCGATGAGCTCGAACTGACCCAGGAGCAGGCCGGCGAGAGGCTCGGGATGGATCGGTCGACCGTGGCGAACCTGTTGCGCCTTCTGGAGCTCCCGGGGAAGGTGCGCGACATGGTTTCACGTGGAACGCTTTCCGCCGGCCACGCACGGGCCATCCTCGCGCTTCCTTCCGAGGCCGCTCGGATCGCGCTCGCCCAGCGGGTCGTGACGCAGGGTCTGTCCGTCCGCGAGACCGAGCGACTCGCCGCCTCGCGCCCCGCTCGCCGGGACCGCACGCCGCCATCGCCCGAAGTGAAGCAGCTCGAGAACGCATTGCGGGAATCCCTCGCGATGAGGGTTGACATCCACAGCCGGGGTGCCCGCGGCCGCCTCGTGATACATTTCCAGACCCACGAGGATTTCGAGCGGCTGCTGCACAGGCTGACCGGCCCGGCGGAGTGCGCCGGGGCCAGTTGACGGTTTCGCTGGGCACACGCCGGGCATCTGCCCACTGCCGCGTTGGCCGGGACGCCATCGGCGCACCCTCACTGCCCCCGGGCCGGCTGAGCCGACAATAGGTACCGCCCGTAAAGCACTCGGGCTGGAAGCGAGGATGCACCCAGGCCGCGCCGTGGCGGTGGCCGGGGGAGGCAAGGAGGCGGTAAAATATTGATGTTAGGCGACTGAGCCCGCGACACCGGAATGACGAGCCGCTTCGGACATACGGCATCGGACCACGCCAGGCCGTCTCAGGCTCACCACATATAGCATAACCACGGGCGACGCCAAGGTGTACGGCTCGTTATGCGCAGGAGGCAGCGGCCTGCTGGTCAGGCGAAGGTCCATGGCCAAGCAGTGGCTCGATGCATGCGCAAACGCGTCATTCCCCGTATGCGGTAACGGTGAAGGTGCCGAAGACGCCCCGCATGAACAGGGCCTGATAATCGGCATAGTAGACCTTGGTAAGGCCGCCGTCCGCAGCGGCCTTCTCGATGCTCGGATCACCCCAGGCGAACTGCAATCCAGGGAAAAGGAACGATAGGCTCAGGAAGCGGCAGCACTTACGGTTCTATTGGCCTCAAATCTTGTTGTCAAGAAAAAACGCCGCGGTCTGGTCCGCAACGTTCGTCAGGGAGCCGACCCTGCGGTTGGCCATACGCCTTGCGGAATCGTTCCATGCTGCTATCTCTCTGCGGCGGGGTCAAAGACGTAAGGGCCACGCGATCAAAGAATCTCTGGGATTACGGCCCACTCGATGGCCCAGCCGCCCTCGTCCGCGCGGACGAGGCAGACGATGCCGCCCGTGGCGAATTCGACGATACCCGCGTTCTCGTCCGCTGCCAGCAAGAGGGAAGCCAGCTTCCCCATGAACGGCAGATGCCCGACGATCATCAGGTCCGCGTCGGCCTTCTTCAGCCCCTTTGCCACCGGGCCGACCGGGTCATTGGGCGCCAGGCCGTCATGCTCGATAACGCCCTTCTTGACATCGAGGGCCGAGGCGAGAATCCGGGCCGTCTCGGCTGCGCGCGCCTTGCCGCTGTGCCAGATCGCGTCAACGCGCAGGCCGCGCCCCTTCAGAAAAGCGGCCACCTTCCCCACGTTTTTCGCGCCCCGGTCACAGATGTGCCGCTCGCGGTCTGCCTCCTTGGGTCTTGCCTCCCCGTGCCGGACCAGATAGAGCCTCATCTCCGCCCCCCCATCCCCACCGAGCCTCGGACATTCGCAACGACAGCGTGCACTTTACCCCGCCCCATGGGTTCCCACAACCCCCGGCGCCCCGTTGCCACCGCACCCCTTTGACAACAGGGAACGGCAGGGCTATAAAGGGCGGACTGTCAGTGCGCGAGCAAAGCGGCACGTTCCTCTTTTCCCAGGGCAGGAGGCTCCCACCATGGCCAAGGCAACGAGGCTTTCGGTTCCGGCGGACGCTTCGGCGAAGGCTGTGACATTCGGCGTGTGCGCCACGAGCGACCCGCGCATCGATGAGCCGTCGCGCCAGCGCTGCGTCAACATTGTCGAGGCGGTCGCGGAGGTCGTGGCGAAAGGCGTGAAGATGCCCGACCGCCGGCCTGCCTCCGTCGTGTGGTCCGACGTGCTGATCGACGGCGAGAAGCAGGCGGACATCGTCGGCCGGCAGTTCCGCGATGCGGGTGTGGACGCCGTGATTCTCACGCCCGACACCTGGGCGTTCCCGCAGCTCACCCTCATGAGCCTGCTCGCCCACCTGCCGCCGGATACGCCCGTGAACATCACCTGCGGCAACAGCGGGCCGAAGCCGGGCGTTGTCTACGCGCACGCGGTCAACGGCGCGCTGGCCCAGAGCGGGCGGCTCACCGCGCTGAACGTCGGCACGTGGCCGGACACGGGCCAGAGGCCGAGAATGACGCCCCGCACGGCCGAGGCGCTCATCGACTGGTGCTACGCGGCCATGACCGCCGCGGGCCTCAAGGGCCGCCGCGTGGTGATATTCGGCCACGACTCGATGGGCATGGAGACGGCGCTGGCGCACGTGATCCCCACGCGCAAGAGCTTCGGGCTCGAGATCACGCGGCTGGACATGAAGCTGCTGGCCGACATGCTCGCCAAGGGCGCCTACGACGCGAAGGAGCAGAAGGCGCTGCGCAGGTGGGTCGACCGGCACGTGGGCGACAGGCTGGAGCTGCGCGGCGAGGCCGACAGCGAGAAGTTCAACCAGTCGCTGGCCATGTACCTAATCGTGCGCGACATCATGGACGATCTGGACGCGGTCGGCGGGGGCTTCATGAGCCAGCTCGAGTGGGGTTCCGACCCTGGCGGCCTGCCCCTGCCGGTGGCCGACGTGATGGAGAGCCTGTTCAACTCTACCTTCGACCACCGCGGGCGCAAACCCGCCATGCCCTACGCGACCGAGGCCGACGTGCAGGGCCTCCTGACCATGCTGTTCATGACCTGGCTCTCCGCCGGGAACCCGCCCCTGTTCATGGACTTCCGGAAGGTCTGGGAGCCGTGGGAGATCAAGGAGCTGGCCGAGAAGCTGGGCGTCCAGTTCACGGGCGAAGAGCCCTGGGCCACGCGCGGGTTCGTCGACGGCGACAACTCGGGGTCGGCCAGCTTCAACTGGGCGGCCGTGCCGGGCGTGTCCGCCGGGCAGTGCATGACGGGCGTGGCGATGCCGCTGGTGGAGGAGAACTACTTCCCCGGCGGCGGCAACAGCGTGAACTTCATCACGCCGGCGGGCATAGAGGGCATCGCGGCGCGTCTCGCCTACAGCGCGGTATCGGGTATGTTCTCGATGGTCTGGGACGAGGCCGCGAGCATCTCCATGCCCGGTGAGCTGGCGGCGGCCGTGTGCGAGACTTCGACCCCGACGTGGCCGCACACGTTCGTGTGCCCCAGGTACGCGACGATGCCGGAATACAAGCAGTATGCGCCCGCCAATCACTTCCACATGACGTGGGACCTGTCCCCCGCGCGCCTGGAGCACTGGATGGACCTGACGGGCATCATGTCGCAGACGCCCTGGGCGGAGCGCCCGGCGTGGATCAACGGCGTCGACCGGCCGGTCCCGCTGCTCTACATCCTCAACGGCGGCGAGAACAACACCAAGCTTCAGCTCGCGGGGGGGGCGTAGGAAGCAGTGTAAGTGCTGCTGGGCTGACGGGGAGCGCCCGCGCGGGCTGGAAGGAGGCTACTACGCTTCTCGCATCGCCTCCAGCTTCTCGCGCAGGATTTGCTGGACTATCTTGGCGTCGGCCTTGCCGCGGGTCAGGCGCATAATCTGGCCCATGATGGCCCCCACGGCGGCCTTCTTGCCCTTCATGTAGTCCTGCACGGCCTTCCCGCTGGCGGCGATGGCCTCATCGACGACGGCGCCGAGCTCGTCCTCGTCGCCAATCGCCTCGACGCCCATCTCTTTCACAAGCCCCTGCGCATCCATGCCGGTCTCAATCATCCGCGCGAGCACCTCGCGCGCGGCCTGCCCGGTGACCTTGCCCTCATCGGCCAGCCGGACCAACTCGGCCAGCCGCGCCGGCGTCACCTCGAAGTCCGCCACTGCGATTCCGCGCCCGTTCAGGATCGCGTTTATGTCGTTCATCAGCCAGTTCGCGACGCTCTTCGGCGCATTGTGGACCGCAAGGCAGGCCTCGAAATAGTCGGCCATCGCGCGCTCGTCGGTGAGCACTTGGGCGTCGTAGGCGCTCAGGCCGTGGTCCCGTTCGAACCGCGCGCGCCGCTGGATCGGTAGCTCCGGCAGCTCCTTCCGAAGCCGCGCCAGCCACTCCTCGTCGACCACGAACGGCACAAGGTCGGTCTCGGGGAAGTAGCGGTAGTCCTGGGCCTCCTCCTTCGAGCGCATGCGCCCGCTGCGCTCGGTCGCCTCGTTCCACAGGCGCGTCTCGAGATTGACTGCGCCCCCCGAGTCCAGCACCTGCGTTTGGCGCGTGACCTCGTATTCCAGGCACTTCGTGACGGCCTTCATGGAGTTCAGGTTCTTGATCTCCACGCGCGTGCCGTATTCCTGCCGCCCCTCGGGCCGCAGGCTGACTGAGGCCTCGAAGCGCAGGCTGCCCTCCTGCATCTTGCAGTCCGAGATCCGGCAATAGAGCAACAGTTGGCGCAGGGTCTGCATGTAGGCCTCGGCCTCCCCCACGCTGCGCAGGTCGGGCTCGCTGACGATCTCAAGCAGCGGGACGCCGGCGCGGTTGAGGTCTACCAGGCTGTAGTCCGCCCCGGGGTGCTCCACGTGAAGGTTCTTGCCGGCGTCCTCCTCCAGGTGCACGTTGCCTATGCGCACGCGCTTCATGCAGCCGTCAACCGGGATGTCCAGGCAGCCGCCCTCGCCCAGGTTGCAGTAGTTCTGGGAGACCTGGTAGTTCTTGGGCAGGTCCGGGTAGTAGTAGCCTTTGCGGTCGAAAAAAGTGCGCTGATTTATGCGGCATTGCATGGCCAGGGCGGCCTTGACGGCGAGTCGGAACGCCTCGCGGTTCAGCACAGGCAGCACGCCGGGCATGCCCAGGCACACGGGGCAGGTCCGGGTGTTGGCGGGCTCGCCGAAGCGCGTGCCACACCCGCACCAGAGCTTGCTGTCGGTAAGGAGTTCGGCGTGCGTCTCCAGGCCGATGACGACTTCGTAGGCCATTAGGGGCCTCCGTTCGGGGCTCTCGGGCAGCGGGCGCGGGGCCGACGAGCGACAGAAAGCGCGCCGCACCAGCCTCCAATGTAGTCTGCCGCACCATGCGCGTCAAGGCTGCCGCGCCCCGCGGCTCCCATGCCTGTCCGGCCCGCGGCCCCTGCCGCGGCGCGCCGACTGGGCGAGCGCACCGGGCCAGGGCAAGGACCAAAGCCCGACATACTTGACATGCGCCGGGTAAGGGCATAGACTCATGCCTCTGGAGCGGCGTTGAACCACACGCAAGGTGCCCGAGACGGCGCCGTTGAGTTGGAGGATGTCCAGATGCGCCCACGTACGGCGGGGAAGATTGCGGTCGGCCTCATGATCGTCGGGTTCGCGACGCTGGCCCTCATCTACACCTTCGAGGTCGGGGACATGACGGAGGATTTCAAGCACGCCGTGAGGGCGATCTCCTTCGGCATTCTGTCCCTGACGGCCGCCACAGGCTACCGCTACTTCGAGGACTGACGGCAGGGCGGGGCGGCTTGGACTTAGGGCGGCGGGCATGTGGGGGGGGGTGTGTGCGCCGGAATGCGCCTGGGGCGCTACCGAAGGCTCTATCGGCCGCGGTCAGGCGGTCGCTCTACCGGGCTTACGAGGCGGGGGCTGGTTCTCCCTCTGGCGCGCCGGATTCCGCATCTTCTCCTTCGGGCGGCTGGTCGACATTTGCCTGGCCCTTGTCGAGCTCGGCAAACAGCACTCCGGGTGAGATGATCTTGCCAGGCACTCGGCGGCCCGTCTCGCGATAGAGCGCCCCCCCGAGTCTTCCCTGCGTAGAGGGGCGCCCGTGGGTGCCCCAATCCCGGGCTGCGCGCAGCTTCCGGGTCTCTCGCAGCATCTCATCCCGCACGGCCTCCAGCGCACTCAGCACGCTGCTCTCGATGCCCTGGTAGGAGTCGGCTACCTCTTGGCGCAGCTTCTCGCGCAGCTCCCCGGAGACGGTCTGGAACTCGCTCTCCACCCCTGTCATCGCCTTGACCAGGGCGTCGACCCGCCGGCCGAGGGCGGCAGCCGTCGCGGCATCCTCCCGCACAGCGACCTGGAGCTGCTCAAGCTCCTGGCGCAACCCGTGCAGTTCCCCTTCCACGCCCGCCGTCTGCCCGGCCAGGGACTCCTCCAGAGCCGCTATGCGGCTGTCGGTCTCGCTTTTCAGGCCGGACAGGTGCGCCTCCAGACCCTTCATACCGCCCCCGAGAGAGTGGATTCTTGCCATGAAGCGCTTCACCGGCACCATGAAGATCACGCAGTAGAGCGCGATAATCAGCGAACCGAAGCACAGCGCGATCAGAAGCAGCGCTTGGACGGTTGAGAACGTGACTGCCGCAAGGTGAATACTCATCTGAATGCCTCCGCTATCGTTTGATACCTCCGTCGCCTCAGTCCCTGTCGCGGAAGGCCCGCCGGACCCTCGTCAGCCGCCGCACGCACACAGCCACCATGGTTACCAGCGCGGGCGCCATCCCAAGCTGGCCCCACCACCTGTCACGGAAAAAGATACCCAGCACGAACAGGCACGCGATGGACGCAACGATCAGCCCATCTTCGATGTAGACCACCGCCGGTCGAGGGCGCCGGTCGTTCTCGGGCTCGCCCATGGGAATACTCTCCTTTGGTACTACTGTAACCGTACGCCGGGGCCCAACGCAGACCAGTGGCCTCCGGCATGGGGCACGGTGCCGGATATTGTAGCCTCCACGTCCCCGGCGTCAACATATTGTGCACATGGGGCACTCAACTTTCAAGCCCAAATTCCGGGCCGAGCGAAGAAAATCCCCGGTTTCGGCACGCGCGCCCGTCCAAATGCCCCTCCGCATTGTCGCGGCCCCCGGCTTTTGGTAGGATGGGCGCCACTGTTTCCTGTGCCATGGGGAGCCTCTCCTGTGCCGATGCTGCTGGCCATTACCCCGCGCGAATGGGCCGTGACGCTCCTGGTTTTCGTGGTTGGATGCGCGGTGGGGAGCTTCCTGAACGTCTGCATCTGGCGGATCCCCAGCGGCCTGAGCGTTACGTGCCCCAGCCGCTCCTTCTGCCCACGATGCCGGACGCCCATCGCTTGGTTCCACAACGTCCCGCTCCTGAGCTTTCTATCCCTTGGCGGCCGCTGCCGGCACTGCGGGGGCCTCATCTCGTGGCGGTATTTCTTCGTAGAGGGCATCACGGGCCTCCTGCTCGCCAGCGTCTACGTGGCGCAAGGGGCGCTGGCCGGGGCGGGAAGCGGCCAGGTAATCATCATGGGCCTGCTCGTAACGCTGCTAATCGTTGCGAGCGCCATCGACCTGGACTTTCTCATCATCCCCGATGAGATATCCCTGTTCGGAGTCATGGGGGGACTGGCCGCGGGCGCGTTGCTGCCGGGCCTGTACGTCGGAGCCGCCTCCTATCACACATTCGCCGCCGTGACACGCACACCGGCGTTTCACGGGTTTATGGCCTCGGCCGTGGGCGCGGTGGTCGGGGGGGGCGTGGTGCTGGTGGCGGCCCTGGTAGGGACGGCCGTATTCCGCCGGGAAGCCATGGGTCTGGGTGACGTAAAGCTCATGGCAATGGTGGGGGCGTTCATGGGATGGAAGGTGCCGGTGGCGGCGTTTTTCGTCGCCCCGTTCTTCGGCCTGCCGTACGGCCTGCCGCTTCTGTTTTTCAAGAAGGATCACGTCATGCCCTACGGCCCCTTCTTGAGCATGGGAACCGTCACCGTCATCCTCTTTCGCGGTTTCTTCTGCGACTACATCGCCCACATAGAGGAACTCGTCAGCTACTTCATCTGACGGGCCCGACCGTCCTAATAATCACGAACCAGATCCAGCCTCGAAGCATGCTAATTGCCTGGTGTCCGGATGGGACGCCAAAGCCACAGCTATCGCGAGTAACGGCCGTCCAAGCCCCTGTTTAGTGAAACATCTCACCGCTCTGTATCCTCCTCATAGGTAATTCCGCACGTACGGTACCTTTTGCCATGGTATTACCTCTTTCAAGGGGTTCCTCCTTCTTCCGAGTCACTGTTCCCCGCGATTCGGTACGCCATTAGCCGCTTCATGTTGCCATACGTGCCACCATGCGGTTCGCGGAACGACATGCTCAGCTATCGTGAGGAACCTCGAAGCGTTCCTGATCCGTCTCTCCCGGCAGGTCCTTGTACTGCCACATTCGGCGGGTCTCCATCTGGACGTGCGTCACCTTGCCGCTCTCGAAACGGATTATAACCGTCCCGTAGAAGCCTTGCAGCATCAAATCCGCGAGGAATCTGAAGAGCTTTTCACCTCGCGGCATGGGCCGCCCCCTCTGCCACAGCGATCCGCTCGACCTTCTGCCCCGTGAACGGCTCCCAGCGTTTGACGATGACGTCGCAGTATAGGGTCGGTCTCCATCCTGAGGCAGCACGGGCGTCATCTCCGCGCAGGCGCGAGCCGGCCGGTAGCCACCTCCGAATGCTCAGTCGGTTCTAATCAGTCCACCAACACGAGTCGCACAGAATCGCCCCACGCCCCTTACTTGGTATCATCGCTGAGTTCAAAGAAATACCACTTGCTATCGGGTCCAAGCCGAACGGCCAATAAGGTAACAGGTCTACTTGTACTTTTAGTCTCGACAGACAAATGATAGTTGTGCGCGAAGACACCAAGAGGGCGAACCGCCACTACTTCGGCCTCTTCGCCATAGAGAGTTCCCTGAAGCTCACACCCGTAGTCCCTCTGTTCTATCGCTAGGAGTTCATATCTGCCTATGTCTATTACGTACCCGTTGGCCGCAACATACTCCTGGCGTTCTCGCCTGTTCATGCTTTCCATCAGCGCCAGGTCGGCTAGGGACTTTGCTTCTGCCTGCGCTCGTATGTTTTGAAATTTCCTCTGCTCTGGAACAAAGTGGCTGTCTATGTCTTTGGTGAGTTCAAACTCCAATGCCGCATTTAGTGAATCCAAACGGCCCTTGATATTGCTAACTGCCACCTGTCTCTCCAATTCCGATAAATGTCCCACCGCGTCCCTTGACCGTTGCTTCACAAGGGGTAGAGCCTTCTGGTAAGCCGCCTCTATCTGTTCTTCCACCTGGTTGACATGCTATAGTGCTTTCGCTCGTCGGTGTATTGCTCGACGGACGCTACGTTGCCGAGCAGCTTCTACAAGCCTCTTATGCTGCTCAACACTAAGGACGTCAACTGTGACAGTTCTTGCCGGCCCGACGTAATAGCTGGCACCATGATGACGAACCTTGACTATGACCGGGCCTGGATCTGTGTTATAGACATAACGCTCCAGCTGCACGGCATTCGGATATCT
>CAZHPE010000019.1:0-12523 GCA_964534775.1 uncultured candidatus Brocadiaceae bacterium
TCGTCATCGAACTGCTATGAGCAGCAGAGGCTAAGGTTTTGTCAAGTCAGAAATAACGGGGCGAGGAGCTCCGCTCACGCGGGGTAGCGGAGGCATCTCGCCTCCGTCGCCGCCGAGGACGGCGGCGCTACCCATGGGGGAGAGGCAATCGCACCAGTCAAAGCAAGGTTGACGGAGCACTATAGCAGAAAGGCCAGCAGAGGGCGCAGGTCCTCGCCGTCGATGCAGTACGTGGCCGCCGACGCGACAGAGGCATGGGTTGGGCGGAAGGCCACGCTCACGGCGGCTTCGCGGAACATGGCGACGTCCGAGTGGCTGTCGCCGACGGCCGCGATCTGGGCGCGTTCGATGCCGCCCCGAGCAGCCAGCGAGCGCAGGATGCCTCCCTTGGCCTCGTACGGCACGAGCATATCCACTTCGCCGGTCAGCCGCTCCCCTTCCGCCATCGCCCGGTTGGCGAAGATCGGCTCGATGCCGAACTCATCCTCCAGGCGCGAGGCCACACACAGGAGCCCGCTGCTGATGACTGCGGCCGCTACGCCGGCTTCGGCCAGTGCGCCGAGCACCTCCGCGCACCCGTCCGTCCACCGGACCTCGCGCGCGGCCTCCCGGAGCAGGCCCACGTCCGCCCCGCGCCAGACGGCCACGTCCATGCGCGCGAACCGGTCGTAGCCGAACTCGCCCGCCTGGTAGCGCTCCCAGTAAGGCCGCCCGTGCGAGTCCCAGGTGCCGAGCTTGCCGTGCATGATCTCCCACACGGTCGGGTCGGCGCTCAGCACCCCTTCCATGTCGAAGGCTACCAGTTTGATCTTGCCATCAGCCACGCGGCTTCTCCGCTCCCTTGCGCCCGCGGCGGGGTTTGAGCTGTCCGTGACGGCGCTTGAGCTGCCCGCAGCCCGCACGGATCTCGCGCCCCCGCCGGAACCGCACGGTCGCCTTTGCGCCCGTGCGTTCGAGGGCGGCCCTGAAGCGGTACAGCTCGTCCTTGTCCGGCGATTCGAACCCGCAGCCGTGCACGGGGTTGAACGGGATGAGGTTCAACAGCGCGCGAAGGTCCCGCGCAATGCGGCCCACCACGCGGACGTGATCCGGCGATGTGTTCACGCCGGCCAACAGGACGTATTCGAGCAGGATTCGCCGGCCGCTCTTGCTCGCGTACTCCTCGCAGGCCTCCAGCACCCCTTCGAGCGGGTATCGGCGGTTCACGGGCATGATCTCGCTGCGCTGCTGATCGAAGGGCGAGTTGAGCGAAAGCGCCAGGTTGGGCTGCACGCTGCCGCCGGCCAGGCGGCGGATGCCAGGCGTGATGCCGGCGGTCGAAACCGTGAGGTGCCGCACGCCCAGCGCGAACCGGTGCTCATCCACAAGCGCCTCAAGCGCCGGGGCAACGGCGTCCAGGTTGAGCAGCGGCTCGCCCATGCCCATGAAGACGACGTTGCGCAAGCCCCCACCGGCGCGCGCGAGGGCCGTAACCTGCGCGAGGATCTCGCCCGTCGTCAGGTTTCGCCCGAAGGTCAACTGCCCCGTCGCGCAGAAGCGGCACGCCAGCTTGCAGCCCGCCTGGGATGAGACGCAGAACGTCGGACGCCCTCCGTCCTCCATGGCCACGGCTTCGATCTGCTCGCCGTCCGCCAATGCGTAAAGGAATCTCTCGGTGCGGCCGTCCGAACTGGCCACGCGGTCGATCTCATCGAGCACCGGGAAGCCGTAGGCCCCCTCAAGCCCCTCGCGTAGCGGCGCCGGCAGGTTCGTCATTGCGTCGAACGAGTCGACCCGCACCTCGTAGAGCCATCGCAGAAGCTGGGCAAGCCGGTAGTCGGGCTCGCCGCGCTCGCGCAGCCAGACCTTGAGATCCTCGGGTGTCTGTTCCAGTACGCAGTCGCGGTCGGCGCCCATGTCCTGCTCCTCGCGGAAGGCCGGCCTGGGATCGGCCGCCATCCCATTGTAATGCGTCCGCGCCCGACAAGCAGAAGGAGGTTTGCTTTGCGGGTCTTGTTAGGCGCTGTGGTCCGGCATTATTCCGTTACTCTCATCACCAACCTCGAGGAGAGCGTCCGAGTCGGCATTTGCTTCAACCGACTCAATGGCGTAATTATCTCCGAGTGTGTCGAGAACATCCCTCTCAAGCGTTGCGAGCGCATCGTCGGTTGGGCAAACATCCCCCTCATCGCCTTCCGGGTCCTGCGCAACTGCGGATTCGGTGAACGTATACTGAAGCTCAAAGGAGCATGAGACAAGGTAGGTATGAGTCTTCTTCCCTCGTTGTCTTGGCCGCATGTGATTCTCCTTGCTTACGTGGGCAGGCAAAGTGGCCCGAGATCGGCGACTAGCAACCCGCGAGGCGGCCGGTACGGTGCGAGCGCTTGTTAGCCATCAAGCTCATCTATTGCAGCCTTACGCCAATACCTCACGTCAAGATGGACACGCCATGTGTCGAGTGCTCGCCCGATTGATTCTGCCGTTGCCTGGAGTTTATCGCTAACGTCTTTCTTAAGCCCCTTTACTCAGGGCCAGGGCGGAGGACCACTGTCGCCAGTCCAATCATCTACGAGGCCTTGGTACACGCTTTTGTCGAGAGGCAATTCGAGCCAAGCCTCAACCCTCGCCAGGCCAAAGCGGTCGCAGAGCCGCCGGCTATACAAAACATCGCGGAGGAAAACATTGATCGCTTTCCGTGCAGCTCCCCAATTGTTCCTTGCCCCGCCTGGGAACCGTCGCATTAGTGATTGCATGTGCCTATTCAGGGAGGCGGAAAAACCCGGGCGTGCGGCTTGGGAGAAGTCCCTCAGGTCCATCGCACGAAGACACTTCCGGGCCGCATCCACAACGCCCGACGCCCCTTGGTTTCTGAGCGTTGAGGCGCCAATCGCCATCAGCGCCGTACGAGCGTGCAAACGGTCGATGAAGTCGAAGCGCTCACCCATTGGGACTCTCCTTGATAAGACCACCTGCCTAAACCGAGATTTCCCGTTTGACTTTCGACTGGCGATATTCCGCCCGCCCCTGCGCCCTCGAGGTACTCCATACCTCCCTGGCCTCCGCGGCCAGAGTGCCCGGCCGCCGCGCCAGCATCAAGGCACATCGTATCGGCCTGCAGGGGCACGCTCAAAAGGCCATCCTGCTCCTCGCGGAAGGCCGGCCGGGGATCGACCGCCCTCTTTTGTACCTGCCGGCGCAACTTTGCGCAAGACCGCGCGGCGGAAACCGGTCACTGGACTTTGCCCCCGGGCCTCAAATGCCCAATAATGGCGGGCGCTGCGGGTATTATGCGGTATGGGACTTTCGACAAGGTAAGGGGACGTGCAATGGTGCTGCAGCCGGCATTGGGACTTGGGATGGGCACACTTCCGCTTCTGAGCGATGCGGAGACGCGCAGCATTTCCGCCGAGAACCCCACCGGCGCGCGCGGAGCCGGCGCCACGGCGGAGAATCACCTCGGCAAGGGCTGGAAAGGCCGCCCGTGCATCACGCTGGCCAAAGATTCCATCACCACGCTGGCGGAGATCGAAGGCCAGGGCGTCATCCAGCACATCTGGATCACCGTGGGCGAGGGCGGACCGCGCGGCAAGACGGTGCTCCGGGACCTGGTGCTGCGCTTCTATTGGGACAGCGGCCCGACGCCGAACATCGAGGTGCCGATTGGCGACTTCTTCGCCAACGGACACGGGATGCGCTGCCGCATCAATAGCCTCCCTGTGGCCGTCAACCCGAGCGGGGGGATGAACTGCTACTGGCCGATGCCCTTCCGGAAGGGCGCCAGGATCACGCTGACCAATGAGCACGGCGACGAAGTCCGTGGGTTCTACTATCAGATCACCTACTCCTTGACCGACGTGCCCGAGAGCGCCGCATATCTGCACGCGCAGTGGCGGCGCGAGAACCCCGTGACGTACCACCGGGAATACACCATCGTGGACGGTATCCGGGGCGCGGGCCACTACGTGGGCACTTACCTGGCCTGGGCCCAGCTCTCTAACGGCTGGTGGGGCGAAGGTGAGATCAAGTTCTACGTCGACGGCGACGACGAAAACCCGACCATCTGCGGCACGGGCACGGAGGACTACGTGGGCGGGGCGTGGGGCTTCGCCGGGCAGACTTACTCCACCCCGTTTCTTGGCTATCCGCTATTCCACAAGGTCGAGGGCGAGATCATCAAGCACGGCCTGTATCGCTGGCACGTGCTGGACCCCATCCGGTTCAAGACCGCCCTGAGGGTCACCATGCAGGACCTTGGCTTTACGCCGCAGCCGACCGGTTACGAGCCGCTCACCGACGACATCAGCTCGGTGGCCTACTGGTATCAGACGCTGCCGCATACCGAATTCCCGCCGCTGCCCGAGGCGAAGCTGCGCTGGCAGCGGTAGACCCGATCAGTTCGCGCGCGCACGCCGATCGCGAGAGCCATGATCCGAGTCCTGTTCCTAATCACCACCTTCAGACAGGGCGGCGCCGAGAAGTCGCTCTACGAGATCGTGCGGCACATCGACCGGGAGCGTTTCGCCCCTCAGGTCGCATGCCTGGAGGGCGAGGCGTACTACTCCGAGAGATTCCGCGGGCTCGGCGTCCCGGTCCACCACCTGGGTCTTCCGGCCCTGGGCGCGGGCTCCTCGCAGCTGAAGGCGCTTGGCGCACTGTGCGGCCGCCTGGTGTGGCTGGCCGGCCTGCTTCGGCAAGAGCGCATCCAGATGCTGCAGACGCTTCTGCTCCACGCCAACCTCGCCGGGCGCTTCGCCGGGACGCTGGCGCGCACGCCGGTGGTGGTCGGCGGGGTGCGCACGGCCGAGCCGCGGCACTGGCACACGCTGCTGGACGGCCTCACGTTCGCGCTGACGCGCGGGGAGGTGTGCGTGAGCGAGCACGTGCGCCGGTTCCAGGCCTGCCGGGCCGGACTTCCGCTCGGGGCGCTCGCCGTGATCCCCAACGGCGTGGACGCGGCCGACTTCCCCGTGCCGGCGGCGCCGTTCGGCCTCGGGGAACCCGAGGGCCTGTCCCGGCGGCTGGCGGCCAGGGCGGAGCTTGGCCTCCCGCCCGATCGCCCGGTGCTGGCCTTCCTGGGCCGGCTAGCCCCGGCAAAGGCCTTGCCGGACTTGCTCTCTGCCTTCGCGCTCGTGGCGGCAAGTGACAAACGTCCAATGCTGGCCCTCGCAGGCGACGGCCCTCTCGCGGGGTGGATGCATGGAGAGGTCCGGCGGCTTGGCCTCGGCGAGCGCGTGGTGCTGACGGGATGGGTCTCGGAGCCCGCCCGCTTTTACGCGGCGGCCGATGCCTTCGTGCTATCGAGCGTGGTGGAAGGCATGCCGCGCACCGTGCTTGAGGCAATGGCCTCGGGGCTGCCCGTGGTGAGTACGGATGCGCCCGGCTGCGGCGAGCTGATCGTCGAGGGTCGCACGGGGCTGATCGTACGGCGCCGCAGGCCCCGAGAACTCGCCGACGGCCTTCTGGCTCTGCTCAACGCCCCCCAGCGCGCCGCCGAGTTCGGCCTGTGGGGACGGGAGAGGGCGTTCGCGGAGTTCAATGTCGCCGACCTGACAAGGCGCTACGAGGCCCTTTACGTGCGCCTGTTGCGGGGCGCATAGCGTCCGGCGTGTTAGCCTACGCGCGCCTCGCGGTAGGCCCTGATCCGTACCCCGATGGCCACGACCGGTCCAGAGAACGCGTAGCCCCAGAAGAACATCGGAAAGACCAGTTCCTGCCGCCGCAAGCCCCCCGCAAGCGCAACCAGAAGCGTCCCCGCCATGATGCAAGGCATGGGGTGCTTCACCATCACGACGCCGATGTGCCGATACGGTATGCTGCTCACCATGAGGGCGGCCAGCAGCAGCACGAACCACGGGAGCAGGCCGGAGACTATCTGCGTGTTCCCCGCCATCCCCTCTATGGTCAGCACGGCAGCGGCCACGCACCCGCCGGCCGCCGTGCTGGGCAGTCCCGTAAAGGCGCCATGCCCTATGGGCTCATCGCCGTGGGCCGCGTTGAAGCGCGCAAGCCGCAGGGCGGCGCACACGGGAAATGCCGCCAGCAGCGCCCAGACCAGCGCCGAATGCCGGCCCGGCACTAACGTTCCGACAAGCACTGCCGGCGCCAGGCCGAATGAAACGATGTCCGCCAGGGAATCGAGCTCTGCGCCAAACCGGCTGCACGCCCGGAACATGCGGGCAAGGGCGCCGTCCAGGGAATCACAGAGCACGGCGACGATGATGAGCACCGCCGCGAGATAGAACTCGCTCTCCACGGCCAACGCTATCGCAACGAAGCCCGCCGTGATGTTCGCAATCGTGGCAACCGTCGGGACGTAACGCCGAAGCTCTCGCGTCATGGTAGCTTTCTCCCCCAGGATTTCCCCGCATTATACCCATCGGCGCGGCCCACGCCAACTCATTTCTCGCCCCGCCGGGCCGTTCGCCGGGCACTACAGACCCAGAACGGTCTTGACGAAGTGTCGCGTGAACCTCACAATCACCACGTAGGCGTTGCCCCACGCGTCGGGCCGCAAGAACGCCACCGGGGCATTCGGATCGCCGATGAAAAGGCGCAGGACCCAGACCATCTGAGCGCCCACAAACGCGTAAAAAATCAGCCAGACCCGGAAGACATGCCGGGTCGTGCGGTCCCGTCGCCTCTCCTGCCTCCTGGAAACCGGTCGCCGCCAGACGGCGAAGCGTCTTCAGGAGGAACCCGAGCCCGATGAACCCGGATAGCGCGAAGAAGACCACGCTCAGCAGTTTCATGAAGGGGTAACTCTCGGTGCTCCGGGTGAAGAAGGCCGTTATCGACCCCAGGGACGCCAGCACCGCCAGGTTCACCGTGATGGCCGCCACGATGACGCGCAGGGCATCCATGGCCGCCAGCCGCACCCCGACCAGGGCGCTGAACACATAAAGGGACGGGAACGTGACCACCCGCGTGAGGATGAAAAGCAGCGGGACCTTCAGCGTCGAGGCACGAAGCTGGTCGTAGACGGGCGGCGTGCGGCTCAGGACTGAATACAGCCCCATGCACACCCCGTATAGCGCCCCCAGAACCAGGGACATGGCGACGAAGGACACCCGGCGCAGGTGTCGCGTCCCCCGGGCCAGGACGCTTGCGTCGGTCTTGCTGCCCCGAAGAAGATCATCGAGTTCCCTCAGCCATCCGGACATGCTCCACCCCCTGCCAGTAGTGGCAGATCAAGAAGCCTGCGTGGTCCCCCGTGCAGTCCCCCCGCCGCCGTTTATTAGAGCACACGGACCGCCCGCTTTGCAAGGCCTAAGGCTCTGTCTGAGAAGTCCGTCGTCGGCCCGAGAGCGAGCGAGACCAAGCGGTTCGCGGAGCCCGCAGCAGGCATATCTTTAGATATGCCAATACAGGGCGACAATGAAACGCGCCGGTCGCAGCCAGATCGGGTTTTTCAGACGGAGTCTAGCCGCAGAACATCGTCCGGTAACGGGCCATCGCGGCCACCGTGGCCTCGATGTTCTCGAGCGACGTGCCCTCGTAGATGCCCCAGGCCATCATCAGGCCCCCTTCGCGAGAGCCGAGGGTCTCCACGCACGTGCGGATGTGGCGGTCGATCTGCGCGGGCGTGCCGAACGGCACGACTTTCTGGCGGTCGATGTCCAGATCGATGCAAACCTTGCCCTTGAGCTGCCGGCGGATGTTCTCCAGGCCGTTACAGAGGTCCTGGGGGTTCTCGACCGTACAGCCGATCTCGATCAGGTCGCCCATGATGTCGACCATGTAGCCGTCGCAGTGCAGGTAGACGTGCGCGCCAGCCTGCCGGCACATGCCGAAAAGCCGGGCGTAGGCCGGTTTGATGTAGCGCCGCCAGCGCGCGGGCGAGACCGTCAACTGATCCTGCATGCCCAGATCGTCGGCGAAGTTGAACAGGTCCAGCCCCATCGGCAGCACGCGCAGCAGGCGCTGCTCGTAGAACGCGACGATCATGTCGACGAGTTCCGGAACCCGCCCGTCACCGGTCGCCATATCCAGCATCAGGTTCTCAAAGCCCCTGAGGTAGTAGAGGCGCATGAAAAGGAAGCCGTGGTCGAACCCGTGGTAGACGATCTCGCCCCTGGCGCGCTTTTCTTCCAGGCGGCGGCGCATCCCGTCCCAGTCGACGGGCTTCCCGTCGCCGTCCAGCATCGGATCGGGCGCCTGATACTCGCGCAGGGACTCCCAGTCCTCCAGGGGATGCCCAACCACTTGGCCGGTGACGCCCGGCAGGGCGTGATCCCACTCGCAGCCCCAGGGGTCGGTGTAGGGTTTGGGCACGCCCAAGCCCTTCTCCAACTCATCCCAGTCGGTGCGCGGCGTGTGGTCGCCGAACACCTCGGGATGGCGCAGCATTAGACCCTCCATGGCCCTGCCATGTTCCATCCATGTACCGTCCGAGACGCTGGCGCGGCATGGTATTGGCACGGTGCCGTCGTTGCGAAACTCCACGACCTTCAGCCAATCTTCCTTAGACGTCATTGCGAACAGGGAACTCATTCTCGGGACTCCAAGACGCTGATTTCTGTGCTGCCCAGGAACACCGGCATGATCGCGCTGATATCCAGCATCGCGCCCGGCGAATCCAGATTGCTCCGGCCAAGGGCTACGTGGGTGGCGTCGTGAGCGCCCATGGCAGCGTCGATCGGTAGCCACTCGCCGACATAAACCTCAGTCCACATATGGTATAGGAAACTGTTGCGCACGCTGCCGAAACCGAACTCATCCGTGTAGGCCATGCCCACCACCAACCGGCTCGGGATGCCCGTAGCGCGGGCGATGGCGGCGGCCAGCACGGCGTGCTCGGTGCACAGTCGCCAGCCTTCTGGCGGGCGGTCTCCAGGGCCGTCGCGAAACCCACGCCCAGCCCCTTGTTCGTCATCACCTTTCGCACGTATCGCTCAATCCTGTAGGCTGCCTTGAGCGCGTCGCCCTCGCCGCCGACGGCCTCCTTGCTCATCCCGACAATCAGCGGGTCCTCGGACTCCAGCCACGCAGAGGGCTTGAGCAGCCCCGCCCACTCCTTTCCCTTGTAGGGATGGCTGTAGCTCTTCTTCGGGTCGCCCTTCGCCTTGCGCACGGTCACCAGTAGGCCGTCCTTGTGCGGCTTGACGCTCTGCAGCGGGTCCTGGGGGAGCGTGCGGTTCTTCGCTGCATCCTTCGTCGGCTTCAGGAGCAACGTCAGCGATGATCGCTCGCGCGGCTTGACGACCGGGCGGTCCGGCCTGATGGCGAAGTTCACCATGATTTCGGCGGCGGTGTTCGGGCTGAGCGCGAACTCTTTGCTTACGCGCCGAAGTTCGATCTGGCTGCCACCCATGAAAGCGCGCGAGAGCCAGGCCTGTCCGTCCTTGTCAACCCACGTGACGACCTTCACACGGGGGTAGGCGGATACCTCATCCTCGACCCTGTGCAGCCACTTCTTAATCTCAAAGACGCTAACCTCTTCCATCTCTCCCTCGGCGGCAGTCGCGGTGCACGCCTTACCGGGCGCCTGGGGCAGAAAGATCGGCAATTCGAACTTGGTGCCCGGCGCAAGGCCCCTGGCCAGCGTTGCCTTCTCGACGGCCCATGGGCACAGCCCGTCCGGCGCCTCCACCGTCTGCTGCTGGGCGCTGGGTCCCTCTCCCATCGTGAGGACCAGCTTGCCGTCCTTGACCCGGCCTCGAACAGTCATGATGTTTCCGCCTAGGTCCATCTGCTGTTCGAACTCCCGCACCCTGCCGTCTTCACCCTCAACCACCCGCTGGCTCCCGCCCACCGCCATCTGCACCGCCCCCCGGGCCAGCACCATGTGCTCCTCGATCTCGGTCACGTAGATGGCGCCGTCGTCGGTCTCCTGCTCGACGGTCCTCGTGTGCGCATAGCCCATCTTCTGGGCGCCCATGTACATGGCCATCCACTCGTCCTTCAGCACCTTGTCCGTGGCCTGCGCGGCAGTGGCGAGGACGATGCCCAGCAGCCCGGCGACCCACACCGCCCGGCCCAAACTCGATCGGTGGAAATCGTGCAACATGGCAGCTTCCCCTGCCGTTCTGATGCAAACGCGGCCCGCTCTCACGGCCCCGCTCGGTCAGACACGGCCGGCGCGCGGCGTGACCGCGCCCTATTATAGGGCAAAGGCAGTCACCGCGCGCCATTCGGGGCCCCGCCGGGCGGCGAAAGGGCGAGATTCACTTCCCAAGCACGCCCCATTCGCCTACAATGCTTTCGGTGCCGTTCGCCGCTTCCGGCGGGCGCACGGCCCCCCAGGTCGGATGAATGAAACTCCAGCCCCCCAATAGAGGGTGAGGAAGGAAGCATGATTTACAAGAGGGAAGAGTACATCGAGGAGAACCCCGAGGACCAGAAGTTCCCGATCAAGCACATCGACGTGCTGGATCCGCTGGACGGCAGCGCCAAGAAGTTCGTCGGCCGCGTGACGCTCGGCCTCCAGACGCCCATGGGCGTGCAGCAGATACCCGTCTCGTTCGAGATACCGGCCGAGACAACGACGGAGGCGTTCCGCAAGTTCGTCGCAGCAGCCGAGCCCAAGCTCGAAGAGACGCAAAAGGGGCTCGAGGAGGAGCTTCAGCGCCTGCGCCAAGAGTCGTCCGGCCGCATCGTCCGCCCGGGCGAGGTTGGCCTTCCCCCCAGCGGTGGCGGCGTTGTCGATTTCAAGAACCTGAAGAAGTAGCTGTCAGTCCCCACCAGTGGGCCGCCCCCACAAAGTGGGCCACGGCCACATTGTGCTGCGCGCCGCCCATCCCGAGGCCCGAATGTCAGGTCTTGTCCCCCGCCTCGGCCATTTGCTATACTCCCCTCCAGGCGGCTGGGACGGGTGGCGATCCACGTCCGAGCAATGGTGCAGCGATACTGCGGAGCCGGGAGGGCGGGAATGGACATCGCCGCGGAACTGAGGGAGCTTGCCCGCAACCTCTACTGGACCTGGCAGCCGGAGGTCATCGACGTCTTTCGCGACCTGGACCCCCGGCTCTGGCGCGAAGTGAACCACAACCCGGTGGAGTTCCTGTCCCGCTTCCCGCAGGAGGAGCTTGAGCGGAAAGCGGCCGACCTGGCCCTTGCCACCCGAGTCACATACGCCTTCCACCGCCTGCGCGAGTACCGGCAGGCCAAGCACACCTGGGGAGCGTTCCACGCCGGGCGCCTGCATGCCTGCCCGGTGGCATATGTGAGCGCCGAGTTCGGCATCCACGAGTCGCTGCCCATCTACTCCGGCGGCCTGGGTGTGCTGGCTGGCGATCACCTCAAGAGCGCTTCCGACCTCGGGGTTCCCCTCGTGGCAGTGGGCCTGTTCTACGCCCACGGCTACTTCAATCAGCAACTCGACGCCGGGGGCAGGCAGGTCGAACTCTATCTCGAAAACAACGCCGAAGAACTCCCTCTGGACCGCGCCCTCGATGCACACGGGCAGCCGATGAACGTGAAAGTCCACACCGCCTCGGGGGAGATCGCGGTGGCCGTCTGGACGGCCCGTGTGGGTCGCAACCGGCTCGTGCTACTGGACTCCGATGTCGACGGAAACTCCTCCAGCGACAGGCAGCTTACGCACACGCTCTACGGCGGCGATCACACGGTGCGCATCCGCCAGGAACTCATACTCGGCGTCGGCGGCCTCCGGGCCCTGACTGCGCTTGGCGTGTCGCCGGGCGTGCTCCACCTGAATGAGGGCCACAGCGCGTTCAGCGTGCTGGAGCTGTGCCGCTCCATGATGCAGGCGGAGGGGCGGCGCTTCCACCACGTGCAGGAGCGCGCCGCCGCCATGACGGTCTTCACCACCCATACCCCAGTGGAAGCCGGCCACGACCGCTTCGACTCCCATACCGTGGAGGAGGCCCTGGGCCCCCTGAGGCACGAGCTGGGGCTTACCTTGCCGGCGCTGATGGCCCTGGGCCGCGTCCACCCCGACGACCCGGGCGAGCCGTTCTGTATGACGGTGCTGGGACTGAAGATGACACGCTCGGCCAACGGGGTCTCGGCCCTGCACGGGCGCGTCAGCCGGAGCATGTGGCGGCGCCTCTGGCCCGAGCTGCCGGAGCACCAGGTGCCCATCGGCCACATCACCAACGGCGTGCACGTCGCCTCCTGGCTCTCGCGGCCCATCGAGCGCCTGTTCTCCCGCTACTTGGGCGAGAACTGGCAGCAGCGCCTGTGCTACCCCGAAACCTGGGAGGCCCTGCAGAACATCGAAGGCGAGGAGTGGTGGGAGCAGCACCAGGTCCTGAAAGTGCGCCTGGTGGACTATGTGCGCCGCTGCATAAGGACCCAGTGCGAGCGGCGCGCCGCCGGGCGGGAGGTGGGCCCGGAGGCCGACGTGCACCTCGACCCGGCCGCCCTGACCATCGGCTGCGCCCGGCGCTTCGCCACGTATAAGCGCGCCGACCTCCTGCTCAGGGACCTGGACCGCCTGGACCGCATCGTCAACCATCCGGAAAGGCCCGTGCAGATCATCTTCGCCGGCCGGGCCCACCCCGCCGACGAACCGGCGAAGGCCCTGGTGCAGGACGTGTTCCGCGTCACCCAGGATCCCAGGTTCGCGGGGAAAATTGTCTTC
>CAZHPE010000019.1:12533-23032 GCA_964534775.1 uncultured candidatus Brocadiaceae bacterium
GGTCCGGGGCGTCGACCTGTGGCTGAACGTCCCGCGCCGGCCCCTGGAGGCCTGCGGAACCAGCGGGCAGAAGGCGCTGCTGAACGCCGCTCTGAACCTCTCGATCCTCGACGGATGGTGGGCCGAAGCCTACGACGGCACCAACGGCTTCGCAATCGGCAGCGGCACCGAACACATCGACCCCGACCACCAGGACCTGCTGGACATGCAGGCGTGCTTCGACGTGCTCGAGAACGAGGTCATCCCGCTCTACTACGACCGCGACGAGGAAGGCGTGCCGCGCGGCTGGGTAGAGCGGCAGAAGGACTCGATCCGCAGCCTCGCGTGGCGCTACAACGCCGACCGCATGGTCATGGACTACACGCTCAGGTGCTACCTGCCCGCCGTGCAGGGCAACACCTGCTCCATCCGCCCGATCAAGAGGGAGGTCAGGCCGTAGGCCTTCGGGATCGGCCTCACTGTCGCTGCCACCCTTGACGTCGCGTTCGCTGCCGTACAGGGCCTCTCAAGAGCCCACACGGAACGCCATCCTGCGCTTGCGTTTTCGCGGGCGGATCGTTATACAGCTGATAGTCGTGATATGCCCGATGAGACCCAGCGGCAGGGGGCAGAATCCGGCGGAAACGGTTGCACTGCCAGGAGATGAGAGCAAAGGAATGGATGCTGCATCCTGGGCGGGGTGGACCGTGGTGTCGGTCCTAACTGCACCGCTCATCTGCCTTGTCATCCGCACGTGGGAGCTTCAACTGGCTACCGGTGGGTGATGAAATCTCGCCTTTCGTACTGGAGAGTTTATAAGGCCTGCGTATTCGGAATCTGGTTGGCTGCCATTCCTTCCTATGCGCCTGCGCCAGCCTCGGGCGAGCAGAAGGAACTGAAGCGGTAGGACCAATGATACTATTCTCTATCCCTGTGGGCGCTGGTGTCGTCACTTTGTTCTACGGGAAGTATCTGAAGACTGCTGAGGGTGCTCCTATCGGAGCCAGGCGCGCCATCAAGATCATAGTCTGTGAGGTAGCAATCTGGGTCGGAATTATCATCGTGGGGGCAGTCGCTGTAGGCGCGGTAGGCGGTTGACGGGTGGCTCTGCTTGGGACCGGTCGTTAGCAGGAGAATGTATGGCAATGTGGACCAGTAGCGTCTCATAACAAGATCAACAGACACGAGGGACCCAAGAATGAGTGTCAATAGCAAGGTCGATGAAAGCGGCCGTGGCCGTTGGGGTTGTTTTCTTGCCTGTGCGCGCCCTTCGTGCGGCCGTCGCCAGCCATAACGCTCGTCATTCTCGCTTTCAGCTTACTGTCCGCCATCGGCTGCTCGCACGAAAAGCGAGATCAAAGTGATCAGGGGCTGACAGGCGCTCCGGAAACGGGCGCATTCTCCTTCAGCACTGCCAACGAAATGAGGCTTGCCGAGTTCCTCACAGCTAACCTGACAGCGCTCCGCAAGAGAATCATCTTCTCCGCCATTCCCGAAGACAGACGTCACGAGTGGGTTCTGTTGAACATAAAACCTCCGGGACAACTGACCCGCAGGGAAATAGAGCAAAAGGAAGAAATACTCGACCAAGCGCAGGATTCGTTACACGGGCCGGACAGAAGACCGGAGCAGTTGATGGGGAGCTATTGTCAAATGTTATGTATGGAGGTTCAGGCGGCGGCGGCTTTGTCTTCTTGTTCCATCTGGCCGTCGGCTCGGACTCCGTCGCGGAATTCCACGCCCGGGATCACGTCCTTCAGGTAGTCTGACGCGTTCAGCCGGCGCCAGCGTTTCTGTGCGCTCTGAATCAGCTTGAACACCATCGTCATCGCCGTGTGTCGCGATAGGCATCCTCGCGTCTTGTGCGTCCTGAGGCGCACAGTTGCCAGGGTCGATTCCACCGGGTTCGTCGTGCGAATATGCACCCAGTGCTCGGCCGGAAAGTCGTAGAACGCCAGCTGCTCGGCCCGGTCCTTGGCCAAGCACTCGGTCGCCTTCGGATACTTCCCTTCGCACGTTGTCACGAAACGGTCGAAGGCCCGTTCGGCCTGGGCCCTCGACGGCGTCTTCCAGAAGCCCAGCGCACCGGCGCCGACCGCCAGCTCTGGGCCCACCTGCAGGCCTCGCGCTCTGAGGTCCAGCATTTGCCTCTGCTGGCCTTGCCGATCTTGTATGCCGAAGGCCAGGCCCCGCCGGTCGAGCAACAGGCTGCGCCCGATGGCACACGAACATCGCAGGGGTGCGGGAATGTGAACGTTCGCGGGCCGTACGCGGGTGACGGCCCCTCTTCGGTGTTCTTTGGCACGTTCTCGGCGGCCCCGAGGACGGCCGGCAAAAAGATCGATAGGAGGGCTGCTACGGCGAACAACATCACAGCCCCGCCGGTCCGCTTTTGTCGTGCGTGATACATGGCGTGCCCCCTTCCGCTTGCGCCTGTGCAGGATTGGCTATCCCACTTGTCCTCGATTCCGACGACAAGCTCGGCCGAGTTGCCGCGGAGCCCGGGCACATACCTCCCGTAGAGAACGGCGGGCAGGGCGTGGAAGACGCCTGCATCTTCACCCGACCGCGCTTCAGATGAGTCCCCGCTCGCGCAGGATGCTCTCGAAACGACGCCCCTGCTCCGGCTCCCTGTTGTTCCGAGCGACAGCCAGATTGCCATCACCCAATTTGTGTCGCAGATCCGGATGCGAGATCAAGGCTGAAAGCCTGCGAAGAAACTCATCCTCATCGCCCGACGGAAAAACAAGTGCCCGGCTCCCGCTCGGAAAAAGTTCCGAGCACCCGACCCGATCCGACGTGATCACCGGCAGACCGCAGGCCATCGCCTCCAACACCACGCGGCCGAACTCTTCGAGCTTTGCCGGCAGAACACAGACGTCGAGCGCGTGGTAGCTATCCTGAACACGAGAGGTGAAGTCGGAAAAATGGACTCTCCGGCCCAGGCCCACTTCCTTTGCCAGGGACTTGTAATGGGCGACCTTGCTCTCTCTGCCAGTAACCAGGAAATGGCATCGCGGCTTGAGTTCCCCAGGCAGCTTGGCAACAGACCTGAGGAAGAAATCCACGTTTCTTTTCTCGAAGTTCCCCGAAGTGACCAGCCCAATCAGAACGTCCTTTGCCCCAAGCTTGAGCTGCTTCCGCACCCAGGGCCGCAAGGCATCTCTCTCATCCCTGTTGAACTTCGCCGGGTCATAGCCGGGATACACGACCTCTACACGTTCGGGTTCAATGCGGAAGCGGCCGACAATGTCCTGTCTCATCATGTTGGAGTTGGCGATGAGGAGCCGGAAGTACCCCCCGCTCAGGAGTTCCCCGTGTATTCTTGCCATGACGTGGTTGGCCGGTGCGGGACAGCCATGGATCATCTCATGCGCCAAGTGAACGCAGTTGTGAAGGCAGAGAACGTCCTGCTCCATTATGTCTCCGTGGCCGACGACCAGAGCATAGTTCCTTCGGCGGACCTGACGAAGAACCCGCCAGTTGAAGAACCTCCGCCGCCGGTGACCGGAAAGAGGCCACCCGGAAATAGCGCGGGGGATTCCCCCGCCTTCCTTGACGGCTCTCCTGTCTACCGACTCGCAATAGACATCGACCTGGCTGGCAAGACGACTGAAAAGCCGGATGTGCTCGCGAACTTGACAGACAGCCCCCGTGACCCGCCGAAGTTGGCGACAGGCTATTGCGACACTGCCGAGCCTATTCACCTGGGACTCCGTGGGAATTGGAGGCCTTTTCCGCCTGCATTGGCATCCACCTTACTCGACCGGCTGGATTCCTCCGGCAATTATTGCTCAGATTGCCCCCGATGACAAGCAAACAAGCGAATGCGCGCCCGACGACCTGCTCCGGCAAGGGCATCCTCAGGCCCATGGCGGTGCAGGCGACGCAAGCGGTGCAACCGCTCTTCTTTGGCAAGAAGGGCACTCATGGCGGCGCAAGCGCTCTTGAGCCAAGCGGCCACTCGCAGCGATGCAGCCGCCTTTGAGAACAAAGACCTCTTGGGGCCCGACGGGTCGCCCCCTCGCAGCCCGCCGGTTACTTGTCCTCGATTCCGACGACGATCTCGTCCGAGTTGCCGCGCAGCTCGGGCACATACATCCCGTAGAGCACGGCCGGCAGGGCGTGGAAAACGCCCGGCGCCTCCGCCCGCATGCGGTAGCGCAGCAGGTGCTTGCCCTGGTCGATTGAGCGCAGGAAGAAGGCGACCTTCTCGTCCCGCAGTTCCATGTGGCTGTAGAAGCCCTCCTGGAGATTGCCGCCGCTGCGCACCTCGACCGGTTCGCAGCCGGCCGCCTTCATGTCCTCGAAGACCAGATAGGTGTAGTTGTTGTCGCTCTCGACCTCGAGTTCGACCTGGATCAGGGCGCCGCTTTCGACTCGGTCGCCGCTCGCGATCGGCACGCGCTCGTAGCGCAGGCGCTTCTCGATGAGCTTCTGCCCGCGGGCGCCCTCGACCTCCACTTCGTAAGGGATCGGGGCAAGCCGGAAGTAGCGCCGCTGCACTTTCAGCTCGCGCCCTCGATGACGAACCGGTTATCGTAGGTGAAGAAGTTGTCCCGGTCGATCTTCACCGTCTTCGCAACCCTGCCGTCGAGCTCGATGGTGAGGGTGTAGTCCGGGCGGCCCTCGCCGCTTGCGACCACGAAGTCGCTCATCGCCGCCAAGCAGAAGGCCGTATCGCGCGTGGAGCGCCAGTAGTAACCGTTCTGCCGGTTCTCGAGGAGCCACTTGACGATCTTCGGCGCCAGCGGGTCCTTGGGCTCAAGCCGGATCAGCGCCCTCAGGCACCATGCGTTGGTTTCGATGTCGGAGTTCCACCAGTACCACCACCCGGCGTCCGGCGTGCGGAACCAGGCGATCTCGGTTTCGGGGTTCTCCTCCTTGTACTGGAGGATGTTGCGCAGCACGAGGCGCGCGCGGTCCTCATCGCGCGCGCCCGCAAGCGCCATCGACAGGAGTGCCTTGCCGTAAAGGTTGAGCTTGTCGCGCCCCTCGTAGAGCCGGTCGAGCAGGTCGCCGGGTCTCTCGTCCCCGTCGGCCGGCCTGATGGCTGCGCACACCGAGCGCATCGACAGCACGTAGGCGACGAAGGCGTCCTGCGCGTGGGGGCTCCAGTTAGTCTTACGCATCCGGCCCTCTTCCCAGCCCTTCAGAAAACTCGTGCCGCGCTGGATCATGTTCTCGTCGATCTCCAGGTCGCACTGCTGCGCGGTGAGGAGGGCGTTCAGAACGTAGCCGGTCATGTAGCCGCTGGACGGCGCCTCCTTCCACCAGCCCCAGCTGCCGTCGCCGTGCTGCATGCCCGTGATGCGCTGGAGGCCGGCGTCGATGATCCTGTTCATCTCATGGGTGTCGAAGACGGGGTTGTCGATGTGGCTGTAGATGCTGATACGCTCGCCCTTCTCGATCCGGCGGATCTCCGCCATCTTGCCGCGGGCATGCTCCAGGTCCTCGAGCGTGATGCCCATGTTCTGAATCGTCTTGAGCGTGAGCACCGCGGGCAGGAACCGGCTCATAGTCTGTTCGGCGCAGCCGTAGGGATAGTAGAGGGAATAAGGGAGGGCGTCGAGCATCGCGCCGACAATGCTGGGCGAGTACTGCACCTCGAGGCGCGTGAGTTCGGGTCGGCGCTCCTCCGGCACGATAATCTCTATCGCCTGGGTAGCCTCCAGCTCGTCCGGCTGCATCGAACCTCCCTGCGCCACCTGCTTGGTCATTCCGTGCACCAGCACCGGGAAGCTCATCTTCATCGCGTCCGATTCCTCGTCGGTCAACGCCTTGACGGTGATGTTGGCCATGCCCTCCTCGACGACCTTCACTCGCCAGTCCACGCGCCTCTCGCCGCCGGCGGGGACCTTGACGCGCTTGACCATGTAGACCTTGGTCGAATCCGACGAGGTGCTCGGATTGTCCATCGCGTCGATGCCGCCCCCGTCGATGAGCAGCTCCACGCGCACGTCCTTCTCCTCGTCCAGGTAGTTGTGGACGTTCGCGCTCAGGACCACCTCGTCGTACTCCATGAAGAAGCGGGGCCTGGAGGCGCACGATGAGGTCCTTGGTGGTGACGGCCTCCGCGGAGGCCTGGCCCACGCGCGTGGCCTTGGTCATGGCCCAGGAGTTGATCTTCCACGTGGTAAGGTTCTCGGGCATCTCGACCGTAGCGGTGGCCTCACCGTTCTCATCCGTGGTGAGGGTGGCGAGCCAGAGGGCGGTGTCTGCGAACTTCTGCCGCACCTCGGCCTCGACGAAGGCTGGCTCGGCGCCGAGTGCTTTGTCCTCGGCCATCTCCGCCGGGCCCGACGCCATGTCCCCCCCCGAGGGCGCCGATATGTGGGGTGTCAAGGACAGGGACTCGGCCATCCTGAATCGTGCCCCGCCAGCCCGGCCGCCAAAGCCGCCGCCAATGGCGGCCAAGTCTCCAAGCTCCTTCTCATCCACGGTTCGCCAGTCGCCGATCACGGGGCCCCACGTGCCGTACCAGTCGGGCGGCAGGAGCCGACGGATGTCCTGGAAGGGCCGATCAACGCGGCCGACGGCACAGAACCTCTCCAGCAGGTTCGTGAGCATACGGAGGGAGTGGTGCTGCATCCGGCCGTGGAAGAACTTGCGGATCTCTTCCGTGTACTCTGGCTGTATGTAGAGGACGGACGTGTCGAAGGCGCTCAGGGTAATCTGCGCACGGGCTGGCTTGCCGTCGAGGGCCTTTGCGCTCAGGGTGACGCGCGCCTCTTCGCCCGGCCGGTAGCTCGGCTTGTCGGTCTTGACGCTCACCTTCAATATCCCCTCCTCCGGCGGCACGCAGATGCGCTTCATCTGCTGGTGCACGCGCGCGTCGGCTACGGTGGTAGCCTCGACGAAGAAGTTCGGCCGCTGGTCCTTCGTGATCGGAATGTCGACGATGGTGCTGCGCTTCGGCAGGCGCAGCAGGCGCCACGAGAGTAGGTGGCGGGAATCCACGTCGTCTGAGAACAGGACATAGCTGCCCGGGCGCTTCGTGTTGATCATTAGGTGGCAGACCTGACCCGGCTTGTAGGTGCGCTTGTCGGTCAGGAGCTCCAGGTCGTTGAAGCGGTAGAGCTGGCCGTCGAAGGCGCGCCCGCACACCCACACGAGCCCGTACCCTTCCACCTTGCCGCCCCACTCGTCAGGCGCCTCGAACTTGATCTTGAGCTGGTCGGAGCGTTCGTGGCGCAACGGGAACTTGAGGACGCCGCGCTTGTCCGTCGAGGCCTTCCAGCGCTTGAGCTCGGTCTCCTCCAGCCGCGCATTGTCCGGCCCTCCGTAGACCACGCGCGAGATCGTTACGATGCCCTCGGTCTGGACGGGCTTGTTGTCGGGCGTGAGGCAGCGCACGATGACGCGCATCTGTTGCCCCGGCACGTAGTATCCCCGGTCGGACTGGATGAAGGCGTAGTATGCCTGGCGGGTGACCTTGACGGCGCCCTCTCCGCTGATGACGCGGCGGCTGGCGTCGCGCACCTCGGCCTGGATCACGTATCGGTGGTCCAGGTCGCCGTGCTCGCGCAGTGCGGGCCGGGTGTCGATGGCCACCTTCAGCGTGCCGTCCTCACCGATCCGCCCCGTGCCATGCTCCACCAGCTCGCGCACCGGCGTCCGGGCCGGATACCACCACGGCGGGGCCACGCGGCTGGAGCGCAACGCGCCCCACCACGGGAACCAGTCGTAGTCGTACCACGCGTAGCCGTAACCCCGACCGTAGAGCCAGTCCCACCGGCCCGGGAAGTAGTAGGCGTGGCGGTATTCTTCGCGGAATATCTTGTAGCTCACGGTGGCGTCGGTGACCGGCGCGTCGAAGTAATACTTCGCCCGGATGAGGGCCGTGAGCTTGTCGCCGAGTTTCGTGTGGGACTTGCCCGGCTCGACGGTGACCTCGAACTCAGGCTTCTTGTACTCCTCGACGCGGAAGTTCTGGCCGCCTGCATACTTCTGCCCGCGCACGTGGATCCGGTAGACGCCGAGCGGCGGCTCTTCGCCGAGCGTGAGCCTGCCGTCCAGTCCGCCGAACTGGTCGGTCCGGGCGGTCTCATCCAGCACCTTGTTACCGCGCGGGTCGTAGATGGTGATGCTGACGCTCTGGGCAGGCATGTTGTTCAGGTTGCCCTTCAACATGCGACGCAGCCACACCTTGTAGCGCACGGTCTGCGCGGGCCGGTAGACGGACCGGTCCGTTATCACGTAGGCGAACATCCCGTCGCGCATCCTGGCAGGAGAGTACCGGCTCGTATAGGTCATGCCCGCCCACGCCAGCCGCCCCTTTCCGGCGCTCACCAACAGCTGGAGTTGGCTTTGCCGCGGCCGCTGCGGCGGGAAGACAGCCATGCCCCGCCGGTCGGCGGTCAGGTTGTGCATCTTGGTGTGAAAGATGCTGCGCTTCAGCTTGCTGTCATGGGTCGTCCAGGTCTCCAGAATGTCGATCGTCGCCCCCGGCACGGGCGCACCGCCCCGTGCGTCGGCGATGAAATATAGGTTGCCCTTCGACGTCTTCTTCTCGACGATGGCCATGTCCGTCAGCACCACCACCGCGCGGCTGTCGCCCAGCGCAAGGGCGTCCATGCCGCCCTTCTCGGCGTGCTCCTTGGGCGGCTCCTTCAGGTAGCAGTGGACAAAGTAGGCGCCGGCGTCGTCGAGGGGCGTTTGCAGCGTGGTGTGCGCGTAGCGGTGCAACCCGTCGTCCGGCACCTCATCCGTCCACCGCGCCACCACCGGGCCCACGTGTTTCGCGGCGGCCTCATACACCCAGTAGTCCCGGTGCTTAGGATTACGCCCGTCCAGGAGATAGCGCGTCCAGTTGCCGAGTACGTACGGCGCGTTGCGCTTCCCCGGCTCTTCGAGGATGCGCGCGCGCACCTCATCGAAGAACGCCTTGTGGTCGAAGCTGCGGGCGACGAAGTGGAGCTTGCTGGTGTTGCGATAGCTCACCTCGAGCCTGGCCGGCTCCCCCGGAAGCTGCACGCCACTGTCGCTCAGGCGTGCCTGGGGGGCCTTGATCCGGCCGATCTGGGTATCGGCGTTGCGTGCCCACTCGCTCGTGCTGGGGTGAGCTTTCTTCACCGCCTCGTACTCGCCCAGCGCCGTCTTGTACTGCTGGCGGCTTTGGTAGTAGAGGCCGACCGCGTAGTGCGCCTGCCCGGCGATGCCGCTCTGCGGATAGTCGGCGACGACGCGCAGAAGCCCCAGCACGTCGAACTCATCCGGCAGCGTGACTTTCCGCACCCGGCCCCCCGCCAGCGCCAACGTCTCGTCGTCAGCCAGCTCCCACGGGTTGAACGTCCCCAGCTCATCCTGAAGCGGCGCCTTGCCACCCCACCAGTACATGCCCGCGTAGCTGTTGATCCGATCCATCCCGAACCGGGCACGCGCCAGCATGGCCTGCCGGTAATAGCTGAGGACCGCGAACTTGCCCTCTTTCGTTTTATCCAGCTCCCGCACCTCGGCAAGGAGGTAGAGGATATTCCGATCATCGCTCAACCCGCCCGAATAGTCTTTGGGCGCGGTGGGGAAGATGGGCTTGCCATCCTCGTCGACCCGCAGGCCGATCGGGCGCTTCCGCCGCATTTCCGAGTCGCTGTGATACTCGTCGAAGTCCTCCTCGCCCGCCGTCTCGGCGATGAACTCGTCCCGCTCGCCCCACCAGCGGTGCCACCAGCGCCAGTCGTTCTCATAGATCGAGAACCGACTCAGGCAGTTCGCCAGATCGAAGATGCACGCGATGCGCTCGCCGTGCCACGCCTCCCGCTCCTCTTTCGGAACGGGCCGCTTGGCCCCCGGGACGCCCTTGCCCGACGCAAGGCGCAGATCATACGCCGCGTAGAGCTCCCGAGCGCGTTCCAGATGCGCGACGGCCAGGCGCTTGTCGTGCTTCTCGCTGCGTAGCTGGATTCCCTGCTTCCACTCCCCGCGAAAGAATTCGCCCCCTGCCCGGGTGCCCCAGTGCGGGATGAGCATGTAGAGGTTGCCCGCCTGGCGCCGCGCGCGTGCCTCACGGTAGGTGCGGGAGGTGCGCTCCACGAACTGCTCGGCCGCCTCCAGCGCGTCGTCGAACAGGCGCAACCTCAGCTTGCACAAGATGATATGCTCGTAGGCGTGCTGGATGCGCTGGGGCGTGAGCTTCGTCTCGAGGGCCGCTTCGTACAGCTCCGCGGCCTCCTTGTAGTTCTTCTGATCAAACAGCGCGTCCGCCTGGCTGAGCGGTTCTTGCGGTCCCGGCTGCTGCGCGCCTGCCGACAGCATGGCCGCCGCGATGAGAACCAGCACCCCGACTGAGGTAATCCACGCACGCTTCGTCATGGTTCTTCTACGCACGGGAATATGGGTCCCGAATGATCTCGCAACGGCTGGGCCCTGTCAACCCTCCCCCCCCCGGCCTCACAGCGCGACCCTGCCCAAGCCATCCATGAGACGCCGCCAGGCGGGAAAAGGTTCGCCCGAGGGAGCACCCGCTTGACCCCGCATTTCCCAGATAGTCATAGTTTTCGGCCGTGGCAGAGCGAAGAATG
>CAZHPE010000020.1:0-4960 GCA_964534775.1 uncultured candidatus Brocadiaceae bacterium
TGAGCGCCGTCGCGCCGCCCGGCGGGTGGAGCGTGCTCGTCACGTGCATCATAGCAATGGATAGAGAGACGGCCAGTCCCGCCGTGAGCCAGGTTGGCTCCGGCAACACCTGGTACACCGTGACGCCCACGATCGCAGAGAAGACGTGCCCGCCCACCAAGTTGCGGGGCTGTGCCAAAGGGCTGTCGATAGCGCCGTAGATCAGAACCGCCGATGCGCCAAAGCTGCCGATGAGCAGCAGCAGGTCTGTCCCACCAAGGAAATGGCGGTCGACTGCAGCAACCAGCGAGATGCCGACAAAGGACCCCAGCCAGCCCCAGAAAGTGTCTGCAACGCTGACCGTGGTAGGATTGCGGGTGTGTCCCAGCATCTTCCGGAAGTACCGCGTCATCGCTCCCTCCCTTTCTCCCAGAGTCTCCAGCGGCCCCGCACGTGCTAATCGAACAGCCGTTTCGCCTCGGTGTAGTTGAACACCGGGCCATCCAGGCAGACATATCTATCCCGAATGCGGCAGTGACCACACTTGCCGACGCCGCACCTCATGTGTCGCTCCAGTGAGACCCAAACGCGCTCCTCCCGAACGCCGTGCTGCACGAGTTCCCGGATGGCGTTCGTCATCATCATCGGCGGCCCAATGAGCACCACGCGCGTCTCGTCCCCGACGGTCGGGACTTCCTTGATGAAGTCCACCACGAATCCGATGCTCCCCATCCACGCGTAGTCCTCGTCATTGTCAACGGTCACGGCAACTCGGAACGCCTTCTTCCAGCGTTCCAGCTCGCGGGCAAAAAGCACGTAACGTGGGGACCGGAACCCCACCAGGATATCCACCTGCTCGGGCTGCGGCCGGTCGGTATCGAGGTAGTCTTCCACCACGCTTTTGAGGGGGGCCACGGCGGAGCCGCCAGCGATAAGGAGCAAGGGTCGCCCGGCAAACTCATCCATCGGGAAGCCATTTCCGTACGGCCCGCGCAGATATAGCGTGTCTCCGCGCCGGGAGTCCCAGATGCGCGACGTAACCGCCCCGGCGTTGCGGACGGTGATCTCGACGGACGCCGCGGCAAAGCCGCTGATCGAGATCGGCACTTCGCCGGCGCCCGGCAGTGACACCATCAGAAAGGTCCCGGGCCTTCGCGGAGCGTCATATTCGAGAACGAACGACCGTTCCGTCGGAGTATGTCCGGTCACGTCGATCACGCGTGCGGGTCGTCCAGCGTAGGGATCAGGTTCCGACCTGGTTTGGGGAGGAGCAACAATCATGTATCTTCTCCACACAGGTGCGCATACTGATGAACTCGGGACAGGCGTCGTCGCAGCGACCGCACCCCACACACATGTTGAACCCCGTCCGCTTCCGGAAGTCGCTGATCTTGTGCAGGACGCGGTAGCGCATCCGGTCGCCCTCAGGAATCCGGAAGTCGTGATTCCCGGCCAACAGGCCAAATTCCTTGACCTGGCAGGCAGACCAGATCCGCCGCCGGCAGCCCTCGCCAGGATCGCTGGGAGAAGGCAGGTCCCGCACCGTAAAGCAGGTACAGGTCGGACAGCAGATATTACAGCGGCCGCAGGCAATACAGCGTCGCGTGTAGTCCTTCCACAGTGGGGCACCAAAGACCAAAGCGTCCACTTCGTCGGGGACGGTGAGCGGCACGGGATCCTGCGTCGAGAATAAGGGGACTGCGGTGGACGCCGTACCTTCCGGGAAGTAGCGCACCATGGCATCGTTCCTGACGCCTACAATGTAGGCATCTCCCCGCGGGCGCAGGAAGGCGTCGTACCCCTCAGCACGGTTCGTTCCCATGGAAACGCAGAAGCAGGCGGGGAACGGCATCGGACATTCCATCAGTACAACCTTCACGGTTTCGCGGCGTCGCTGATAGTGGGCATCCGCGACGGCACCGTTCTCCAGGAAGTGAGCGTCTAGGACGCGCAACGCGTGGATATCACACGCCCTTAAGAACAGGAGAATCGGCGCCGATGCAGGCCAAGCCGCCTCCGTGCGCCCATCCCGAAACGTGAAGAGCGTTTCCCGAATAGGCAGGAGCACGGATTTCGGCGAGAAGTGCGACTTCCGGTGAAATTCGATCTGGTCGAGCCTGTCAACTTCGTCGTACAGCACCGCGTCGGTGTCTGAGAAGCGTCCGCCGCCATCCCGAACCACGGGGGCCATCACCCGGAAGTCGGCCGCCAGCCTTTCGAAGGCCGCCCGGGCCTGCACGGCATCCAGTTCCAATGTCTTCACGGCTCCTCCTCAACGCGCGCCACCGATTCACACTATCGCAAGTTGCGTGCCGTCGAGCGAACGCATGGCGGCCAAGGCAATAAGCCATCGATATGCAATGAGTTATGTGGACACACCCCTGAAACCGATCAGGCTAAGCCATACTGCGGCCTACCGTCAAGTAGGGCCATGCCGTCATCCGGTAGGGTTGCGTGAGATACAACTCCATGACATCCTTATCCCCGTAGACGGCCGGAGCCAAGGGTCGAGGACGCTCTCTTGGCCCAAAAGCAGGACGGGAAAGCTGCTTGCAAAACGGAAGAGGAATCGGTGTAATGATGCTCATATCACTCAGCAACTCCGGCCGGTTTTGACCCGTCCCGCCGTGGCCGGTTCTAACCTGTTCGATGACATGTGGGCACGGGCCTGACAGTCCATGACTGAAGCGCCACTGACGGCGACAGCACCTGAAAGTTGGCCATGATAAGGTTCATCAACCAGCTGGTCACACACGAGTGTAACGGGCGGTGCCGCATGTGCCGCATGTGGACTCGTGGGCCGGACAGCTTGAAAATGACCCCACGAGAGTTCTCTGAGCTCTACGGCCAGCCGGAATGGAAGGGGGTGAAGACCCTAATCATGTCGGGAGGCGAACCGACCCTCCGCGACGACATCGAATCGGTGCTCGACGGCATGCTGACCGGCCTCGCTCACCTCAGGACCCTGTTCTTCTGCAGCAACGGTCTTTGCCCGCAGAAGGTCGTAGAGTTCGCTGAAATGGCATCACCGAAGGTGGATGTGCTGTCTGTCGTTCTGCCTCTGGAGGGTAATGCCGCAACCCATGCGCTCCTGCGTGGCGTCGACGGCTACGACCAAGTCATTCAGACGCTGCGCGCGCTGGCGGGCCTCAACAGAGCCAACATCAGGACTTCTCTGTCGATGACCCTGCAACCGCTCAACTGCAACAGCGAGAATCTGGAGCACGTGCAAGCCGTCGCGTGCGAAACGGGCTCGTCGTACTCGTTCCGCCCTGCTGCCCGGAGTGAGCAGCTCTATGCCAACGAGGACGCAGATGACGTCGAACTGTCGGTCGATCAGGTCAGGTTTCTGCTCCGCTACATCAAGAAGCGAAAGCGCAAAGATTCGTTCATGTGGCAGCTCCACAGGCACCTCAGAGGCAAGACTTCCCTCATGGGAGACCGCAGACGCGGGATACGCTGCCTGGCGGGCCGCGTATCGGTCTTCATCCAGTCTGATGGCACCATCCGCCCGTGTATTTACAGCGATCGAGTCGTCGGAGACAAGACACGGGGCCTATACGACGTGGACTACGCTATAGGGAGCAAGGAGCCCTGTCCGTGCTGCACGGAGTGCCAGGTCTTACCCATGCTTGCCCACGCCCGGTCGTCCGGTTGAATGATTGCCTTGCTGGTGGCGTGCGTCTCTTGCGTGGTGTAGCCATTGCGGGTGAATTGGGCAGCCCGTGTGGTCCGCGGGGATCATTGGCGCCATCGTCCGCCGGCCGAACAGGACCGCAGAAGTCATGGTAGAGAACGTCTTGATATTGGGGCTGATAGGTATCGGCGATCTGGTGATGTTCCTGCCGTGCGCCAGAGCGCTGAGACGCCGCTTCCCTGAGGCGCGCATATCGCTGTTGGCCTATCCTAATGCAGCCAGCCTTTTTGCCGCGCAAGACTGCTATGATGAGGTTGTCATCTTTCGCGGAAATCGGTGGCTGTTCGCGCCGGGATGGGGAGGCCATATCCGCGACGCCATTGAGATCGCCAGAAAAGCGCGCTGGTCCCGAAGCAAGCGCTTCGATCTGATCATCTGGCCGGACATTCCGGCCTCCGACCTAGTCAGGGGCGCTGTGGCATTCATTCTAGGCGCAGAGCGGCGCGTTGGGCATGTGCACGGATCCGGCCCTGCGGGCGCAATTGCCAGGCGCTTACTCAACGTTCACACAAAGCCATCGGAGTGCGCGCACACTGTTGAGCGCAACCTCGGTCTGCTGAGCCTCATAGGAATTGACGAAGTGCACGGGGATCCGACGATCACCGTGCCTGCTGAGATGGATCGGCTTGTCGACGCGTTCTTCGTCTCCGCAGGAATCCCCCGAGACAAGATGACCGTCTGCATCCACCCGGGTGGCAGTCGGACCACCGGACCTGACAGAGCATGGGCACCTGAGCACTACGCCAAGTTGGGTTCCATGATGGGAACGCAGTGGGGAGCCGACATTGTACTGTTCGGCCGGAAGAGAGAGACGACGACGCTGCAAAGAATCGCAGACCGGTGCTCGGCCCGTGCGACCATTGTTGCTGGCCGACCTTTGCTGGAAGTTGCGGCCATAATCAGGAACTGCGACCTGCTTGTCGGGAACGACTCGGGTCTGATGCATGTGTCAGCAGCGCTGGGTCGGCCGACTGTCGGGATATTGGGTCCGACGGATCCGTGTCGCACAGGGCCAAGGGGCAAGTATGCTGCAATCATTCGCCGTCGCGTAAACTGCGAGCCTTGTTTCCTGGGGCCGGGGCAACATCCATGCACGCATCGGGAATGCCTCACGAAACTGACTCCAGAGGAGGTATTCGACCGGCTTTGCGAGATGCCGTTTGTGCGACAGGCGTTGCGGACTGACGATAGCTTCGACGGGCAAGGGCGGCGAAGCAGGCCGAGTTGAAACAGGAATCGGAAGTGCCCGAACAGGCCGGAACCCGCCCTAGTAACGGGCTATAT